>SVBN01000052.1 GCA_015058875.1 Erysipelotrichaceae bacterium | reverse complement strand
CGGGGCAATGATAATGCATTTAATGCCTTCTTTCTCAAGATCTTTATAAAGAGAGTATCCAAGGCAGCCTGCTTCATATCCGGTAACGATTTCAACATCTTCACCATGGTCCTCTTTAATCCGTTTGATATACTTCACGATACTCTTTACTTCCGGTTTCAAAGTGACTGTGGAGAAGCAGTTATCTGTTTCACGTGTATAGCTGCTGAGTGTGTAATTGGTTGAATGGACATCCATTCCGATGTAAACTGTTTTTGTCATATAGACCCTCCTGGTTCATGTATGCGGTAATCCCTGTGCATACGTTTGTTTTGACCAATAAACAGTATACATCGCAGGTAAATCCACGATTTCTACATGTTCACTGGGAGGGTTCTTACATACTGTCTACTCGGCAATTCAATTGCCGAGTAGTTCACTCAGTTGAAAGTGCTGCATGATTGGCAGTGCTTTTTTTGATCGGGTGCTGTGAATACTGAGAAACTCTATTTATCAAGGCGTCAGAACAGTTTCAAAGTAACATTTCATGGCTCACTCTGAAAGTCACGTAGATGTCCGTTCCTGACGTTTTCTCAAACAGCAGTGTAAGCCTTCTCAGATCGAAATGCTCTGCATAAAAGTGAAACAAACAAGCCGCCTGTGTATCATTTTTACTGAGACAAATGTATCATTTATGAGTTTGTGATACATTTGTCTCGGTCAGATGCTGGGGAGGATGTTATGAAAAAAGCTGTGAAAACTGTTGGAATTATACTGATTGCTGTTGTGATAATCGCGGCCATTGCAGTGGGAGCGATCCTTGGCAGAACTGTTTTTGTCCGGCATCCGGAGCTTAAAGGCGAACCGGAAATCGGAAAATGGTACCGGATTACCCCGAATGGGACAAAGTCCTCTGATGGGAGTGAATGGCACGGGCTTATCAGGGTAGGGACAGAGAACAAGGTTGCTGTATATTTCTTCGGCGGCGGAGTAAGTATCAACGATTATACTTCCGAACATGGCAAAGAGTTTTTTGCCACAACAGCCCAGGTACAGGATTTCGTCGCTTCCGGAGGAATCGGCAGCACTTCAGAAGAAAATCCTTTCCGTGACTGGACTTTCCTTGTTCTGCCATACGCCAGTGGAGATTTTCACAGTGGAACAGGTGAATATCATTATACAGACGGGGGTAAGGAGAAGGTGGTTTATCATAACGGCTACAGCAACTATTCTGCCTTCATGGATGCGGCTGCGCCTTATATCGGCAATCCCGACGTTTTGCTGGTAACCGGTTTCTCGGCAGGCGGCTTTGCAACATCGCTTCTGGCGGATGATGTCATCAGCCGTTTTCCTTCCGCTGACAATATCACGGTGTGCGTGGACAGCTCGCTGCTTCTCTATGACGGCTGGCATGAGACGGCCGAGAAATTTTGGCAGTCGCCTTCCGCTATCGCCGACAGGCTGATCAGTGACAATCTGGTGCTGGACAGTCTTACTGCACTGCACAATAAGCGGGGTGACTCCGTTAAGATCCTGTTTGACTGTTCTTATCGTGATGATACGCTGCAGGAGTATCAGGCGTATATCCGGACCGGAGCGATGACCAAAAACAAAGAAAACGGAGATCTGTTCCAGGCGGATCTCAGAAAGATGGTTGACGGACTGAGGAAGAATATCCCCGGTGTCGGTATCTACATCTGGAAATACAAAGAGGATCCGGAAACGCATAATACGCAGCACACCATCATATCCAGCAATGTTTTTGATAAACTGGAGGACGATGTCAGTATCGCGGACTGGATTTACGCAGCCGTGAATGGGAATGTTGAAAGCCATGGGCTCTCATTGCTGAATGAATAAGAAGGTGACATATGAAGAAAATGACAAAAGTGATGTTTATAATCATTGCCGTGCTGGCTGCCGGTGGAGCGGGTCTGTTCTTTTATATCAAAGCGCAGTTTCCTTCCGGAAAAGATACGGATATCACAGACGGGTATTTTGAGAAGTTCACATCGGACGCAGCACTTGAAATGAAATATTCCCGGCCCGGTGATCATGAAGTCTCTTATACAGAAATATCCTCAGAGAATGAATCCATCGGCATGATCCGTTTCTGGTATCCCGCTGAACTTGAAACGAACACCGATAAGTATCCTTTGATCATGGTTGTAAATGCCAGCGGAACACCTGCAGCATCCTATGAGCCTTTCTTTGAAAGACTGGCTTCCTGGGGCTTTATCGTTGTGGGAAACGAAGATCCGCAGACCGGAATCGGTGAAACAGCGTCCATCACACTGGACTGTGTGATGAATCTTCCGGCGGATCATATTCTTTATGACCGCATGGATCAGGAAAACATGGGCATTATCGGATATTCCCAGGGCGGAGCCGGCGCATTGGCTGCTGTTTCGGAATATGAAAACGGGAAGATGTACAAGACCATTTTCACCGGCAGTGCCGCCTATCAGTTCATGGCTGGCAATTTCGGCTGGCATTATGATGTGACAAAAATCCGCATCCCGTATTTCATGACCGCCGGAACCGGAAAGTCCGATGACAAGGGAGTGAAGGACCCGACAAAAGAATACGGCGGTGTATCACCGCTGTCTGCGCTGATTGAAAACTATGAGCAGGTTCCGGAGGATGTGATGAAGATCAGAGCCAGGGCAGCAGGCGCGGAACATGAAGAAATGCTGATGAGGACAGACGGCTATATGACCGCCTGGATGCTTTATCAGCTGCAGGGAAACGAAGAAGCAGGAAAAGCTTTCCTTGGGGAAGACGCTGAGATCCTGCATAATTCCAACTGGCAGGATATAGACAAGAACAGATGAAAAAAGCGAAACCGGTTTATGATCTGGCTTCAGATTTTATTTCAGAGTTCTTCGAGTGCTTTTGCGCCTCGGATCATGGTGTTGATGTTGTTCACGATAATGCGGTTGAGTTCTTCCGGTGTTTCTCTCATACCGT
Source organism: Erysipelotrichaceae bacterium (assembly GCA_015058875.1). Classification (GTDB taxonomy): domain Bacteria; phylum Bacillota_I; class Bacilli_A; order Erysipelotrichales; family Erysipelotrichaceae; genus Bulleidia. The sequence goes on along the minus strand of SVBN01000052.1, from coordinate 17,955 downwards.
TGCTGAACCAGATGTCGATCCATCCGAATATTCCATAAGCGGTAAAGGCGCTGGAATACAGGACGGCAGGTTCTGTATCCGGAATAACATTCAGCTTTTTCCGGATGGCATTCAGAATCATAGGAGACATGTTCTGTTTATAAAGAGTTTTATAAAATCCGCTGTTCTTCTGGAAGTGTTCAAACAGGCTGGCAAAAAAATTGTAGATATTTGCACCGGGATCCATATCAACTTCATCAGCCCATGTCAGAATAAGTGATTCTGTATATTTTTCGACGACCTCTTCTTTTGAATCATAATTGCGGTAAAACGAAGCCCTGCCTACCTGGGCCTTGTCACAGATTTCACTGATTGAGATATCAGTGATTTTTTTCTTTCTCATAAGGCTGACCAGCGCTTTGGTGATCTGCTGTTTTACATAAGTGTTTTTTTCCTGGGGATTCATCTGATACAAACTCCTTTTCCATGTCTCATTTTCTGTGAAACAATTGTCTCACTTCGCAATCTTATGATACAAATGTATCAGATAAAAGTCAAGCGGAGGAAATGGTCATGGAGAAAGAGCTCAAAAAGATATATAAGTGCAGAAAGCTGATGGATGGCGTCTATGGAATCACATCTTCCGGCGTTGCCTGTTTCCTGATTATCGGAAAAGAAAAGGCATGTGTCGTTGATACGGCTTACGGATTCGCGGATCTGAAAGCATATGTCAGAGAACTCACGGATCTGCCGCTGATTGTATTCAATACACACGGTCATATCGATCATACCGGCGGAAACTTCTGGTTCAATGCACCGGTTTATATTCACGAAAAAGATACAGCGATCTATAAGAAGCACAATGAGCCTTCATTCCACCGCTACATGGAGAAAACGCTGAAAGTGCTCAACAAAATCTTCTTCTGGCGTATCCTGGTTCCGAAGCATCCCGAAGAGACGGATGAAGGAAGAATGAATTTTTCCAACTGGAATTTCGTCAAAGAAGGAGACACGTTTGACCTGGGAGACCTGACTGTGCAGGTCATTGAGATTCCGGGTCACACACAGGGCAGTATCGCTGTTTACGTCAAAGAGAAAAAACTGATCATCACATCCGACGGCGCAAATTCCGCCACATGGCTCTATCTGCCGGAATCCACGGATATCGCAACATACATTTCCAGCCTTCACAAACTGGAAGGATATGACTTCGATACCATCCTGACCGGACACAGCCTGAAACTGTTCAGCCGCAAAGATCTCAAAGACTGGATCAATGTGGCGGAACACCCCGGACTATCACACGGGAAAAAACAGAAGGGCGGCGCATTCGCTCCGGGTGTCACACCGCTTCAGGTGTGGGCCGAAGAAGACACAAAGCATAAGGGGCCTTCGATTGTAATCGATCCGGCCCGGCTTGAAAGGGGTGGAGGATGAAACTGGATCAATGGGAAAAAGAGCCGTTATGGCTGAAAGTGTTAACGCCGTATCTGAAAAAGAAACGGGCACCGGAACTGAAGGGCGAACCGGAAACAGGAAAATGGGTACGGATCCCTCTGGAGAGCTGTCTGGCAGCCAATGGTGAAAAAACTTTTGCTGATTTTAAAAAAGGCAGTGAAAACAGACTCCTCATCTTCTTCATGGGAGGAGGGGTCAGCTGGAATGAATATACAGCCGCTCATCCCGCTTCTCTTTATTCAAAAGACAGGAACCTTGGTTTCTATACCATTCACATGGACCTGTTCACCGATCTCAGGCTGGACAGCGGGATCTTCGCGGAAAGAAATGAGAACCCTTTCCAAAACTGGTCAAAACTGATTCTCATCTACGACACCGGCGATTTCCATGCCGGAACAAACGATTTCCCTTATACGGCACAGGATGGCTCAAAGAGGATCTGCCATCACCATGGATATACCAATTACCGCAAGGCAATGGAAACCGTCATGAAGTTTGTGCCGGATCCTGAATGCATTGCTGTCACCGGCTGTTCGGGAGGCGCCTTCGGCGCTGCGCTGTTAACAGACGATGTCATGGAACTTTATCCGGCATGTGAAAACATCACCAGTGTGATTGACAGCGGCTTCTTCCCTCTTCAGGGCTGGCATGACATCGCACAGAATGTCTGGAAGTCACCGGCAGAGATCACGGAACGGCTCCATTCGGACAACATCACACTCGACACCCTGCAGGCTTTGAGCAAGCAGAGACAGGACAAAGTGAAAATCCTGGTGACCTGCTCAATACGTGATGAAGGATTATCCAGGATGATCAACTATATCGAAAACGGTGAATTCACTTTCACCAAAGAAAGCGGCGTAAGATTTCAGGAATGGTTTGGCGGAACTGTGAAGGAAATGAAGGAAACAATCCCGCAGGCACAGTTTTATATCACTGACTGTCCGGAGAAAAAGCAGAAGAAAACAGGTCTTACAAAGCATTGTCTTCTGCAGGATTCTGTCTTCTATGATTACCGGATCGAAGGAATCAGCTGCGCGGAGTGGATCAAAGAGACAATCCTGGGGAAACAGAAGAACATCGGAATGAAGCTGCTGGAGGAGAACAATGAGCAGAATGGTTAACGATCTGATCTGCAGAGGACTGCAGAAAATAATCTATTCAACAGCATACAAAGGACATCAGCCAAATGAATGGAAGCCCTGGAAAGAGCCGGGCACGGTTCAGATGGACAACGGTATGATCCTGCATAATGATGTCTGCTATGGAAAGAATTATCCCAACAGCTTCGCGGACATCTGGCTGCCGGACAACACGAAAAAAAGATACCCGGCAGTTATATATCTCCACGGCGGCGGCTTCATCTTCGGGAATAAATCTTCCGGAGATCCGCTTTCGGCAGGAAAAGAGAAGACCGGCAAGCTGATGAAGATCATTGAACAGGGATACGCGCTGGTCAACGCAGACTATGCACTGGCACCCCGGTACAGATTTCCCGACCAGATCCGCCAGCTGGATGAGCTGTTCCGTTTCCTGCTGGAGAATGCGGATCAGTATCATCTAGACATGAACAGAGTCTGCCTTTCGGGAGGCAGCGCAGGGGCGGACATGACTGAGATCTACGCAGCCTGTGTGTGCAGTGATGCGTATGCAGAAAAGCTGGGTGTAAAGCCGGTCATGACAAAAGAAAACCTCAGAGTTCTGGCAATCGATGAGGCTGCTCTTGATTCATCCGTATTTGACTCAAAGATGTACGCCATGCTGGGCTGTTGGACCGGGGCAAAGAAGAATGCGCCGGAAGATACGGCAATCATCAACGCTAAGAACTATATCAGTGATTCCTTCATCCCAAGCTGGATCAACGCTTCCAATGAAGGCGGTGAAAACGGCTTCTTCATCAAAGAGGGAAGAGATCTGAAGAAAGTCCTGGATCAGATTCATGTACCGAATGATCTTGTTTACTTTCCGTCAGAAAACCTTCCTCATGGATATATGGACAACGTTGGAAAAGAACCTCACGCAGACGAAGCATTTAACAGAATGATGTCATTTATTGAAAAATACATTTAGGGAGAAAGACAATGGCAAAGGAAAAAATCAACAAGCATCCGGACTGGCAGCTCAGCCGCTCGGAAAAGACCTGGTATTATGTCGGTGACACAGCACGTCTGTTCTGCACTTCACTGGTTGGATCATACATGACCATGTTCCTTATGTTCCAGGGCATCAGCACCGTATCACTGGCGACTGCGATACTGCTTGTCAAAATCATTGACTCAGTGGATGATGTGCTGTTTGGATTCATTATCGACAAAATTGACATAAAAAAATGGAAACTGGTCCAGCGGTTTGCGGGTAAAGGCAGGTATATGCCATGGTACCGGCTGTTCTTCTGGACATTCCCGGTTGCAACGATTCTGTTCTTTATGATGCCGAAGAATGCGACGGATACTGTGAAGATCATCTGGTTCTTTGTGACATATCTGCTCTATGACTTTACATGCACACTGACGGAAGTGCCTATGCAGTCCATGATCACAACACTTACAGACAGTCCCTCCGAAAGAAACAGCATTCTGACAGTAAAAGGAGTAATCACGGTTGTTGCGGCAATCGGAATGTCAGTGATCGTTTCCGCACTGTTAAGCGAAAGATTCGGTGTTCCCCTGAAAAACATCGGTGTCTACGGCTCGCTGATCTTCCTGGTCTTCATGATTCCCATGGTGTTTAAAGTGCAGGAACATAATACAGAACTCAGAAATGTTGAAAACGAGGGTTCCCAGGAAAAGTATACTTTCAAAGACATGATCAACTGCGTATTGACAAACAAGTACATTATGGTCTATTTCCTGGCGGTGATCATCTCAACCCTTTTCTGCACGCGAACTGCTGTGGAAGGCTTTATCGGTTTCTATATTTTCCACGATTCCATGATATTGACTTACGTTATGCTGATTGGTTTTGTGCCGGGTATTATTCTCAGTGCCTTCTGCGGCAAACTGGCAGATAAGTTCGGCAAGAGAAACCTTCTGGCCTTCATCTTCGTTCTGCTGGCGGCTGCGACTCTGATTATTTATTTCTTCTGCCGCGAAAACAAGATACTGTTCATTGTTCTCGGTGGTCTGTGCGCGATCCCCAACGCATTGATCAGTGTCGTAAGGACCTATATCGCACCGGACACAATTGAATATACACGATATAAAACCGGTAAAGATTGCTCGGGCATCTTCTACTCACTGCAGTCATTCCTGAATAAAGCGGTAAACGGTCTGGTCGGCTCCGTTGCTCTGTATATTCTTGCCGTCTTTGGCTGGAAAGAAGTTGTGGGGGACAGCTTCGCCGATCTGGCTGCCCAGGGTGTGACCCAGTCAGCGACTGCTCTGAACACGCTTTGGAATCTCGGATATCTCATTCCTGCAGTCGGATTCGCAATCTCGGCAATTCTGCTCTATGCGTTCTATAACCTGAAAGATAAAGATGCTGAACTGATGTCCAAATGCAATGCCGGGCAGATTACACGTGAAGAGTGTGAGGCTCAGCTGAGCAGAAAATATTAATACCAGGTGAGTGATCATGACCGACCTGAAAGAGAAGCTGGCGTGCTTTCTGCCCGAGAACTGCGAGATCACCCGGGCAGAAACGGTTCCTGCCGGTGACGATAATAGTATTCCGATGATGCCGCTGAAAAACATTCCGGAACATATAGCAGTCTGCGTGACGGCAAGGCCTGATCCGGGCAGCAATATCAGAATTGAACTGTGGCTGCCGGTTTCCGGATGGAATGGCGATCTGGCCGGCGTCGGCAATGGCGGCGCTGCCGGGATGATCCTGCCGATGATGCTGGCGGGTCCCCTGCAGCTTGGATTTGCCGCAGTCACAACCGATCTGGGCACCTCGGCAGGTCCGGACTGCGGTATTAACAACAAAGCAGTCTGGGATGACTTCGGTCACCGCGCCACTCATATCATGACTGTTGTGGGAAAAGCTCTTACGGCAGGATACTATGGCGAACAGGTCCGTTATTCCTACTTTATCGGCGGATCAACAGGGGGACAGCAGGCGCTGAGCGAAGCGCAGCGTTATCCGGAAGATTATGATGGCATTCTGGCATGTGCGCCGGCTTATGACCGCGTTAACCTGCATCTGGCCTTCCTTTGGGACTGGCAGCACCTGAACACTCGGGGAGTCCGGCCTTTTACGAAAAGACAGGAAAAGAAGCTGGTCAGAACCTTCCTGAAAAAATGCACGGCAGAAGGTCAGCGCCGCAATAAAGATAAATTCTTCTACAGGCCGGATAAGATCATGGTTACCCGTGAACTGCTGGCAGATGCCGGCGTGGATAAGACACAGCTTGATGCGCTGATGGCAGTCTATAAAGGCTGTCCGGGCGTCTATGAAGGAACACTTACACCGGGAAGTGAAGGAAGCGGGATGGCACTGGTCCATCGCTGTGAAAAGGAAAATTTTGATAAAAGCTATTTCTACCTGTTCCGCTGGGTACTCGGTGAAGACTTCAATTTCATGGACTTTGATCTGAACCGGGATGGAAAACTGGTGCGTGAAGCGCTGGCTTCTCATCTTGATGCGGTCAATACCGATTTATCAGCCTTTAAAAACCGCGGCGGAAAACTTCTGCTTGTGCACGGAACAGCAGATCCGATCATCCCGATGACAAGTTCCATCCGGTATTACGAAAATGTTCAGAAGACAATGGGGGAGACATCTGATTTCTTCCGTCTGTTCTTACTGCCGGGCATGGCCCATATCTCCGGAGGTCCGGGTGTCCAGGATTATGTCTACGGTATGCCGGCTGTGCCGAAAGATGAAAAACACTTAGGGCTGTTAACCTTAAAGGCCTGGGCCGAAGAAGGCAAAGCACCGGATGAAATCTGTCCGGTTGCCTTAAAAAAGTTCCCGCCGCTTGCCGCTTTCAAAGAAAACGGAATGGCGTGGGAGCGCAGGGTAACGCCATATAAATCTGATGAAAAGGAAAACTGACATGAGAAAACACAGAATCATTCCGGATACCGGCGGCTGGACTCTGAAAGACAGATTGGTTTACCGTCTGATTACGGCTTTCCGCTATCCTGAGCTGCCTGAACATCCTGGAATCGGCAAAGGCTATGAATACTGGCCGCAAGGAGCCGTCACAGCTGAAAACAAGCCGACGTATGGATGTATCAGGCTGGGAAAAGAAAACAATCTGATGCTGTCATTCTGCGGAGGAGGCGTCTCTTTCGATGAGTATACAGCAGCCAGGCCGAATAAGCCGGGAAACAGAGATCAGCAGAACTTCTATGCCGTTGAGGCGGAAACTGCCGACATTCTTATGCGGACAGGAACCAACGGACGTTCAAAAAAAAATCCGTTCCGTGACTGGACGGTTGCCGTATTGCCTTATACGACGGGGGATTTCCACTGCGGTCGTAATGATTATCCCTATACGGATCTCAATGGAAACCCTCAGGTCCTGATGCATCACGGATATATCAATTACAGACTGCTGCTGGAAAAAGTCAGGGAGCTTGTTCCGGATCCGCAGAAGCTGATTATCACAGGCTTTTCTGCCGGCGCATTCGGAACAGCACTGCTGGCGGATGATATCATCGGTGCATTTCCGGACTGTCATGATGTTACAGTCATATGCGACAGTGCCATGATGCACAATAACTGGCAGACCATCGCACGCGAAGTCTGGGGTGCACCGGAAGAAATCTGCGCAAGACTGACCGGCACGGAAATCGTCACTGACAGCCTTATTGCTTTGCACAATAAGCACCCGGAAGTCAGAATCATGTACTGCTGCTCCAGCCGTGACTGGGCGCTGACCCAGTATGTCGGCTATCTGGAAGAAGACGGAAACTGGAATCCGACAAGGGAAACGGGCGACCGCTTCCGGAAGCATCTTGCGGATATGGCAGATGCCCTTACAGCCGCAATTCCCGAAATAGGACTGTTTTACTTTTACAGACCGGAACCCGCTTATAAGGAGGCGGATCTCACCACGCACTGTATCTGCGCAGGCTCCGGCGCTTTCACAGTAAAGGGAGAAGGCATCACAGTGGCTGAATGGATGGAAAAAGGAGTCAATGGCGAAATGCTGAAGATCGGCCTGGAGCATCTGCGGTGAAAAAACCAATTTGAATAACGCATATGATATGTATCCTCTTACCGGCTATGGCCTGCCTGGATACATATCTTTTTTATGTCAGTTCTCTGACATGATTTCTTTTGATGCATCTGATACAAACGGCTTTCCAGTGTCTCATTTTCAGTGAAACAATTGTCTCACAAGATACTGCTATGATACATTTGTATCAGATAAAAACCGGGAGGGAGATACTTATGAAAAAGGCAGGTTTCAATGAGGAATGGCTGTATCAGACAGGCATCGGAACAGCGCTTGAAAAAACGATCCGGGGAGAAACAGCAGCAGAGAAGGTAACACTTCCTCATGACGCGATGATTCATCAGAAGCGCGATGAACACGCACCCGCCGGCAACGCGTCCGGATATTATTCGTATTCATCCGCCTGCTATACAAAGACATTCACCGTGGATGACGTATCTGAAACACTGTATCTGGAATTCGAAGGAATCTATAAAAACGCTTCTGTTTATCTCAACGGCACCCTGATCACGCAGCACGCAAACGGGTATACGCCGCTTCTTACAGATATTTCTCAATATGTCAGACAGGGTTCAAACTCCCTGAAAGTACTGGTCAGAAACAGTGTTCCTTCCTCACGCTGGTATCCGGGAACCGGCATCTACAGGGATGTCTGGCTGTACCGGGGGAAAGATATATACATTGTGCCCCATGGCGTGAAAGTGACAGTCCTGCACGCGGACAAAGAATCAGCTGAGCTGAACATCAGCACAGAAATTGTAAACCGGCAAAGATCCCGTTTGACTGTGCAGCTTGTGCACAGGATCGCACAGGAGGAAATCAAAGTCCCTGTAACAATGAACCCAAGCGAAACAAAGACTGTTACCCTGCGCTTTCATGTGAAGAATCCGCAGCTCTGGAATCCTGAATCACCGCACCTGTATGAATGTCATACGGAGTTATGCGGATATGATAGCGAAACAGTCCGTTTCGGAATCCGCACCCTGTCTCTGGATCCGTTCCGGGGACTGCGGATCAGCGGCGAAGAAATCAAACTCCGCGGCGGCTGCGTTCATCAGGATCATGGCATCATCGGGGGAATTGAACATGAAGCGATGACCCGCCGGCGTATCCGGAAACTGAAGGAGGCCGGATACAACGCCATCCGCTGCGCCCATTTCCCGACAAGCCGCACAGTGCTGGAAGCCTGCGATGAGCTGGGCATGCTGGTGATGCTGGAATTATGCGATGCGTGGACTGTGCCGAAGGTGGAAGGAGATTACTCCTGTGAATTCCGCAATGACTGGAAACAGGATACGGAAGATATGGTGAAACTGGCGTACAATCATCCTTCTGTCATCATCTATTCCATCGGCAATGAAATTCTTGAAGTCAGCGACCCCCATGAAGTGCAGTATGGCAGAAAAATCTGCGATCTGATCCGCAGCCTGGATCGTACAAGGTATACGGTCAACTCCATCAATATGATTCTTGCCATGATGAACAGAATACCGGAACTTGCGGCAAAAAAAGGAGTGGATATCAATTCCATTCTCAACGGAAATATGGAGGAGCTTTCCAAAGTCCTCGTCTCAAAAGAAATGGGAGAACCATTGGAAGAAGCCTTCAGCCAGACAGACATCGCCGGCTATAACTACGCTGAATTCCGCTACGAAACGGATCTTGAGAATTATCCGCAGCGCATCATTCTTGGGACCGAGTGCTATCCTGCTTCTCTGTATGAAAACTGGCAGCTGTGCCTGAAATATCCGCAGATCATCGGCGATTTCGGCTGGACTGCCTGGGACTATCTGGGTGAGGCCGGCGTCGGCCAGCTCCGCTATGGCGAAGGTGACAATAATGATCTTTACGGTAAATATCCATGGCGCTCAGCCGGCTGCGGCGATTTCGATCTGATTGGAAACCGCAGGCCTGTCTCCTATTGGCGTGAGATTGTCTGGGGACTGCGAAAAGAGCCTTACATTGCCGTGCAGGATCCCGCACATTACGGTGAGAAACAGGCACCGACAAAATGGGGATGGAGCGACGCCGAAAGACGCTGGAATTACCGTGGGCAGGAAGGCAATCCAGTCACAATTGAAGTCTATTCCGACGCGGATGAAGTCGAACTCTATATCAATGAAAGACTGATCGGGAAGGAAAAGCCGGTCCGCAATAAAGTTTTCTTTACGGCTGTGTTTGAACCGGGAACCATCAAAGCTGTCAACTTCCGTAATGGACATGCGGCAGAAACAGACGAACTGGTTTCCGCTTCTTATGATGTGCATATGGAACAGACGGAAACAGGAGAAGGAATCATTGAATTCACAGTCGTGGATAATTCAGGAATTCTGAATCCGGATGTGACTGTGAAAGTGACGGTCAGTAAAGAAAACAATCCGGAACTTCTGGGGCTTGGATCAGCTGATCCGGAAAGTGATGAAGACTATTTTGGAAGAACCATAAAAACCTGGCAGGGACGGGCAGTGGCCGTGATCCGCGGCACAGGTGAATTAAATATCGGGGTGACATATGAAACCGCTGAACATGATTAAAAAAACAATATTCAACGTCCGCTTTCACAGGATCAATAAACATTACGCGACAGATCCTGTGATTGGCCAGAGGGCAAAAATAGAACGGGAAGGCAAAGAGCCGGTGGAAGTGATTCTTTACTTTCCGAAGGAACAGAAAAACGCTCCGGTGTTTGTACAGATCCACGGCGGCGCCTGGGTCGGCATGGACGCCGTCGATGACGACAGATACTGTCAGAGATTAAGCGAAGAGCTTGGCGCCTTTGTCGTCAATGTCAATTACAAAAGGCTGTACGACAAAAGCTTCCCGTATCCGCAGGAAGAAGTTGTGGATACGGTGAAGTGGCTGAAGAAAAATGCGGAGCAGCTCGGCATTGATCCGGACAGAATCGTACTGTCCGGCGGCAGTGCCGGCGGACATCTCACTGCGGGAGCTGCGATCCTGCTGGCGAAGGAAGGTATTCAGATTGCCGGGCAGATTATGGAAGTTCCTTTCCTGGATTTCACCGGAAGTATCCCGATCGATTTCCCGGAGGGAAACAAGCTGTATGACATGATGTTTTCCCTCTATCCGCCGGAGATTCCTCTGGACTCCGAAGTGCTTTCCCCGGCTGCGAAGATCACGGAAGAAACGCTGGAAAAGCTGTCCCCGGCGGTTGTCATCGTCTGCGGAAAAGATCCGCTGCATCCCCAGGGCGAGCGCTATGCGCAGCTGCTCAGGGAACATGGAAAACTTGTTGATCTGAAAAAATACGAGGACGGCTATCACGGTTTCGGTACAGACAAAGCGGAAGAAATGCCTTTGCAGAACAGACTCAGAGAAGACTGTTTCAACTACAAAGCAGATATAGCCCGCCGTCTGTTCGGAATGTGTGAGTAAAAGAAGGAATGGGCGTGTAAACATATGAGTCTGAAAACGGAAATGATGAAAAAGATGATCCGTCTCAAAAGAAAGCAGGAAGTATGGAAAGACACAGAAGGGGAAGCGTTTCAGGTCAGAAGAGAAAACGCGGATCCTGTGAATGGCTTCCTGTACCGGCCGCACAATACCGAAGCGCCTTATCCGGTGATCTTCAATATCCATGGCGGCGGCTGGGTCGGCTGCGATGCAAGTGAGCTGGACTCCTATTGTCTGGATATGGCGGAAAAGTGCGGCGCCTTTATTGTCAGCATCAATTACACAAAGCTGGATATCCATCCCTTCCCGTATCCCCAGAATGAGATCTCGGATACAGTGAAATACTTCATGGACCACAGTGAAGATTATCACCTCGACACAGAGAGGTTCGCCGTCATGGGATTCTCGGCCGGCGGTCATCTGGCCGCGGCATCCACGCTGATCCTGCATGATCAGGGCATCGATCTTTCGGCCCAGGTACTGTGCTATCCATTCCTTGATTTTGTGAAATTCAACGGACTGCTCGATGATAAGACCATGGATGTCCTGAAAGAGGTCTTCTTCCCGGAAGGTGTATCGGTAAATGATCCGTATATTTCACCGGTCATGGCGTCCAAAGAGCAGCTGACGGGAATCGCTCCGGCTGTGTTTGCATGCTGCGGAACGGATCCGCTGACAGAACATTCCCGAAAATACAATGAACTGCTGAAAGAAGCAGGAGTTAATACAAAATTCAGGGTCTGGGAAAAAGCATTGCACGGATTCCTGGAAGTCAATCATAAAGAATATCCTGATCAGGACGCGAAGAATCCCGAGCAGGAAGCTTACGCAAAAGAAGCGGAAAACTATATTGCCGAAGAATTAAAAAAGATCTGGAGAAAAGCATGATGAAAAGCGAAGTTATCGTAATGAACGAAGAAAGAAATGTCACACTGACCGCATTTATTCAGGAAGCAGGCGGAGAATTCGGTTTTGAGAAACGTCCGGCCATGCTGGTAATGCCGGGCGGCGGCTATGCCATGTGTTCCGACCGGGAAGCGGATCCGGTTGCCATGACATATCTTCAGGCCGGCTATCAGGCCTTTATCCTGAGATATACCACCAACAAAAAGGGAAAGTGGCCGATGCCTCTGGAAGATTATGAAGAAGCGATGGAAATCATTCAGAACAGAAGCGAAGAATGGCACATCGATTCCGATAAGATCGTCATTTCCGGCTTCTCCGCCGGCGGCCATCTGGCAGCTGTCGCTGCCACCCAGGCAAAGCACAGGCCTGCCGCTGCGGTCCTGGTTTATCCGGCGATCCTGGAAGACATCGTTGATATGTGCCAGCCCGGCATGCCGTATCCCTATCAGAATGTCACAAGGGAAACATGCCCGTGTTTCTTCGCTGCCTGCCGCGATGACAAGACAGTGGATATTTCAAACACACTGCGCATGGAACTTGCGCTTGCCGAAAAGGATATTCCGTTTGAAAGCCATATTTATTCCTTCGGCGGCCATGGATTCTCGACCGGTGAAGACTGGGTCATTACCAACGCTGTATCGGAAAGAGTTCCCAACTGGACAAAAGACAGTATCGGCTGGCTGAAAGAGACTCTCGGCAAACTGACCTATCACGGCTTTGAAGAGCCGGAACAGAGAGTGTCGCTGAATGCGGACTATGCGCCGGTATTGAGTATTGCATGTTCACTTGGACATATGAAAAAACAGAATGAGGAAGTCCAGGCTTTACTCAGACCGATGTACGACGGCATGGCTCTTGTCGCAAAGGCAAGAGGGTACCAGCTGGAAGGACTGCAGCTGGTCTTAAGCAAAAACACGATCAGCGAAATCATGGAAATGCTGCAGATGAAACCGAAGGAAATCAAAGAGATCGATACCGTTCTTCATGGCATTGTAAATGAACTGGAATGAGGAAAAAACCATGCAGAGATTTTCAGACAAGACAGTCAGAGATTTTGAAATAAAGCATAACGAAACACTCAGAAAGACCGCTCCGGAGTGCACGGTTCTTCTGAAAAAGAACGAAGATTTTCCTTTAAGCGGGCCATGTCAGCTGGCACTGTATGGCAGCGGTGCAAGACAGACCATTAAGGGCGGCACCGGCTCCGGCGACGTGAATGTGCGCCATTTTACAACCTGTGAAGAAGGCCTTGAAAAAGCGGGATTCACGATCGTCTCAAAAGAATGGATGGACAGATACGACGCGTGCAAAGCAGATAATAGTGTTCAATTCTATAAGCGGATCAGAAAAGAAGCGGAAGAGAAAAAGATCCCGGTATTCGCAGCGGCATTAGGTAAAACCCCGGATGAGCCGGAATATGATTTTCCCATTGAAGCGGAAGCTGATGTCTGTGTCTATGTCCTTGCCAGAAACAGCGGCGAAGGATCCGACCGGCAGATCAAGAAAGGTGATTATCTCCTGACGGATGATGAAGTCAGAGACATTCACCGCTGCGCTGAAAAGTATGCAAAATTCCTGCTTGTATTGAATGTGGGCGGACCGGTTGATCTGTCGCCTGTTACGGACAGAGTGGAAAACATTCTCCTGCTGGGACAGCTGGGAACAGTGACAGGGGATGTGCTGGCTGACATCGTTCTTGGCCACAGCAATCCTTCCGGAAAACTCACTGCCACCTGGATCAAAGCGGAAGACTGTGATGTGATTCAGAATTACGATCTCAACGATACCTGCTACAAAGAAGGCATCTATGCCGGCTATCGTTATTACGACACAGCAGACTGCAAGCCCCTGTTCCCGTTCGGCTATGGAATCAGCTATACGGAATTTACCAAAGAAATCACTCACACAGAGCTGAAAGACAATGAGCTCTCTGTCACTGTCAGAGTTATGAACACAGGTAATTTCCAGGGAAAGGAAGCGGTTCTTCTTTATTACAGCGCTCCCAAGGGAACACTTAACAAGCCGCTGAAGGAACTTGGAACCTATGGCAAGACTCATGAACTGCAGCCCGGTGAAAGTGAGGAAATCACACTCAGCCTGCCGCTTGAAAATATGGCCTCCTACAGTGAGGAACAGTCTGCCTGGATTCTGGAAAACGGGGATTACATGATCATGGCGGACAGTATGAATGTCTGTGCGGTCAGGCTCAGTGAGACGGTTACGGTCCTTGCATCAACAGATCTGCATATCGATACCGGTTTTGAAGACAGATCCGTTTCTCTTTCTGAAACAGGCGAGGAAGGACTGAAAGTCTTTGAAGCGGACGTGCAGGGACTGAAAGGCATTGGCCACTTTGACAGAAACAGAACATCTTATCCGGAGAAAGAACAGATCGATCTCTCAGGGTTTACGGACGATGAGCTGATTCACACATGTGTCGGACGATATGACGAAAACAGCAGCACTTCCATTATCGGCAACGCCGGCAACGCAGTGGCAGGCGCGGCAGCGGAAAGCCCGGACTTCTTCAGTGAAAAAGGCTTTGGAAAACTGATCCTTGCGGACGGCCCGGCCGGACTGCGTCTGGCAACCAGCTATATCCTCAAAGACGGCGCCGCTTTCGGAAATGAATTTGCGGCAATGGAGAACATTGTGCAGTTTCTGGATGAACCTCTTAAATCTGCAGTGCAGGCAAAGATCGACACAATCAGGAAGATCAGTGAATCTGAACAAAAGTATTATCAGTTCACAACCGCCATTCCGGTCGGCACTGCCCTGGCTCAGGCGTTCAATCCGGATGTTCCGGAAATGTGCGGTGACATCGTCGGCGAAGAGATGGGCATCTACGGAATCAATATCTGGCTGGCACCGGCTCTGAATATCCAGAGAATGCCGTTATGCGGCCGCAATTTTGAATACTGCTCCGAAGACCCGGTGGTTTCGGGACTGACTGCGGCAGCGGTCGTCAGAGGTGTTCAGAAACATGAGAAATGTTCCGTGACAATCAAACACTTTGCCTGCAATAACCAGGAATACAACCGCTTCGGCTCCAACAGTATCGTTTCCGAAAGAGCTTTGAGGGAAATCTATTTAAAAGGCTTTGAACTCTGCATCAAGCAGTCAGCTCCCAAATGCATTATGTCTTCCTACAATCTTCTTAACGGGACTCATACCGCAAACCATTATGACCTTCTGACAACCGTTCTGAGAAAAGAATGGGGATTCGATGGCGTTGTCATGACTGACTGGGGGACGACCAGCGACCGTCTGAATCTTGGAACATACGGCGCAAGTGACGCAGCACTGTGTATCAAAAACGGCAATGACTGGATTATGCCGGGATCGCAGCCCGACTGCGACCGGATCGCACAGGCGCTCGAAAAGAAAGAAATCTCAAGAGAGGATCTTGAAACATGCGCTGGGAGAATCCTGTCACTCAGCAGGGAGTTATCATGATCAGCACAAATGCGCTGTGGATCTCACATCCGCAGGACACAAAACAGAATCCGCTGATTCCGGTATTCCGGAAGTCATTTGAAGCCGGAAAAGGACTGCTTTCAGCCACTCTGGAAGTGACTTCCCACGGCATCTACCATACGGAAATCAATGGAAGAGAAGTGACGGATCACCGGTTCACGCCTGGCTTTACCAGCTATTATCACCGGATTCAGTATCAGACCTATGACATTACAGCTCTTGTAAACGAAGGGACAAATGTCTGGCAGACAACAGTCGGCGACGGCTGGTGGAGATGGCATAACAATTTCGGCTATACACTTGCCTTAAAAGGCGAGATCACACTTCGCTATGAAAGCGAAACAGTCACCATTCCGACAGATACATCGTTTGATGTCACTGAAGGTAAAGTGATTTCTTCCGATTATCTCAAAGGTGAAGTCTTCGATCACCGAAGAGAACTGAGCAGCTGGGTCAAAGCTGCGGAATGCCATGAACATACAGAAGGAACACTCATTGAAACGGAAGGCGTACCGGTCACTGAGCACGAAGTGTTCGAAGGAAAACCGTTTAAAGACGCATCGGGAAATCTGGTGATCGATTTCGGTCAGAACATCGCTGGCTATGTGTCCATGAAACTATACAACACAAAGTCCGGTCAGACGGTTCACCTGAAACATGGCGAGGGTCTGGATCTGAACGGAAACTTCTCCACTGCCAACTGCGACGGCGGGCTGGAGCGATTTCAGGAAGTCACCTATATATGCAAAGGTGCAGAGGTGGAAGAATACAAACCGTATTTCACATGGTTCGGCTTCCGCTATGTACTTGTGGAAGGTATTGAGGACGCAGAGTTCAAAGCGATCGCTGTTTATTCCGACATGGAAGAAACCGGTGATTTCAGATGTTCCGATGAACTGATCAGCAAACTTGTCGAAAATGCCAGATGGTCGCAGAAAGGCAATTTCCTGGATGTCGCGACAGACTGTCCGACCAGGGAAAAGAACGCCTGGACAGGAGACGCGGCAATCTATTGCCGCACATCCGCCTGGTTCATGAATGTAAAGTCCTTCTATGAAAAGTGGCTGAAGGATCAGGCCATCGAACAGTATGCCTCCGGCAAGCTCGGGATTACCTTCCCGTCCACATCAAGCGTGCATAATCCGAAAGAACTGATTGAAGTTCAGAAAACAAGGCCGGATATGGCTCTTGCCGGTCCGGAAGGAGAGGGCAATATCGGCGAAGACTCGGTGGGCTGGGGTGACAGTTCAGTCGTGATTCCGTATCAGCTTTATCAGATGTACGGAGATAAAACAATTCTGGAAAACCATTATGAGACCGCAAAGAGATGGGTGAACTTCTCACTGAACTGCATGAAGGAAACCAATCCGCTCTATAAAGATGAAGAGTGGTACAGAAACGGGGAAGGTGATCTGATCTATGACACCAGATTCCATTATGGCGAATGGAATGAACCCTTACCGCCTTCAAAAGAAGTCATTGAATTATTCGCAAACGGCGGCAGACCGGAAGACTTCGTCCGCCACATGGCTAAATACGGCAAACCCGAAACCGCGACCGCCTGTACAAAACACAGCTGTGATCTGCTGGCTTATATGGCAGACGTGCTGGGAAAGACAGAAGATGCGGAATTCTACAGACAGAGAGCAGCCGGGCTGAAGTATGCCTATGACCGCTATCTGATCAGCGAAGACGGAACCATCCAGAAAGGCCATCAGGCCGCCTATGTCAGGGCTCTTGCATATGAAATGGTCAGCGAAGAAAAAAAGCCGCTGGTGATTCAGCAGCTGAAAAAAGAAATTGAAGCAGCGGATGATCATCTGAATACCGGCTTTCTTTCCACAGGAATCTTACTGCCTGTGCTATGCGACAACGGCTTAAAAGAGGAAGCCTTTAAGCTGCTGGAACAGACAGCAGCGCCATCCTGGCTTCATCCCGTCACACTCGGTGCGACCACGATGCTGGAAAACTGGAACGGCATGGATGTCTTCAGGGACAGCTTCAATCACTATTCTCTCGGAGCTGTCTGTCAGTTCCTGTTTGAATACATTGCCGGAATCAGACCGGCAAAACCCGGATTCAGAGAATTTGAATTAAAGCCGGTTATCGGCGGTTCTCTTACCTGGGCTGAGGGCAGCTATAAGACTCAATCTGGAATGATTCAGTCCCGCTGGCAGCGCGATGGCGGTCATGTCAGTTATACGTGTCAGGTTCCATCCGGAACAGCAGCACATCTGACACTGCAGGACGGCCAGGAATACATACTTGCCGGCGGAACACATCATTTTCAATTCAATCTGCAGAATAAAGAACCGCATAAAACAAAGACGGAGGTATGTAAATGAGTATACTGGCGCTGGATATTGGGGGAACATTTATTAAATGGGCTGCTGCAGAGGAGTATCAGCTGTGTGAAAAGGGAAAAGTACCCACACCGCGCAAAAGCCTCGACGATTTCACCGCATGTATTGATGAGCTGTTCCATGCCGGAAAATACGATGGCATAGCGATCAGTGCTCCCGGCACAATCGAGCCTGACACAGGACTGATCAGACAGGGCGGAGCTTTGCAGTACAACAGCAATGTCAACATGA
>SVBN01000051.1 GCA_015058875.1 Erysipelotrichaceae bacterium | reverse complement strand
CCTCAGTTTTTTCTCATCTTCAAAGACAGTTGTGAACATGAAGTTATTCTGCAGCGATATTTTGATCTTTTCAGTCATCTGATTTACCATCCTTCTGTTAATAACATTTGCTGAAAAATTCAAAAACCACCTGGGCAGCATAAAAAAAATTCACTTTTTTTCTCTCGGTGCGGATATCAGTTTTATTTCTTTACGTTTTTTCAAAATTCATTCTAAAACATCTGCCGATTTTGCTCTGTCAATAAAGTATGCATGCAAAAAACATCCCCTTCAGACACCGTCAGAATCTGATGAATCTTTTGCACAATCTGATCATTATCTGATAAATTTTACCGGAAATTGATATGATGAAACCGGGAGGAAGACGGCTATGACATATACTGCAGAAGAATTCCGGCAATATATCCGTGAAAGCGGACGCGGCTACTATGATGTCAGTGAAGATGAAAGAGGCAATCTGACGCTGATTACCGATTATGCGGACGGACAGGTTGTATTTCATGAACAGGATATCATCGAACTGATCATTACAACCCTGAAGGACGGAGAAAATGCCTTCTACCTGCATTTCCGTCTGGAAGACAGGGAACACGCCCTGAATCTGTTTACCGAAATGCGCCAGACGCTGATCGAACTGAAGATCAAGCGCAAGCACAGGGTTCTGCTCAGCTGTTCCAGCGGTCTGACCACCAGCTATTTTGCCTCAGAACTCTCCAAAGCCGCCGATACCCTGAGACTGGACTATGAATTCTCAGCGGTTTCCTATGATCACATTTTTGAAAAAGGATTTGATTACGACATTATCCTGCTGGCACCGCAGATCCATTTCCAGTATGAAAAGACAAAGCAGATTTTCCGTGATGCCATTGTCATGAAGATTCCTGCCGCAATCTTTGCCCAATACAATACAGGCCAGCTGATTGAGCTTGTCAACAATTCCGTCAAGCAGGCAGATGAAGCAGATGAAAATGTAAAGCGTGCCGATCCCCGCAAACCGTTTGAAAATCCTTACCGCATCCTGACGGTGGGCATGATCAATCACCAGGACCGGGTCCGCATCGGTTACCGTATCTATGACCACGGCAAGCGTACCCTGGACCGGGAAGTACTGAAGCAGAGCTTTTCCCTGCAGGATCTGGACGACCTGCTGGACTATGTTTTTGCCCGCCACCATAATATTGACGCCGTGGCGCTGGCGATTCCCGGAGTCACCTACAGGGGCAGAGTGTTCCATTCCGATTACGGATTATGGAATGAAGGAATTTCATTCCGTCTGCGTGACAAATATCATGTGGAAGTCATTCTGATCAATGACGTGAATGCGATGGCCCTCGGCTATTATGCCCTGCATGAGAACTCCGATGACATGGTCTTCTATTTTCAGCCCGACGGCATGGTCGGTGCGGGCGCCGGCGTGATTATAGACGGCAAGCTGAGAACCGGAAAGATGCATGCGGCGGGAGAAGTATACAATACAGTTTCCATGATGGTGCCGGACGCAAGATCACGGATCAATTCCCCCGAAGGCGTCATGGAACTGGTAACTGCCGGCATGCTGGTATATATCTCGGCAATCGCTCCGCAGAAGATTGTCCTTTACAGCAAACTGACCCCGGATACGGAAGAAATCCGCCGCAGCCTTCAGAAACATGTTGCCGATCAGTACATCCCGGATATCGAATATACGCCCGGTCTGAAACGCTATATTCTTCCCGGCGCCATGGTCCACTGCCTGGAAGTCCTCGAAGGCTACCGCCAGAGCGGCGACTGGAGCGGATACGAGCATAAAAAGCAGTGAACACATAAAAACACCCTGCCGAATGTCCTGTGTGACATCAAGCAAGGTGTTTTCTTCATGCAGTGATCAGATCCGTTCCGCGCTTTCCGGGGGCAGCAGCTCCTTCTGCTGGCGGTATTCCGGCAGACAGATGTCCGCCCGGAACAGATCCCCGTCGATTGTCAGACTGAACGTGCCGTGCATCAGTTCGCACAGGCTGCGGGCAATGCTGAGACCGAGACCGCTGCCTTCGGTATGTCTGGACTCGTCGCCTCTGACAAACCGCTCCATCAGTTCATCCGAACTGATATTCAGCTGATCCCTGGAAATATTTTTGACGGAAATGCGGATCATTCCCTGCCCGTCACGGTCCGCGTCCATGTAGACTCTGGTTCCGGGAAGCGCATACTTCACGCAGTTGGACAGAAGATTGCTGAAGACGCGCCAGAGCAGTCTGCCGTCCGCATAAACGCTCAGCGGTCCGTCCTTCAGATTCCTTATCACTTCCAGATTCTGCGCCTGCAGCTTTTCCTCATACTCCGCCGCTGCCTGTTCCATCAGTTCGCCGACGTTGACTTCCCGCAGTTCGACATCAATCGTTCCCGCCGTTGCCTTGGAGGCGTCCACGATATCCATGGTCATCTGTTTCAGCCGGGCTGCCTGTCTGGAGATCACCTCCAGATACTCCTTCTGCTCTTCTTCCGTATGTTCTTTCTGAAGCAGATCGGCGTAATTGATAATCGATGTCAGCGGCGTCTTGATATCATGCGACACATTGGTGATCAGCTCGGTGCGCATGCGTTCCGATTTTGTCTTTTCTTCCACGGCAATCCGGATTCCGTCTCCGACCGAATTCAGATCCTCCGCATGTTTCTGCAGGAACAGCGGCATCCGGCTGATGCTCTGAATCCGGTAATCCATATTTCCCGCTGCCAGCCTGCTTCCCGCATCCTCCAGATGCCTTGCCTGTATGACAATCCAGAGATACAGAATTACCGTAATCATATCCGTAATCAGCGCCAGATCGAACTCCCTGATCCGGTACAGGAAGGTTTTCACCAGGAACCAGACAATCCCCAGTGCCAGTGCCATCCATACCGAAGGGATCATGCGGAATGCATCATTGGCATAGTAAACGGCCATTTTCCAGATCCGGAAGATCAGCGTGCTTTCCAGCAGTGTTCCGGATTTGATTCTTGCGGATATCGTCATCAGCAGCCAGAGGAACAGCAGTCCGCCCGCCATCATCAGCGCAATGCCGCAGACGACATTCATCAGCACGAAGTAAACCGGATCAAAGATCAGATCGATGGCGATTCCGCCCAGCATGAGGCCGGCGAAAATAATCGGCGCCGCTGCCAGTTCCAGAGGAATCCGGTCAAACCGGTTCAGACAGATCCCGGCATGCCCTTTTACGTGTCCGGCAGAAGCCAGCATATAGATCAGCGAGAGAACAAACAGGATGATAGAAGCGATCAGAACCGGCAGGCTGTACGGGAAATATGCCTCAGCTATCCGGTAATTGGAAAATCTCCGGTAGATTTCATCGGGAGCGCTCAGGGGATCGATGACCCTGACTTCGATCTTTGCAAGCGCGGCGGAAGGAGAAACGCTTTCAGGGTCAAACCCAAGCTTTTTCATTTCCTCTTCGCTCAGATTATAGGAATGGTATTCAAACATTTTCCGGTAGCCGTAGTTCTCCGCCGTGAAGTTCTCCACCGTCTCGGTGAGCGCCGTGCTGCCCGGACGCACCGGCATATACAGCGTATAGGAAATATTGGAAGTTCCCTCTTCGTAAATCATGTTCCGCATGTATGTGCCGTCTTCCAGGTAAATATAATTGGAGACGATTTCATCCGCAGCGCTCATTACCCTGTCCCGGATAAACTGCGTATCATAGAAATTACCGATCCCGCGGTTCATTCCGAACTCGTCTCCGGCGTTCCAGACCATGCCGGAAAGCACCGCCAGCGTGCCGCACACGCAGAGCAGTACGGTGCCGAGTATCCGCAGCGGCATGCTTTTGAGATATTTATCGTTCATTGAGTGCCTCCATCTTGTAGCCCTGTCCCCAGACAACCTTGATGTATCTCGGTTCCGAAGGATTAATTTCAATCTTTTCGCGCAGATGCCGGATATGCACCGCCACGACGCCTTCCGATCCGAACGGCACGTCCTTCCACACCGCTTCATAGATTTCCTGGGAAGAGAATACCTTTCCCGGATTCTGCATGAGCAGGCGCAGAATGCCGAACTCCACCGGTGTCAGGGAAACCGGCTCATCATCCACCGTGACGCTTTTTCCGCCGTCATCCAGCACAATTGAGCCGATGCTCAGGACGTCCTGTTTCCGGACCTGTCCGCCGAGCCTTGTATATCTTCTGAGCTGGGAGCGGACCCTTGCGATCACTTCCGCCGGATTGAACGGTTTGGTGATATAATCATCCGCCCCGATGTTCAGTCCGAGCACCTTGTCGCTGTCCTCGCTCTTCGCACTGAGAATAATAATCGGAACGTTCGATATTTCCCTGACCTTTGAGGTTACCGTGATGCCGTCCATTTCCGGCATCATGATATCCAGCAGGATCAGATCCACGTCATTCTCCTGCAGTATCTGCAGTGCCTGTTTTCCCGTATATGCCTCCAGCAGCGTATACCCTTCCGAAGAAAGATAGATCTTCAGGGCGTTGACGATATCGGCTTCATCATCCACGATCAGTACTGTAGCCATAAACACCTCCGTGATTCATAACCTTATTGTAAGAAACAATCCTGCATTCTGCGTTTAAGAATTGATTAATGATTCTTTCAGAAGCTTAATAATTCCAATGCATGATATGATTAAGACAAAGAAATGGAGATCATCAGATATGGTAAAGCACATTATTCTCTGGACACTGAAAGCCGAACTGAGCGAAGAAGAAAAAGCTGCCGCGAAGGCAGCGTTCAAGGAAGGTCTGGAAGGACTGGCAGGAAAGATTGAGGGACTGGAAGAAATCCATGTATATACGGAAGGCTTCTCCTCCTCCAACACCGATGTCATGCTGGAATCCGTTCATACCGGCAGAGATGCACTGAACCTGTATGCGAATCATCCCCTGCATGTTGCGGTAAAGGACAATGTCATTGTCCCGAAGGTATCCGGCAGATACGCATTCGATTTCGAATTCTGAGAAAAACGGGAAACCGTTTTTTTCACAGCATTTCCTGCGGAATCCGGCGGTCATGATCGTAATACTGACGGTCATGCTCATCCAGCTTCCGGATCACGCGGCAGGGATTGCCGAAGGCAAGGACATTCTCCGGGATATCGCGCGTCACGACGCTTCCGGCACCGATGACGCTGTTATCACCGATGGAAACGCCCGGAAGGATCAGGGCTCCGGCACCGATCCAGCAGTTTGTGCCGATCTTTACAGGCAGGTTGTACTGCATGCCCTTCTCCCGCAGCTCCGGCGAGAGCGGATGGGTTCCCGTGCAGATGGTCACATTCGGCCCGAACATGGTATGATCACCGATTTCGATCACAGTGTCATCAACCATGGTCAGATTGAAATTGGCATAGACATAACTGCCGAGCTTTACAAAATGACCGCCCCAGTTGGCGTGCAGCGGAGGTTCGATATAACACCCCTCTCCCGCTTCGGCAAACATCCGCTTCAGCAGGCCGTCTCTTTTCGCCTGATCACCGGGACCGGTCTGATTATATTCGTACTGAAGACGGAGACATTCTTTCTGAACCTTCTGGATATCGCTCAGGTTCGGATCGTACAATGCACGGCTGTGCAGGGCATCAAATTCATTCATAATCCACCTCTGCCTACAGTATAAAACAGGCCGCACATTTCCGTGCGGCCGCTTTGCATTTATGCTGTTTTCTTTGAAACTTCGTGGATCCATTTTCCCGAAAGCAGACGGTTGATGCACCAGACGCTCTTGATGATCAGATCGAGCTTCAGACAGATCAGCGTCAGCCAGGCGGGCAGATGCAGCACCAGACCGGCAATTGCACCGACCGGAATGGAGACCACCCACAGGAAGAGCACGTCCGCCTTCATCAGGAACTTTGTATCGCCGCCGCCTCTGAGCACGCCCTTGGTCATGACGGACTGAATGCACTGGAAGAAGACAACGAAGACATACGCCCACATCAGCTGGCGGGTCATGACAACCGTTTCCGGCGTCAGATTGTACATCTTCATGGAGAGCGGTCCGAAGACGCCGACCAGTCCGGCTGTAAAGGCGCCCATGATCACGGAAAGCAGATAGAATGTCTCACCCTGCTGCAGCGCTCTTTCCTTATCGCCGGAGCCGATGGTCTGACCGACGATGATGCCGGAGGCGTTGGAAACGCCCTGAATGATGACAGTGCACAGGCGGTCGATGACCATGCATATCGCGTTGGCCGCAACCACCGCAGCGCCCATATGTCCGAGCACGACGGAAATGACATTATTTCCTAGACCCAGCATGCCGTCGGAAAGAAGAACCGGCGCACCCAGACGGAAGTAGTTCGCGAAGAATTCACCGGAAGGATTATGCTTCAGATGCTTCAGACGCAGACCGAGCGTTTTATCTTTCACCATGATAAACCAGAAGGTCACGGCGAATTCGGATACGCGGGCAAGGAATGTGCCGAGCGCGGCGCCGGCGATTTCCATGCGTGGCGCACCGAACTTTCCGAAGATGAACACCCAGTTGAAGAACAGATTGACAAAGAAGGAAACGATCGAGACATACAGTCCCAGACGCGGCTGGCCGACCGAGCGCATCAGCTGGGCGGCGACCAGGCTGGTCCCGTGCACCACGAACACGAATGTCGTGATCCTCAGATATTTCATGCCGTATTCGATTACTTCCGCTTCGTTGGTATAGATCGTCATGATCTGCCGCGGCAGGAACCATGTCAGCAGCGCGAAGAACAGCGATACCCCGAGCGCCAGACGCAGCGCCATGTTGAAGGTCTCCCTCGCCTTTTCTTTATTCCCTGCGCCCCAGTACTGTGCCGACAGGACACTGGAGCCGCCGATGATGCCCATGCAGAAAATCGTAAAGAAGTTGTAATACTGGTTTGCCAGACTCGATGCGGACAGCTGCAGTTCACCGAAGGAACCGAGCATCATGGTATCCAGCATATTGACGCCCATATTGATTGCCTGCTGGATTGCGACCGGCAGCATGATGACAAGCACTCTCCGGTAAAAACCCGGATCTTTGATCAAAGTTACTTTTCTCATACAATACCCTCCTCAGCAATATTATTGCGTTTGGCAACGATTGTACAGAGCAAAAAACAAAAATCTCCGGATAATTTCTCCGGAGATCCCTTCTTTTTCAATCGTTTAAAGACTCAGCAGCATCTTGGCGAACTGGAAGTAGATCAGCAGTGAGATCGCATCCACAATCGTCGTGATGAACGGAGACGCCATGACCGCCGGGTCAAAACCGAGACCCTTCGCAAAGATCGGCAGCGTGCATCCGACCAGCTTTGCGGCAAATACAGTGAATACCAGCGTGATGCAGATCACAAGCGCAACCTGCAGGGTAATCGGATTATGGAAGATCATCTTATCGACGATCATAATCTTCGCAAAGTTGCATACCGCCAGGATGATGCCGACAATCACGGCGACGCGCATTTCCTTCCAGATCACCTTTCCGAGGTCCTTCATCGAGATTTCATCCAGGGAAATACCGCGGATAACGGTAACGCTTGCCTGGGAACCGGAGTTTCCGCCGGTATCCATCAGCATCGGAATATAGGCGTTCAGCACGGTCACCGCGGCCAGCTGATCCTCGAAGGAGGAAATGATCTGACCGGTGAATGTCGCCGAAACCATTAACAGCAGGAGCCACGGAATGCGTGACTTTACGGTCTCCATGATTCCGGTATTCAGATACGGCTTGTAGGAAGGTGAAATCGCGGCCATTCGTTCGATATCTTCGGTTGTCTCCTCGACCAGGACGTCTACGGCGTCGTCGATGGTAACGATACCGACCAGACGGTTTTCCTTGTCGACAACCGGCATGGTCAGGAAGTCGTACTTCTTGAACTTCCGGGCGGTTTCTTCCTGGTCGTCCATCGTTGAAGCGGAGATCAGACCGTCGTCCATGATGTCCCCGATCAGATCCTCCTCATCCGCAAGAAGCAGCTGGCGGATCGTAACAAAGCCCAGCAGATGGCGGTCCTTGTCGACAACGTACATGACGTTGATCGTTTCCATATCCTGACCGACGCGGCGGATCTTCTTGAACGCATCGCCGACCGTCAGATTTGCCTTCAGGTCGATATATTCGGTCGTCATGATCGAGCCGGTGGAATCCTCCGGATACTGCAGGATATTGTTGATATCCCTTCTGGTATCCGCATCCGCGATGCTCAGAATCCGCTTGACGACGTTGGCGGGCATTTCTTCGATAATATCAACGGCGTCATCGAGGTACAGCTCATCGATGACTTCCTTCAGCTCGGCCTTGGAAAATCCCCGGATCAGCGATTCCTGGGAATCGGTATCGAGTTCGACAAACACCTCGGCTGCCAGTTCTTTCGGCAGCAGCCGGAAGACGATCGGAATGGTATCCTCGGGCAGTGCTTCCATGATGAAAGCGATATCCACAGGTTCCAGGTCTACAATTGTTTCCCTTGCCTGAACGTATTTTTTCTCATTGAGATATGATTCCATCTGCTCAACAAGTTCATCAAGACTTTCTTTCTGATATGTCATACGCTCTCCTTTCCGACTTCCGCAGCCTCTGATATTTTAACTCAGTTTGTCCGCTCCCGGTTTAAAAAATGACTGTTTTTCAATTCAGACTGTTTCTGTTTTCATTTCATCAAACAGCCGCATCACCGCATCCATTGCCGTATCATCCGGTCCGGATGTCACTGCGCAGGCCATGGCTCCGGCCCAGCGCAGCGCATCTTCCGGTCCGAGCGACTGCGTGCGCTTGCCGACATAGGCGGCCATCAGCGCATCGGCCATGCCGACACGGTGTCCCGGCAGACGGTACGGATACTGCAGGCGGTACAGCTTTCCGTCTTCCTTCAGCAGCACCTTGTCCTCATTCAGAACCAGCAGGATCCCGTCCGGATCAGTCTCCATCAATACCGTTTCCGCTTCCTCTTCACGGACCTGTCTTCCCGCCAGTTCCCCGAGTTCCTTCAGTGTCCGTTTTGTCAGTTTCGGACGGCATGCCCGGATGGTTTCCGGACGCAGCCATTCCGCATCCATGACGATATCCGCACCGCGCTCGTTCAGCTCATTGCACAGACGGATCATAAAAGCGTCATCCAGGCCCGGCATCATCGAGCCGCTGATAATCACGGTATCGCCTTTTGAGGCGCCGTTCAGGGAACGCAGGATGCCGACCCTGACGCTCAGGTCCGCCTCCGGTCCGCTCCCGTTGACCGCGATCATTTCACCCTCGCGCATCATCTTGACATTGACGCGGTTGTTGCCCATGACCCGAATCGGAATCAGCGTGATATTTTCATCATGGGAAAATGCATCTTCAATAAACTGTCCGGTAAATCCGCCGAGCAGGGCGATCGCAACCGACGGTATCTGCATGAGCGAAAGATCGCGCGAAACATTCAGTCCCTTGCCGGCAGCCCGGAACTGTTCATTTCTGCCGCGGTTGACGCCTTCCCGGTTCAGCTCGCCGCCGGTCTCGATATAATAATCCACTGCCGGATTCATTGTTAACGTATAGATCATGCGATTTCCTCCCCGAACACAGCAAGACATTTTTCATAAGCCCTGACGGCGCAGTCACACCACTGATCGAATTCCGGATCTTCCGTTTTCATTTCCGGATGCTTCTCCATATATTCCAGATACAGCCGGATACCCTCTTTCATGGAAATGCGGAAATCGGTAAATCCGTTTGTCTTCTTCAGCTTCGAAATGTCAAACACATTGGAATAATACTTGTCGCCCCGGATCGACTGGTCAAAGCGGTACTTCTCCGAGCGGCACAGCATTTCCGTCGGGATATTGACGATATGCACTTCTTTTCCGAGCGCCTCGCCGATCGCCCGGTACAGCTGGTTCCATGTATACGGTTCGGGATTGACAATCAGGTAGTCCTCGCCGATTGTCTTTTCATTTCCGACCAGCGGCAGGAAATTCCGGGCAAAATCATCCGCATGCGTGCCTGCCCATACGCCTTCCCCGTCGCCGTGCACAATGACCGGAAGATCCCGCAGTATTCTGGAGATAACAGGCCAGTAGGCGCCCGGCTTCACGCTCAGCGGCAGCCGGCTTCCGGAATATGTCTGGGTCGGCCGGACGATGGTCACCGGGAATCCGTTCTTCCGGTATTCTTCCATGAAATATGCTTCGCATTCCGCCTTGCCTGCGCCGTATGCGGACCAGGCATTGCCCCGCGGCAGATCCTCACTGCTGAGGGCGGATGCTTCATGATTCAGCGCGACATTGGTGCTGATGAAAATAAACTGCCGGGTTCTGCCCGCAAACAGCCGCACCATCATTTCCGCCTGTGCTTTTGAAAACAGAATAAAGTTGATCACCGTATCAAACGTCATGCCGGAAATCAGTCCTCTGATTTCCTCTTCATTGTTCACATCCCCGATCAGACGGTGAACGCTTTCGGGAAGGTCGTCCTTCCGCTTTCCCCGGTTGATAATCCACAGATGGGTCTCAGGGTCCTCTGAAAGCAGTTTTGTAATCGGTCCGGAAATTGTTCCGGTACCTCCTATGATCAGAACTTTGCGCATAAAAAGAATCCTCTCTTTTATTTATTTTACTAGAGATATGCCGAAAATCCGAGTCTTTCTTTCCCTGAAGAGAGTATGTTCCGGATAAAAGAAGCATATGAAAATGCTCCGGATCTGAACTGGCAGAACATTCCGGAGCAAGAAAAGGATGAAAGCATGAAAAAGATTCTTCGATGCTTCAAAGTTATATTACCAGATTTTAAGCGGCTATAAATGACCGGACGTCATTTATGCCTGAGTTTTCACTATTCTTTCACAAACTTTTCTGTCCGCTCATATTCTCTCAGAACTTTGATCTGGCTTCGGACGCAATCCGGCTGATTGCCGCAAGATCTTCATCGCTCAGCTGAATATCAAATACCTTAACGGTATCCAGCATGGTCTCTCTTCTGCGAAAGCCCGTCAGAAGATTCAGATTGCCGAACTGACGGAGCGTCCAGGCCTGAACAATATTTGCCAGTGAGCACTCATACTTTGCGCAGTACGGCTCCAGTTCATCAAACATCTGCAGCACGGCACTTCTTGCCGGTTCCTTATACCAGATCCTGGTCGTATGCACATCTCCTTCCGGATACCGGCGCTCGTAAACCTTCCTGCCGGTCAGGCCGCCTTCCTCCAGAGAGCCGTAAACCTGGAACGTCGTACCGTACTGTGCGCATGCATCGAAGAATTCCTGCTTGGCCGGTGCGATCAGAGAGAATTTTTCCTGCACGCCCGCCACATGGCCGTATTTCTCATATTCCCTGAGATCTTCCGGCGTGCTGTTGGAAATGAATACCGCCCGGATCTTTCCTTCCCGGATCAGTTTCTGCAGCTCCGCCATCGTCTCTTCAGCCGGCACAACAGAGGACATGCGGTGAACAACCATGCTGTCGATGCAGTCCAGATCCATCCGCATCAGGGAATCCTCAACATCTTTCCGGATTGCCTGAGCGTGATGGTCCTTCATGACCGTATAACCGTCGCGCACATATTCAAATTCCCCGCCTTCATTGCGCCAGTTCAGACAGCATTTTGTCTGAACGATAAAGCGGTCGCGTCTGCCCTTCAGGGCAAGGCCGAGAATCTTCTCGCTTGCCCCGATGCCGTATACCGGTGCGGTATCCACATAGTTGATGCCGAGTTCGCTTGCCTGATCCAGCAGCTCCCCGACCGCTTTTGCATCATGGGACATATCCGACCACACATTTCCCCCGCCGATGCCCCAGGCGCCGAATGCGATCTTCGAGACAAGAATGTCCGTCTTTCCGAGTTTCTGATACTTCATGCAGCGCAGTCCTCCTTCATTCTTCAGATCTGCGGCATGGCACAGCCGTCGCCTCTGGGATCGCTGCCGCCCAGACGCACGCCGTCCTTCCGTATTTCAATCAGCTGGGAAGCGCCGGAACAGGCAAACGGCGGAATGACTTCCAGTTCGTGCCCCATCTTTCTCAGCTGCTGCAGTGTTTCTTCACCGGCCTGCTCTTCAATCCTCAGTATATGCCGGCCGTTTTTCTCAATTCCGGTCCATTTGGCGTGCTCGAGCGCCTGCTGCACATCCATGCCGAAGTCCAGCAGATTCACCACCGTCTGCATGTTCCATTGCGGCTGGTTGTCGCCGCCCGGCGTATTTCCGACATAGCGGAGCGTGCCGTCCTCTTCCGTGATCAGCCATGTATTGAGCGTATGCATGGTCCGCTTCCCCGGCGCGTACACATTCGGATGTCCTTCCGCAAAGAAGAATCCCGCCGCCCGGTTGTTCAGCAGGAAGCCTGTCCCTTCGGGGATCAGACAGCTGCCCCAGGTATTGGCAATGCTGTGAATAAAGGAAACGGCATTGCCCTTTTCATCCACGCAGACAAAGGATGTTGTATCTCCCGGCTGATGGTCCAGGAAGCTTTCCGGCTCCAGGCAGGAATCCATCCGGATCTGCTGCGCCATGCGCTTTGTATAGTTTTCATCCAGCACTTCTTTTACCGGATTGCTCACAAATGCGGGATCGCCGAAATACTTCCTGCGGTCAGAGAATGCGATCCGTTTCGCCTGTTCCATCAGGTGGATGGATTCCGCGCTTCCGTATCCGTATGATCCCGGATCAAAATGCGACAGAATGCCGAGTTCCTCCAGATGAATGATACCCTGTGATACCGGCGGCGTCTGCCAGACACGCATGCCGCGGTAGGAAACGGATATGGGATCCCGGAATTCACAGAAGCTTCCCTCAAAATCCGCCGGCGCAAAGAAGCCGCCGTTTTCCTCTGAGCAGGTAAGAATCCGGTCACGGATCAGGCCGTGATAAAACCCGTCCCGTCCGTTTTCCTGCAGGTATCTCAGCATCGACGCCAGATCCGTATTGCGGAAGCGCTCATATGCTTCATACGGTTTCCCGTCCTTCAGATACATTGCCGCAAGTCCGGGGTATTGTTTCATGCGGGAGAGGTCCGTATGCATGTGTCGCACCACCTTGGCGCTGAGCGGAAATCCCTCCTCACAAAGCCGGATTGCGTCGTCCATCAGTTCGCGAACGGGCAGACTGCCCCATTTTTCAGCCATGGCGTAATACGCATCCACGGCACCCGGGACCGTAACAGAATGTATGCCGTCACTCAGCGGTACGGCAATACCTGCCTCCTTCAGCTTCCGCACGGAAGCATTCCGCGGCAACGGGCCGGAACTGTTGACAGCAGTGATTTTTCCGGTTTCGGCGTCATAGTACAGAGCAAATACATCCCCGCCCAGGCCGCACATATCCGGCAGTACAACGCCGGAAACAAACGCCATGGCAAGCGCCGCATCGCAGGCGTTTCCCCCGTTTTCCAGAACCCGGATTCCGGAAGCGGTAATCAGCGTATGGGCGGAGGCTGCCATCCCTTTGGTGCCGGAGGCAGGTCCTCTGTGTGCAATCGGTTTCTGCATATTCATCCTTTCACTCGAGGATGACAATCCTTCCTTCCACCCTGGCGTCCAGTCCCTGGTGGACCGTCAGATACTCCTCGATAATATTGTTGACCGAAGTCGCGACAACCTTCGGCCGCATGTTTTTCTTCACCTCTTCCAGAGGCACATTGAAGAATTCATCAAAATTCTGATAGTGGTATGTCTGCATCGCGATTCTGTATTTCTTCCGCATTTCAAACGGCTTCCCGTTGAAATTGAACACTTCCAGGCGGTGCGTCGATTTCCGCCAGACAATCCGGACGCCCTTTGAGAACTGATAAAACTCGGTATGTCCCGCCCAGGCGTCATCGCGCATGATATATGTCACCATTCGGCGGAACTGCTCTCCGGTTACTTCCAGCATCCAGAGATTATCGTCGAACGGCGTATTCTCAAGCATATCCTGATATTCCACAATCGGCCCGAGCTTCTGTTTCCGGATTGCGCCGGATCCCATCATCATAATGTCAAAGGAACTTTCATCCTGCAGGATATCCGCGTACAGATTGCCGAGCTCCGTCTCCTGTATTCTGGAAGGATGCGTCAGCTCCCTGGCAAACCGGGTCACAATCCGCCTGTATTTGGCGTCGGTCACAGTCCGGAATGTCTCGATCATTTCATCCATCAGAGGGTCGCGCATTGCCGTTCTTTCATCAATGCGCACCGCCTGCCATCCGGAACTGACAAGCCGCTTTTCTTCTTTGTCATATACAAGATCAAAGCGGCCGATCAGGCCGGTGCCCATCCCCGCCTGAACGATCGGGATGCCGCCGACACATTCCGCCTTTTCCATAAATGTATGGGAATGTCCGCCGATGATCATATCAACGCCCCAGCCCGGTTCAATCAGACGGGCAAGCTCACGGTCCTTCTCGATGCCGATATGCGTCAGAAGCACCGTCAGATCCGTATTGCTGGTGCGGTAGTTGTCGCAGATCACGCCGACTTGTCTCGCGGCGTCCTCGATGTCCACAAATGTCCCGATGACCTTTTCCGTTCTGGCGGTCGCCAGAACCTCCTCTGTCAGGATGCCGATAAACAGCACCCGCATTCCGCCGATATCGACATTCAGATACGGCGTAAAAAGACGGGTGTTATTGATGGTGACATACATATTCGCATTAATAATCGGAAACTGGGCGCATTTCTCCAGAAACAGCAGATGCGCAAGTCCGTAATCCACCTCATGATTCCCGACGGTCGCTACATCGGGACTGAGGATATTCATCAGCTCAATTGTCGAGAGTCCGAGGTATTCGGAGTCGATGATCGATCCCCGGAACATATCTCCGGCAACCGCATAGATAACGTTCTCTTCCTCTTTCCTGACCTTTTTCACATAACCGCTCAGACGGCTGATGCCGCCGATCTCATGACCGGCTTTGTACTCGGGAAAAAACGCTCCGTGAAGGTCGTTGGAGTGCAGCAGGGTAAGCTTCGCATGTTTCGTCATAGGATGACCTTCCTTTCATGTTCAGGCTTGTTCGTAACAGGAGCGGTCTGAATCTGCCGGGCAGGATCATCCGGAATGATACCGGAATCGGCTGTATATCAGGATGCGGAATCGTCTTCGAATTCCTTTTCGGTCATATTGCTGAGAACGGTCTTCCGGTAATTGAACAGATTGATGCATGCGCATACGATCAGCGGAACTGCCACAATGAGCACCAGGAATACGGCAAATCCGGTTTCAATCTGTCCGGCCATCCGGAGGGAGATAAAGATATTCACGAGATAAAGCAGGCAGATCAGAAGGACGGACCCGTAATACCCGAACACTTCCTTCCGCGTGATCTCCTTCAGCTGCTTATACGTGAAGCCGATTCTTGCAAGCGAGGCAAAATGCCTGACGCGTGAAGAAAGAATATTGGAACAGCGGAACATCAGCGCCATCGCCTGCAGTACGGAAAGGAAGCCGTAGGACAGCGTGATGACCACGGACTCCAGCGGATTCTGCTGGTGCGTCATCAGGATCGACGCCATGATCACAACCGAAACAAGCAGAAGATACATCGCAAACTTCATCGCCTGCAGATCCTCGCGGACAAATCCGAGCCATGCCGTGCGGACCGGATCCGCCTTGCCGGAAGAAAGAATCCGGGAAATCATCGGCACGATAATCCACTGCAGGGCGCCGTTGAAGCCGACCATGCCGATGCAGGAAAACAGAACAATGGCATCCCGGTTCAGATAGAAAGTCACCACCGGCATGACAAACAGGAACAGCCAGAACAGCTGGCGCAGCCAGGCCGGAACCGACTTCATATAGAAGCCCGAGCCCTTTCTTCTGCCCGCCGCATTGCGCTGGTTGACCAGCTGGGAAGCGGAGTTCAGATAGGTAAAGCTGAGGTTCATGACAACCATCCAGACGATGATAAAGCCCAGCACCACATAGGTATAGATGACGCCCTCCCGGACCGGAGCCATATCATAAAGACCCGGCAGTACGGATGAGAACAGGATATTCAGGGGCTTCATCATCAGCTTTGCGATCAGCACTCCCGGAGGCACTGCCAGCACCATCAGGAATACCGTCTGGATCAGCAGGAAACCGGCGATATGCAGGTAGGTTGCGCCGCTCACCAGACGGATCGCAAGGTCGAACGCCTTGATTCTTGTATAGTAATCATTCGCAAAGAAGATATCCAGAGCGCAGATGATGACTG
Source organism: Erysipelotrichaceae bacterium (assembly GCA_015058875.1). Classification (GTDB taxonomy): domain Bacteria; phylum Bacillota_I; class Bacilli_A; order Erysipelotrichales; family Erysipelotrichaceae; genus Bulleidia. Next base: position 4,827 of record SVBN01000051.1, on the reverse strand, counting down.
AAATAAGGGTGACAATCACAATGATATTATTGGAAGTCTGACCGAGGCTCATGCCGATGGATTCATCCATCGCAATATTGAAATACAGATACATGAACACCGTTGTCAGAAGCAGTGTCAGCCAATAGAAAAACGCTCTTGTTTTGTCCGTTCTGAGAGATCGGAATGCTTCGGAAAAAATCATGACGGGCTCCCCCTGTTAATCAGAATATATCATATCCGGCTGTCAAAAAAAATAAGAGAGACCTGCTCTCTTACCTTTTGAATTTCAGACATTCATGCGCCTCGGCGCGGTGGGTTCCGTACGGGGTCACAAATGAGATCGCATCCTCTCCGGCATTTTCCAGATATACGGTGCCGATCCCCTCGTCCCAGGAATAAAATGTCATGGTTTCAAATCCCGGATGACATGCGAACAGCGTATCCGGAATCAGCACGCTGTCATCATATGTGCCGGGCTGTACTTTATATGTATCGGAATAGGAAATCTCATCATCGTGCTTCACCAGCATCGCCAGATAATAATATGCGGCATGGGAAGAAAAGCGCAGCACAACCGCATCCTTGTCTTCCTCTTCAATCACGCGGCTCATTTCCTGCTTTTCCTTTTCCCGGCGCTCATCCACGGCGCCTTCCGTCCATCTGGAAATATCCAGGATCTCCTGTTTTCCCTGCAGATATTCCACCGGGATTACATTGGTGTCAATGCCTTCCACCAGACGGTGATATGCATACGGAAGCTCATATACCGAATTCTGCGTACGTACTTCCAGCCGGTCCGAAAGATAGGTAATCTCCTGCACGGCGGTGGTCTGGATCAGTCTGCCGTCTTCGATCTTATCGCTGAAGTACACGTCGCCGTGCGCCGTCAGCTTTCCGTCCTGTGTCGCCATATACCAGTTTCTTAATTCTGCCATAACCGTTTCCATCCCCTTCCATACCCGCCGCAGGCGGATATCAGATCATCTGTTTTCTCCGTCTTATTGTACCATGGACAGTCATTGATCCGCATATTCCTTTACGAAAATGGGACAAACATGTATTTTAATAATAGTGACACCGGAGGGGATTATGGACAACGTTGTTCTTGAAACAAAAAAGCTGAAAAAGATCTATAACTTTGGCACGGAAAACGCGTTTGAAGCTCTGCATGATATCGATTTCCAGGTAAGCAAAGGCGAATTTATTGCCATCATGGGACCGAGCGGAAGCGGAAAATCCACATTTATCAATAATATTTCCACGATTGACATGCCCACCTCCGGCACCGTAAAAATCAACGGCCAGTCGGTGCGCAAAATGTCTTCCAACCAGATCGGACATTTCCGCTATGAAAACCTCGGATTTATTTTCCAGGATTTCAATCTGCTGGATACCCATACCATGTATGAGAACATCGCAATGCCGCTTTCCCTGGCGCATGTAAACCGCGATGAAATAAAGAAGAGAGTGGACGCGCTTGCCGAGCGCATGCAGATTAAGCAGCTGCTGAACAAGTTCCCGAACGAGTGTTCCGGCGGTCAGCGCCAGCGTGCCGCCATCTGCCGTGCCCTGGTCAACAATCCGAGCATCATCGTTGCGGATGAGCCGACCGGAAACCTTGACTCCGTCAACTCGGCGGAGCTGATGAAGATCTTCCAGAAGCTGAACAGCGAATCCGGCGTCACGATCATCATGGTTACCCATGATCCCCTGATCACCTCCTATTCCTCACGGCTGATCTACATCCGTGACGGCAATATCGAACAGACACTGGAGCGCGGAGATATGACGCAGGATGAGTACTTCCGCAAGATTGTAGATATCAACTCCACGGAATCCAGGGAGATACTTCAGAAATGATTTTCCAGGATGCTCTCAGGTCGCTTCGGAAAGATGCCGGGAGAGCATTTTTCTATTGGCTGACCTTTGTACTGACCGCGATGTTCATCTTCCTGTTTCTGAACATCGCCATGTCGGAAGCCGTCGGCGTCACTTTTGTGAATACGGCCAACACCGACATCGCGACCAATGTCGCCATGATCCTGATTGTGATCTGCGTTGTCGAGATCCTGTTTGCGAATGATTTCTATGTCCGCTCCAAGGCCAGGGAACTGGCGGTCCGGCTGGTATGCGGGGCGACATATATGCAGCTGGCGCAGTATCTGCTGATCCAGACATTTATCCTGCTGGCAGCCGCCATACCGTTCGGAATCATCGCATCGCTGATGCTGATTCCGCTGATCAACACCGTGCTGCATCATGTGATTCTGTCTTCCTTCACCGTTGCCATCGTTCCCAAAGCTGTCATCCTGACCGCGGTGATTCTGATCGGCGTCATCTTCTGGGCGACCTATCTGAACCTCGCCTTTGCCTACCGCCATTCCGCGGCCGGCATGATGAACGAAACATCGCTCAAGCTGCAGGGCAGCTCCATGGTCAACACGGGTAAGCCGCTGTCCAGAATACGGCAGATACTGGCGGTTGTGCTCACCGTTGTGCCGCTGGTATTGTTCTATGTCAATCCCGACGGCATTATTCTTTCTTCCCTGATCGGACTGACCGGCATCAGCGGGATTCTGACCCGGATCCTGATTCCCCTTCTTTCCGATTACATTGACCGGAAGAAACCGGACCAGCCGATGATCATGGCCGGCGTCGGCTTCATGCGGACCGATATCGCGATTCTGAAGTGGAATATCCTTCTGCTTCTGATTACCTCGATCTTTCTGGCGTCCGTGCTGATCAGCGCATCCGATCCCCAGGAGATCATGCTGGTGCTGCTGTCCTATATCGTGATGAACGTGATGCTGTCGCTGGCAATCATGTTCCGCTATTCCACCGAACTGCAGTCCCGCTTCCGCTATTACCGTTCCCTGGAACAGATCGGCTTCATGCATGAGGATCAGAAAAGCATTATCCGTCTGGAAGTCACCGGACTCTACGGAATCATCCTGGCAGTCATGCTGTTATATATCGGCAATATCTTCCTGGCGCTGGTTCTGGATCATCGCATGAGCGCCGCAAATGCCGGAATGCTGACTGTCTTCTATCTCATCCCGCTGATTCTCTGCTGTCTGCTGACCATGCATTATTATTCCCAGGCGGTATTGCTGCAGCCGGTGAAGGAAGGTCAGGCCGGCGGACGCTGATCCGTTTTTGTAACAAACCGGATTTCTTTCAGAATTATCTTTCATTATTGCGGCAGATTGCCTTCCGGATTCCCGGCAGCGGTCTGCTTTTTCTGTACAATGGTTTCATTACGGAGGTTTTTCTTTTTATGACTGACACAATGAACAGATGGATCGCGGAATGGTATGCGGACAATGACGCGGATATCAGAGCGCTGATGCGGGATGTGTGGGAACATCCCGAACTCGGACTGGATACCGAATATGCCGCAAAGGCATGCGCAGCATTTGCCCGAACGCACGGCTTTGACAATGTACTGCTGAAATGTGCTGAGGATTATGATAATCTGGATGCACGCGTGAATACGGTTGTTGCGGAATACGGAAGCGGAAAACCGGTGATCGGCATCATCGGTGAACTGGACGCCCTTCCCGGACTCGGCCAGAATGATACGCCCTCCCGCAGTCCGAAGGAAGGACCCGGACACGGATGCGGACACTGCCTGATGGCAGGCGGATCAGCAGCTGCGGCATGCGCGCTGAAATATGCAATGGAGAAAGATGGACTGAAAGGAACACTGCGGTTCATTGAAGCACCTGCGGAGGAAATCGGAACCGGCAAGGGATGGCTTGCCAAGGACGGTCTGTTTGACGATATGGATGTCGCCCTGATGTGGCATGCCGGCGCATGTGATCTGGACTATGATCCCCGTCTGTCAGTGGCGATCTATGACGTGGATTTCCGTTTCTACGGGAAAACAGCGCATGCGGCCGGACAGCCCTGGAACGGACGCTCCTCCCTGGATGCGGTCCAGCTGATGAACATGGGCTGTGAATTCCTGAGGGAGCACGTCGTTCCCGGATCCTACATTCACTACAACATTACCGACGGCGGACTGGTTCCCAATGTCGTCCCCGATTATGCGGCGGTACGCTACTTCTTCCGTTCCAGAAGCGGGATGGAAGGCGCGAAGGCGCTGTACGAGCGGGCGTGCAAGGTTGCGGACGGCGCCGCAATGATGACGGAGACAACCGTGGAAAAGCATATCCGCATGACCATGCCGGATCTGAACTATAATATTCCGCTCTGCCGCTTCCTGTACGAATCCGCAAAGAAAATTGATCTGCCGCAGTATACCGAAGAAGAAATGAAATTTGCCCGTGAGCTGTACCGGAATGTCATGGGACAGGAAGCACCGGAAAACGACTGGGAAGTCCTGCCGATGCGGCTGTCGGAATTCCATGACCATACCGACGGCGTCAAGAGTTCCGCAACCGACGCCTCCTATATGAGCTATATCTGCCCGACCATGCACTCCACCGGCATGGGAAATCTCTTACAGGGTCCGGGCCATCACTGGGGACTGACATGCTGTGCGGGAACCGCGCTGGGCCAGAAAGCAGGCATTGCCGGATACAAGGCACTGGCACAGGGAGCTTATGATATCTACACCCATCCGGAAGTCACGGAAGAATTCTGGGCGTACCAGAAATCGCTCAATCTTCCCAGGCTGGATTACAGCAGTCTGAAAAAGCCGGAATAAATCTTCAGAAAAATCATTGATTTCAACTTGAAAACATGGCTGAAAGGAGGCTGCTGAAAATGCATGCCTCTGAAAGAGACAATTGAAGAGAATGGAGGAGATATCGAGTCAGATCTCGGAATACTCCTCCGTTTTTTTGAAAGAATGAGAAAAAGTCCTGTTCATTTGGCCAC
>SVBN01000050.1 GCA_015058875.1 Erysipelotrichaceae bacterium | reverse complement strand
AACCATTGGCGCAGACGGAAAAGAACCGCGTTTCTGAGGTTCTTTGACTTCATGCACATCGCGGAACAGTAATCAGATAAAGCAGGATAACGGTTCCTGCTGATATGAAAACGGACTGATCTGTACATATGGGTGTATTTTCAAAAATAATGCATTGATTACGTATTTATTATAACATAATTATACACATAAGTACATGATGTATAATATTTTGAAAACTCCGGTCAAAATCAAAATATCGGACTGAAGATACAAGGCAGGAACACCTTCGGTGTCATTCCATAAGGTGCGAATTCATCACCACCCATGCGGTGATACCCAACGGCTCCTATGGATGGTGTCCTCTTCGCAGGAGGATAGATGTTTCCGTTTTCCGGGATCTGCGTTTCCTTCTTCATGTATTCACACAGTTCCGTGAAGTCATACCCCTCCAGGATTCTGCCGTAGGGCGCAATGCAGGATCATGCACATCCCTGATTTCGATATCGTTGACTTCATTCAGCCGCTTCAGCATGTTCCGTTTCCTTTCACTGCTTTAATGGATGCCGAAAAATCTTCATCGCCGAGTCCCATTTCCATTGCCCGATCATATACCGCTGCCGCATTCGCTTCCCCCGGCATCTCCAGGCCGCATTCTTCTGCCAGGTTCAGGCAGATATGTACATCCTTGTGCATATTTGCAATCGAGAATGCGGTGGTGAAGTCCTGCTTCGCGATCACTTCCTTCTTGGAATCCAGATAGAAATTCTGGCCGCCGCCGTAGCTGATTGCCTGCGCGAATGTCAGGATATCGATGCCGTTTTTTTCCGCAAGCAGGGATGTCTCGTTGACGCCGTTCTGGATCTGGCTGACGAGCGCATTGTGGCAGATCTTCATGACCAGCCCCTTGCCGTTGTCTCCCATGCGGATGACATTTTCACCCATATACTGCAGTACCGGAAGCACACGCTGATAATCCTCTTCACTGCCTCCGGCATAGATGCCGAGCTTTCCGGCTTCCGCAGCCGGGCGGGATTTAACCACCGGCGCATCCAGGAAGGAAGCTCCCCTTTTCTTCACCTGTTCAGAAATATCCACGGAGACTGCCGGATCGATTGTGCTCATGTCAATCCATGTCTTTGTCTCATTCAGCACCGGCAGGATTTCTTCCGCCACCGCCCGGACATGTTCGCTTTTCGGAACCATGGAAATGATCAGATCCGCCTTCTCTGCCGTTTCCCGGCAGGACGTGCAGGCGATGCCGCCAAGAGAGGCCAGCAGGTCCGTATTCTCCTTCTTTACATCAAATACAAATACTTCATCATCATGTTTCCGGATGATATTCGCGCACATTGCCGATCCCATGATGCCGAGTCCGATAAAACCGATTTTCATATTCTCCCCCTTTTAAGATTCCCTGATGATCCGTTCCAGTTCCGCAATCACTTCATCGCTGAGCACGCTGTGATTCTTCCGGTAAAAGACCGGAATCCTGCCAAGCGGTGCTTCAATCAGATATGTTCCCTTCGTGTATTCCCTGCCGGTCGCAAGCTCCACCCATATGTCATCCGGGAAGATCACATGCCGGTCGGTGCGTAACTGTTTGCGCACCGGTGCCACAAGCAGATCCCTGCCGAGCAGGTATTCCTTATCATTGTCCCAGTTTCCGTTGTAATGGTAGAACAGAGGCCGCATCATCGGGATTCCCGCCTGCGCTTCTTCTTCCGTTTTCAGCAGATACGGCTTCAGTGCCGCATGGATGCGCGACGCCTTCGCCAGATGGGCGAGCAATTCTTCATCCCCGTCAAACTGGACATTGCGGGAAGGCTGATTGCCTTCATGCAGTCTCAGGAGCGGCGAGAATGCATTCATCTCCTCCCAGCGCATGAGCAGTTCCTTCGATCTTGTCATCTGCATGATCGTAGTATAGCCGCCGGCGTCCGAATGCACGACGGTCTGTCCGCTCATCCCGAGCGACAATGAAGCAGGAATGACCGAAGGCAGTCCGTCATCTTTTGACCAGTCGACATGCTGGTCACCGGTCCACATGCACGCCGCGTCTCTGACGCTGCCGGAATATCCGGCCCGCATGAAGAAGAATACGCGGTCACGGACGCCGCACTCTTCCACCGCTTCCCGGTTCAGCTTTGCCCAGATGGCGGGCCATTGGTTGTGCATCTCTTTCGGATCGCCTTCATGCAGGACGCAGTCCACCGGCAGATATTCCCCGAAATCCGCCATCCATCCGGACATGCCGATGCTGATCATATTTGTTTTGATCAGATTCTTATACCATTCATATGCTTCGGGATTGGTGAAATCGATCATGGCGGCCGGGAAGGTCGTGATGGTAACGAGATAGTCCTCTCCCTTTTTATTTTTCACGCAGTACCCGTGTGCACTGGCGTATTGATACAGTGGCTTTTCAATCGCCATAAACGGATTGATATAGCCGAGGAAATGCACGCCTTTTTCATTCCACTCCCGGATCTTGTTTTTCAGATCCGGATACAGACTCTCATCCGCCTCCCAGTTCCACATCACCTGGTAGCCGAACCCGGTCCTGCGGCAGCCGCACCAGTCCTGCGACCATACGCCGCATACTTTCACGCCGGCGTCCAGCGCTTTCTGCAGTCTTGCATCAACCGCACCGCAGCCCTCCTGGATCGCCAGGATTGCGCCGTCATACAGCCATTCCGGCAGTTTTCCATAACTGCCGAGCAGACCGCCCAGTTTCTCCGATACTTCTTCAAAGCTGTTTCCGGCTTCCATATGGAATACCGGAAGCTCCTGCATGCGCAGCGAGATCTGACGGTCTCTGCGGAAGTCAAACTCCGCATAGCACACCGTATCGGCGTGCACATAATATTTCCGCGATGATACAAAGGTCGGCTGGGCATAGTAGGATTCGTAGGCGGAAAAGCGCAGATCACGCTCCGGATCATGTCCGATGACACGGTCATGCACGATCTTGCCGGAGATGCGCCGGGTATTCTGATGTTCCGCCACAAAGATGCGGACCCGCTCTCCTTTGAGATCAAAGCGCGAATAGGTTTCCCCGCATCCGTAGAAATGCTCATCAATTCCGCACGGAAGTCTCACCCAGAAACGGTTGACATCCCCGGGCGCCTCCCGCATCCGGACATCATACCTTCCTTCATGGACCGTGATATCCATGAAGTACTCCCGCTGTTTTCTCTCATCCAGGAATTTTACGGTAAATCCCTGATCCGTATTCTCAACGCCGGTGCGCTTCAGATCCCGGCGCCAGCGGATGGTCTTGCGGTAGCGGAAGCTGCCCCGGCTCATGGTAAAGTAATTATTGCCGTAACCGACGGTCAGGTTCATGTTTTTCAGCATATGCGCGATCAGCTGTCTCATACCGTTTCCTCACTTCTCTGACGAAGCTCTATTCTGTTTTTCTCCAGCAGTTCCATGGCATCCTGCCATGTTCCGGCAGACGCATTGGCACCAACTGCGCCGAGCACGGAATAAGACTGGGCGCTGCCGATCGCGGCACAGGACGGAATATCATATCCTTTCAGCCACCCTGCGACAAAGCCTGCCAGGAAGGCGTCTCCGGCACCGGTCGTATCCACCGGTTTTTCGTGATACAGCGTGCCCATCTTCCATGTATTCCGGAAATCCGTGACCAATACGCCCTGCTCGCCGAGCTTGATGCCGAATACCTTCAGCGGGTATTTGGAAAAGAATGCGCAGATCTCCTGCGGAACATTGCTTTGGGCATAGATGGAGGCTTCCTGCATGCTCGGAATGAAGATGTCGCAGTTCTGCAGCGCGCCTTCGATATTCTTCATCCAGTTGCCTTCCCGGTCATACGAGGCGTCCAGCGATGTGGTCAATCCTTTCGCATGCGCTCTGGCAAACAGGATGCTCAGCCCTTCCCCGTCCAGCGCCTTCAGCACATTCGCGCTGGCGACATGAAGATGGCGTGCTTTCTCCAGCAGCTCATCGCCGACCATATCCTGTGAGAAAAAATGATTGCCGTTGTCCGGAACCCGGATGATGTGGCGCTCGCCTTCCGGATCCACCAGCAAAACCGGCGAAGCGGTATGGACGTGTGCACTCTGATGCAGATAAGAACAATCGGCACCGGCTTTCTGCAGTTCCGCAATCACCAGATCCGCGGCGCTGTCCTTTCCGAGCGACGCACATACGGCGGTATTGAGACCGAGCCTTGCCATACTGACAGCCGCATTGACGGCGTCGCCGCCGGAGGAAGCGTAATATCCTTTTGCCAGGATTCCGTCAATTGACATCAGATCACGGTCAACACCGGTAAAAAGTGTGTCCCAGGTTGCGATCCCCGCACACACGCAGTCAAATTGTTTATGATCCTTCACAATGATTTCCCCTCTGTCTTCTGAAATCCATTATAACGCAGTTTCCTTTTCCTGCAGGTACCTTCCGAAGATCCCATGGCTCCGCAGAGAACATAACCCCTGCGGATACGCAGCGAAATCTTAAAGATTTTACTGTTGTAAACCGGATAAACAGATAGTACACTTAGTACAGATAGTACAGATTTGAGAGGTGAGACGGATATGTTTCTTTTAAATCTCCAGAGCAAGATTCCGATCTTTGAACAGATCCGTGATCAGGTCATCCGCTTTATCGAAGCAGGTGTCCTGAAACCGGGTGACAGACTGCCTTCTGTCCGCCAGCTGGCAGTGGATAACGGAATCAACCCCAACACCGTAGCCAAAGCTTACGCCGAACTGGAAAAGGCCGGTGTGGTCTACAACCTTCCGAAAAAAGGTGTGTATGTGGCGGACCTGAATGTTTCCGCGGGACACAGAGCGCAGATTCTGGCGGTGCTGAAGCCGCTGAAGGAAACGGGCATCACAAGGAAAGAACTGCTGGATGCAGTCGATGAACTCTTTGAGGAGGAATGAAGATGCTGAAAATTGAACATTTATATAAAAGCTTCGGAACAAAGCAGGTTCTGAATGATCTGAACCTGGAAGTACAGGATGGCTCTATCTTCGGTCTGGTAGGAATCAACGGCGCCGGCAAGTCCACCCTGCTGAGACTGATTGCCGGTGTCTATCAGGCAGATCAGGGAACAATCACGCTGAACGGGAGTGACACATACCGCACTCCGGCAGTCCGCAGGGATATCGCATTTGTTTCGGATGAACAGTATTATCCGCTCGGCTGCACGGTGAAATCGCTGAAGCTGCTGTATGAAAGCATGTATGACTTTGATGAGGAAGCATACAGAAAATATATGGATGTGTTCTCCCTGGAGGAGAGCATGTCCGTCACCAATCTTTCCAAGGGCATGAAGCGGCGGGTATCGCTGCTGTTCGCCCTGTCCACCCATCCGAAGCTGATCCTGCTGGATGAGGCGTATGACGGACTGGAGCCGCTCGCAAGACTGCGCTTCAAGCAGATTCTGGCGGACCTGCTGGAGGAAGAGAAGATCTCGGTGGTCATTTCCAGCCATAATCTGAAGGAGCTGGAGGATATCTGCGATTCCTACGGAATTCTCGAGGACGGCAGAATCATCAGCTACGGCGATCTGCTGGAAACAAGAGATCTGATCAACAAGTATCAGGCAGCCTTCCCGCAGGAAGTCACGAAAGATGATTTCAAAGATTTCGATGTCCTGCATTTCGAACGGGAAGGCCGGGTCTGCCGCATGGTCATCCGCGGCAATCGTGAGGAAGTGACGGAAAAGCTGAATGAGATGCATCCGCTGATTCTCGATGTGCTGCAGACAAATTTCGAAGAACTGTTTATCTATGAGCTGGAAAGCAGAGGTGAAACACATGAATAAGAATTATTTCAGATACCTTCTGAAAGAGCGCCGGGTTGCACTGGTATTTACCTTTGTATTGTATCTTGCCATTGCCAATTCAATATTCCTGTTTTCAGACGCAAACAGATCAGGACTGCTGCGCGATGCCGTGCTTGCCGGTACGGTGATGAGCTTCATGATGACCTATCTTCTGCCGGTGCTTCTGCTGTCTCCGGTTCACCGCAGAAGAAGCGCGGATCTCTATCTGTCCCTTCCGATCAGCCGGAAGGAAATGCTGGTGACAAGCCTCGTATTCGCAGCAGCCTTTCCGGCGGTCTGCTTTGCGGCTTCTTCCCTGATTTCCCTGATTCTTTCGCGGGTCTTTGCATATGCGGGAAAAGTGCTTCTGATCATCCTGTTCATAACCGCTGTCATGATTGAAATGACACTGATCAACAGTGCGCTGTTCCTGCTGGCAAACAACATCTTTGACGGCATCGTCATGATCTGTTCCTATACCGGCATTCCCCTGCTGATCCTGATGACGGTAACCGGATTCATCGATACGATGGTTGCCGGAGCAGGTATCGGCACATATCCGTTCGTAACCCAGGCTGTAGCCTGGACCAGCCCGCTGGCAATGAATATCATGGCCGCGGACGATGTTCTCAGCCTGCTGAGTTCCCGTCCGGCAGATGTCTGGAGAATCATGTATTTCATCCTGCCGACGGTGTATGCCCTGGCAGCCGTGATCCTGCTGAAAAAGCATTTTATCGACCGGAAATCCGAGCGTGCGGAACAGATCTCGGATGACATTCTCTCCTATCCCGGTGTGATTCATATCTGCCTGTTTCTTTCGATGATGTTTCTTTCCTTCGAAACACCGCGCTCGGGAATCCTGCCGTTTGTCATCTTCTATCTGATCCTGCTGTTCATCTATATCGCCGCAATGTTTGTCTATAAGCGCTCGATGAAAATCAGCTGGAAGAATCTTGCGATCTACGCAGCGGTGATGGGCTTCTGCCTGGGCTTCTGCCATATCGCCTGGAATACCCGCTGCTTCGGCCTTGCGGAAAACTATGCACTGAATCAGGACAGGCGGCTCTGCTATGAATACTCCGTTTCCGCCGATATCAACAACCTCGGCACACCGGGTAATATGAAAGACTACGAAGACAGTGCCGATATCTATTTCGCAGTAAATATTCCGACGGACGATATGGACAGCTATCAGGAAATCATTGCACTGATGGAGAATTACCGTCATGAGGGAATCGATGAATACTACCGGAATGAGAATAACCATACGGGGAATGAGGCATATTTCTCCGTCTCGAATCATTCCGAGATGAGCAATGAACCCGAGTTGATAGAGGGATACGGATATGTCTATCGCGATCAGGAATCCAACCACTACGGCTATTCGATCAGCCGGCTGCTGAGCGAAGAGGAACTGAAAACCGTCAGTAAATATGTCGAAGTCACAGTCTTCGATCATGTCAGCGGGGACAGCCATCCCCTGGATGAATATCTGGAAAGGAGAAATCACTGAATCATGCTGGAACTGAATGAAAATGAAATGAGCGCAACTTACAACAACCGCCGCAGCCGGCTTACTCCGAAAGAGTATGGAATTCTCTCCACATTGATGAGTGAACCGGGCAGAACCTTTTCTCCGGAAGAGATTTACCGGAGCGCATGGAATGCGGAACCGTTTGACTGCCACCTGATCATTTCCGTTCATATCCGCCATCTGCGGGAAAAGCTGGAAAAGGATCCGTCCAGACCGGCGCTTATCAAAGCGCTCTGGGGAAAAGGATACCGTCTTGCGGCAATCTGAGCATCAGGAACGCCTGTGCATATGCAGGCGTTTTATAATGGATCCGGGAGATTTGTTTTATGCAGATACAATATATTTTTGTCCACGGTCTTTCCGGCTGGGGAAGCTACGATGAGCAGTATGAGAAGCGTCCGTACTGGGGCATGAAAAACGGCGACCTGATGGTTTATCTGAGAGGGCTCGGCTATGACTGTCATGCGGCTTCGGTCGCGCCGAAAGGCAGTGCCTGGGACAGAGCCTGCGAGCTCTATGCGCAGCTTGCCGGCACCGTTACGGACTACGGTCAGCTGCACAGCGAAAAAGCCGGACACCCAAGATTCGGAAAAGATTTCACCGGCTGTCCGCTGATTCCGGTATGGGATGAAGATCATCCAATCGTGCTGATCGGGCATTCCTTCGGCGGCGCAACCGTGCGTCTGTTTTCCCATCTGCTGGCTTACGGTAATACGGAGGAAGCCGAGGCGGAGAACAGCTCCGCCTTCTTCCATGGCACAAAAGGCAGTCTGATCAGAGGCACCGCAATTCTGGCTGCCCCCAGCAACGGCACCACCGCCTATGATCTGTATCAGGATCCAGACTTTGATGTTTCCAAAGTGAAGATCCCGCCGGTATACCGTCTTTTCGCAAAACTGATGGTCGCCTCCGGGAAAGTGCAGCCGGACCGGGCGGAATGGGATTATGCGGCATACGATATGCACATCGACATTGCGGACCGGATGAACCGGGAGATCCGGATGATTCCGGAGGCATATTACTGGTCTTATCCGGCATGTGTGACGGATCCAAAAGGCGATGTTCAATACCCGAGGATTTCTGAAACAGAGCAGATCTATGTCCAGGCTTCGATCCGCATGGGCGCCTATCAGGGTGCTTCACGCGGCGGAATTCCTCTTGGAAAGGAATGGCAGCCCAATGACGGATTGGTCAATACGATCTCTGCCGCAGCGCCGTCCCACGCCCCGGCAAAGGCATACGAGCCGGGCAATGTCACTCCCGGCGTCTGGAATATCATGCCGGTCTGGCCGCATGATCATATGTCCTTCCAGGGCGGTCTGATGCGCAGGCATGACATCTTCCCGTTCTACCGGCAGATGATGAAAATGATCGATGACACCCTGAAGAAAGAACAATAAGACAGAAAAAAAACGGAGGAGCCGCTTCACAGGAGGAGGAAACTGTGCGGTACTTCCGTTTTTTATGGTTACAGTCTGTTTGCGTTATTCAGCAGGAAGGAGGATTGTTCCGCATCGTCCTTCCTGACAAATATGGCAAACTCCTGTCTGTTTTCACGAACGGTTCTGCCCATCGGCATCATCCGGTTATTTCCGAAGCTTCTGGTACTGCCGGGCGTCACGGCTCTGGCCTTGTATTCGATGTGATGAGCCGCAAGGATATCACGGACGCGGGCATAACGGTTCATATCGGTTGTTCTGAGAATTTCTTCCCGGTTCAGAAATGTAATCATATCCCGCTCCTTTCCTTTTACTGCAGCTGCACCGGCTCTGAGTACCGATGATGCTGTCGGAGATCACCTGAAACTGCGCATTCTTCCGACACTTTGCCCCTGCTTCCGTGCAGATCCGGCACATGCCGCACGTATTGCGGCGATGCAGATCATTGTGCTCTTCCGACTTATCGGCACCACCCCTTTGCGGTGCTCAGATCCGGTTTACAACTGTAGTACTTCTGACTTCAATATAGCTGATAGGTCGACGTTTGTAAAGTGCTTTTTGTGTAAAATCGGTGAAAATTCAGACCGATTTTCCGCACGTAAAAAGCCCGGGCATTTCCGCATGCCCGGACTCTTGTTTCATCCGTATGAAGACCGGTGTCAGTCCTCTGTTTCTTCTTTCATGCTGTGCTCAAGCGCATCCACAATCGTATCGACAACGTATGCTGCTTTGTCCTGTACGATCTGCGGTGCATAAGGGAATGTGTAGGAGACGTCGCTGGCTTCCAGAAGCGGCAGATCGTTGATGGAATCGCCGATGCCGTACAGACGGATCTTTCCGTACTTCTCTTCCAGTTTCTCCCGGAGGATGTTCACGCCCTTTCCTTTGGAGCATCCCCGCGGGGCAATGTCGATTTCGATGACATTCTGGAAAGCTTCCACCTCATCCCCGAAATGCTCATTCACCCATGCGGCGTAATGTGCGGCGTCCTCCAGGGATTCGGTATGAATGCTGACCTGGTGAATCAGACCGGGCGGGCAGTCCTTCGTACCGGTGATAATGTAATACTTTCCGGGATAATCCATCTCGCTGAAGACGCAGATTTCCCCTTCCACATCCAGGGTCAGACGGAATCCTTTCGGATTCATTTCCTGAATGATGGCTTCAGCAATCTCCGGCTTGACGCCGCGCTTATAGATTTCCCTGAATTCACCGTCAACGATATTCGCGCCGCTGCTGGTGATATAGAAATCCGGATATACCAGTCCGCCGATAAACGGCGTCAGACCGCCGACCTGTCTTCCCGTGCAGAGACCGAACAGATTTCCCGCTTCCTGATACTCCCTGATTTTTTCTACATTGACTGCCGGAAGCTTGTCCGGATCCGGTGCTTTATAGAAATACAATGTACCGTCAAAATCACTCGCAAAGATCTTTTTCATAGGTTTCCTCAGATGACGAAATCGTCTTTTACAGATGCCTTCAGCGGCCAGATATGCATTTCGGTTCCGGTGCTGACAGTATAGTGATGTTCATTTTCTTCCGGATAGATATGTGAGGTGAATGTCTCTTCACCGTCATTGATAAACAGTTCCACGGAACTGCGGTCAATGAAGATGCGCAGGGATTTCAGTCCGTTTTCCAGCGGTACATCCAGTTCTTCAAACACATTGGTATTGAAGCGCTTGTTCATACCTTTGCGGTTGACCGTCATCTTCTTTTCCGCTTCATTGTAATGAATCGTAAAGCCGCCGGTTCCGTCTTCTTTTGTGAAGAGATTCAGATCGAAATCGCCGCCCGGGCAGACCGCCTGCACTTCACAGGCATCGGGCAGTGTTCCTTCCGGACTGATTTCCGCTTCACGCAGCGTTTCGATTCCGCTGATCGGCGTCTGGATCAGTTTGCCGTCCCGCAGCCTCAGCTCTCTCGGCAGGATCATACTGCCTTCCCAGTCCTCTTCTTCTGTCGGATAGTGGTTGTCCGGCAGACCGATCCAGGAGACGATAATCGCCTTGTCCGGATCATTGACATTTGCGGCAAGCTGGGCAGCGTAGAAATCAAATCCGTAATCCAGATAACGGTAATCCGAATCAGGCGTGAATGTCAGCGTATCGTAATCCATCTGGCCGACAAGATATACGTTGTGGTTTGTGCTCTCTCCTCTGCCCGGCAGCCTGGTGTACTGCGGTGAGAAGATCAGAACATCCTTTCCGCTGATCCGCTGGATGCATGGGCACTCCCACATGCCGCCGAACTGTTCAAATCCCGGAACGTTCAGCTGACCGGAGAACTTCCATCCCTTCAGAAGCTCTTCCGATTCATAGATCAATACCGTTCCGCGCTTGTCCAGTGTCTGGGCGCCGATGAAGATATAGTACTTTTTCTTTTCTTCATTCCATACAACCTTCGGGTCACGCTGATGCTCGCTGTAGTCGTCGCGCGGTCCAAAGAGCGGTTTTTCCAGTTTGACCGGCTTCCCGTCTTTTCCCAGCACCGCAGCGCATGTATACGGTGTGCGCACCCAGTTTTCATCGCGGTGATTGCCGGTATAGAAGAAATACAGGTCATCTCCTTCCGCAATGGCGCTGCCGGAATGCGTACCCTTATTGTCATAGATGCAGTCCGGTGCCAGCCCGACGCCTTCATTCTTCCAGCTGATCAGATCCGGGGAAGATACATGATACCAGTATTTCAGACCATGAACGGCACCCCACGGGCACCATTGATAAAACAGATGCCAGACGCCGTTGTAGCAGGCAAAACCGTTGGGGTCACTGGAAAGACCGGTGACCGGCTGAATGTGGTAAGTCTGACGGTACGGAGACTTTCTGATCCGCTCAAAAAGATCCCTGACCTCGTCAGCACTCTGCAGAACTCTGTAGCGCTCGTCGCGTGTCCATTCTCTCATTTGAATTCCTCCGGATTATCTTTGAAAAGAATCGTTAACTAAATTATAAATGTCAGCTCCGGGAATGACAATGTCATCAGCGCAGACAAAAAGACCGCCGGCAGTGCACCGGCAGTCGGATCATCTGAACTCAGAGATGATTTGCACGGATGAAGTCTTCGATGATCCGGTTGACCGTATCCGGCAGGTCGGTATTGGCGTTATGTCCGGCATGTTCCAGCATGCACAGCGGCAGATGCTCTTCCCTTGCCCAGCGGATATTGTAATTCTTCGCGGAACCGGCATGATCTTCTTTCCCGCAGATGAGTACCGCAGGGCAGTCAATCACATACGGCAGATCCGCCTCCATCGCTTCCGCCAGCATCCGGAAGCCATGTCCTGCCAGACGGCAGTATTCATCCCGTTCATACTGGGCGATAAAGGACGCCATCAGTTCCCTGCCGTATCCGGTTACGGCAACACCCTCCGTTCCGGTTTTCTTCAATGCCTCCCAGGGATAAGCACGGTACATCGGCTCGGTATATTTAAGCAGGAATATTTCCATGTCCGTGACATATTTCTTCTTCAGCGGCGCCGAGTCAATCGACACAAATCCGGCGGCTTCCCCGGGATATTTCTGCAGAAAGCACTGGCTGACATAGCCGCCCATGGACTGACCGATGAGTACGTGATTCCGGACATTCTCCTGTTCCAGAATGTCATGAAGCCATTCCGCCTTATCCATCAGCGTAAAGTCCGGATCAAACGGTCTGGACAATGCATGTTCCGGCGCATCCCAGGTCAGAACGTTATATTTCCCTTCGAAGTATTCCGTCTGCTTTTCAAACAGCCGGTGGTCGGCAGAAAGTCCCGGCAGGAAAACCAGAGTCAGAAGCTCCGGATTCATTTCGCCGGTCCAGTAGTGAATTGTGCCTTTTGCTGTGGAATATGTTTTCTCTTTCAGCATATAAAATCTCCGCGGCATCCGCCTTCTGCATTCATCATACCTTTCTTCCTGCATTCAGAAAAGACGCCTGCCGTTCCGGCAGACGTCCTGAGAGACAATTATGCTTCGGGATCAAATCCTCTGGCCATGATGTAGCCATCTTCCATGGATGTTGCGACTCGGCCCGGCGTTCTTCTTGCTTCACCGAGCGGGATCACCCTGCCGAATTCCTTCTCAAATGCAGAAACGGTCTCCCGGCGCGGCTTCAGACCGAGGGAGAGGATAACAGAATCCGCTTTGAGGCATACTTCGCTCTGATCTTCCAGTTTAGTAAGCGTTACGCCTTCCGGCGTGATGCCTTTCAGCATATGACCCGGCAGGAGTTCCAGAGGCTGTCCGGCCATTTCCTTCATGACATCCACAAATACGGAAGGATACATGCCGAGACCAATCTGCGGCACCATGTCCGCAATCGTAATCTTTTCGACGCATCCCTGGCGGAACAGCATTTCCGCCGTTTCCAGACCGGTCAGTCCGGCACCGATGATCACGGTATTTCCGCAGGCCTTCTTTTCTCCCCGGATCACTTCTTCCGCAGTGCAGACATTTGCCTGATCCACACCGTCCATCTTCGGGATTACAGGCGAGCCGCCGGCCGCCACAAATACGGCTTCCGGTTCATATTGCTTCACGATTTCCGGAGTCGCTTCACAGTTCAATACCACAAGGAGTATACCGATATGAATACGAAGAAATACCTGCTGCAGGCAATCCGCACACTGTCGGAGAAGCATCCGTTTGAAGATATCACCGTGGATATGATTCTGCAGGAAGCGGACGTATCCCGGGGAACATTCTACAAATACTACCGGGACAAGTATGATCTTGCGAACTCCTATTATTCCGATTATGTTTCTTCCGAAATCGTCAGCCATTACAACGGGCATAACTGGAAACAGTGCCTGAAGGAAATCTTTCTCTTTGTCAAAGAAAACCGGGATTATTTCAGAACCGTGATTATAAACCGGAATACAGCATTTCTTGATTTTGTTTCATCCTTCGGCCTGGAAGGATATCAGCGTGTTTATATGGCCAACATGCATATCGCCGAAATGTCGGATGAGCAGATCATGGAATCGGAATTCTACAATGCGGGATGCGTAAGGATTCTGGAGCTGTGGATCATGGATGAGTGCCGGATGCCGGTGGACCGTCTTGTGCAGCTTTCCTGTACGCTGATGCCTGATATTTATACCAGGATTGCTTTCTGAGCATATCCGTATGATCTTTTGAAGATGCGTTTACAATAGATGCGTACACAGGAGGCACAATGAAAAGAATCTTCGGTGATAAAGCATTCCTGATTGCATTGATCCATGTGGCGCTGCCGATGGCCATACAGTCGGTCATCAATATGTTTGTCAATATGATCGATACCATCATGGTCGGAACCCTCGGAGACATTGCCCTTTCTTCGGTCAATCTCTCGGGACAGTTCCCCTATCTTGCCATGACGGTCTTCATGGGCATTGCCAACGCCGGACTGGTCCTTGCCTCACAGGCATGGGGCAACGGACGCAAAGACATGGCCAAATCGGTCATTTCCTACTGTTTGAGAATTGCCGTGATCCCGGCAGTCTTCTTCTCGCTTGCGGCATGGTTTTTCCCGAAGCAGATCCTGTCCATCTACACCAACAGCAGTGAGATTATTCAGAACGGATATATCTATCTGAAGATCATGTCCATCGGGATTCTGCTGAACGGATTCAGCCAGGTAATCATCATCCTGCTGCGGTGCGCCGGCATCAACCGCCTGGGTTTCTATGCCTCCAGCGTGGCGTGTCTGTGCAATGTGTTCTTCAACTGGATGCTGATATTCGGAAAGCTCGGTGCGCCGCGGCTCGGCCTGATGGGCGCCGCAATCGCTACCGTGATTGCCCGTATCGTCGAATCGTGCATTTCCATCACCTACCTGTTCCGGAATGCAAAGCTTCCCTTCTCCTTCTCTGATCTGAAACTGGATCCGGGAAAGATCCTGAAGGAAGACTACTGGAAAGGTGGCAGGCCGCTGATCATATCCGAAGTCACACAGAATCTGAATGTTTCCGCAGCCGCCATGATTACCGGCCGTGTCGGATCGTATTACATCGCGGCGAATTCCATCGTACATAACATCTGGACGATCTCCTCGCTGTTCCTGTTCGGCCTTTCCATGGGTGCCAATGTCATGATCGGTCATGAGATCGGCGCCAATCACAGGGATACCGTGAAAGAGTATACAAACTACTTTATCCACATTGCCATCCTGATCGGTGCGGCAGGCGCCCTGCTCACACAGCTGATTGCCCCGCTGATGATCTCCTTCTTCAATGTATCCGAGGAGGCACGGGCTACCGCCTATATCCTGAAGAACGCCGCATCCATTGCCGTATTCTTCCTGGCGCTGCAGCTGATCTTCACAAAAGGAATCCTGCGCGGCGGCGGTCAGGCTTCCGCGGTCACAAAGGTGGATCTGGCATCCTGCTGGCTGGTCAATATCCCGGCCGGCTTCCTGGTCGCCCTTGTCCTGCACGCCAGTCCCTTCTGGATTTATCTGAGTCTCAGAATCGATTATCTGATCAAGACAGCGTGGGGATACTGGAAGCTGAAAAAGACGGACTGGATCATCCGCATGCGTGTGGACTGAGCATCAGAATCACAGGTAATTCTGAGTGCAAGTATATACAGAAACTGATTATGATGAGAGTGAGGCAGGAAACTGCAGCACTCTTATTTTTTCGGAGGACACCATTATGAAGATTCAGACAGCCATCGACCGCATCAAAGCATATCACAGGGGCATCTCCAGAGACGGCAATCCGATCGATCCGGCAAAAACCAGGGACAAGGTTCTTTACGGAGATACCGGTAAGGAGCTGACCGGAATTGTCACATGCATCTGGGCTTCCACGGAAGTTATCCGTGAAGCACGGAAACTCGGCTGCAATCTCATCATGCCGCATGAGGCATTATTCTGGAATCACGGAGACCATCAGGACTGGCTTCAGGACAACCGCACCTATCAGGCAAAGGCAAAGCTGCTGAATGAAGCAGGCATTACGGTCTGGCGCAATCATGACCACATGCATACCGGCATTCCTTACAACGGCGGATATGTGGACGGCATCTTCTACGGTGTCATGAAGGAACTGGGATGGGAAGACAGACTGACCGGAGACATTTCCAACCCGAAGGATTTCCGGTTTGAAGGCATCAAGGCACAGGATCTGGCGGAACAGCTGGCAAAGAAAATGGGACTCAACGGAACCAGGATCATCGGTGATCCCGATACCAGAGTCAGAAAGCTGAGAATCGTCGGCCATGTGGACGGAAGAAATGACAACAATGTCCTGAAAGCATTTGAAGAGGATGATGTGGACTGTGCCATCACCATGGAACTGACCGACTATACGTTTGCGGAATATATCCGTGACAGCGCCATGCTGGGGATTCCCAAAGCAATTATTCCGATCGGCCATTTCAACATCGAAGAACCCGGCATGCGCTATGCGGCCACCTGGGTCAATGAAGCCATACAGGATGATACCGTTCCCGTACACTTCGTTCAGGCCGGAGATATGTACCGCTTCATCAATCTGCGGTGATACACATACGCCAGCATATAACTGTCAATGCCCCGGATCACTTCCCTGACGCAGGAATCTCCGGGGCATTTCATGATGCATATGAGTCCGTCTGTACTTTCAGCTGTGTCAGGTTTTGCAGGATCAGAAAACCGCCTCTGTCAGGAAGCCCAGAACTACACAGAGTGCACCGCCGGTATACAGGAAATCGATCGAATTGTTCTGTCTTTTTTTTCCTTCCATCTGCCAGGAATCATAAATCAGCTTCTCCCGGCCTCTTTCGAACTGTCCCCCGCCGAAACTGATCCGGTTTGCCGGTGTGAATCCGACCCCGGCAACGCATAAGGCAAGACCTGCCAGAATCATGCAATAACAGAATCCGGAAAGAGTCCAGCCGTTCAGCATTGTCAGCAATGCGCACACTGCGGCAGTCACTGAGGAACAGATCACAGTATTTATGATTGTTTTCTTCATCAGCGTTACCTCCGTCTGAAAGAAAGATACTGTTTCGCTTCGTTCTCAGCAAAACACTGAAGTTAATTTTCAGATAATGCCGAGCGGGATCAGGACGATCAGAAGAACAGCTGTCAGAGACCATTCTCCGATCAGAAACATGTTTCTTCTGCGCGGTTCCATATCCGGAACGTAATTGGAAGCCAGAAAAAACGGAATATATGTTGTCACAAATACCGGCAGAACGCCCCACCATTTATATACCCAGATGAACGAATGATTGGCTGTCCCGGCAAGAAAGGATTCAAACAGCGCAAACAGAAGCGCCATGCTGAGAGCTCCGGCCAGCCGGCAGTCAATTCCCCGCTTTCCGTTTCCGGAAAAATACCGTGCTGTTCTGTCTTCCGGCAGCATCTTGAAGGAAATGATGCCGGCAAGAGAAAACATCATGGAAAGCTCCCAGCACACACCGATCAGAAGAATAAATGTTGTCGATGCATTGGAAACCGACCAGAGCGGATAACCTGCGAAACGGCCTATGAGAGCATTGGCTATTTCATACAGCCAGTGCACGCCGTACAATGCCAGGCCGGCAAATACGGCATCATAGTTTTTCTTATTGATTTCCGACCAGTATACGTAGAACACGACCGCAAGTATGAAGATGAACGTCCAGTTGAAATTCTCTGTGCTTCTGACAATAATGCTGTCGACAAGGTCCATCGCATCCTGTGAACCGTCACCCCAGAAAACAAACATAACAGATTTCCTCCCGTCTGATCCGAATGATCCGTATTCAGTTAATATGGATGATATTTGAAAAGATGACTTTCAGGTCATATCGTATCTGTCTGTATTATACAAAAAAAACAGGACTCCTGCAGTCCTGTCCGATATGGTGGAGCTAAGGAGGTGTGCTTCATCATTTTTAATGTCAAAACATATTAGTTTCATACATCATTTGATGTATTTTCGATCGTTTTACTCACCATTATTGCTTTATTATACTGTCACGTTTTGAGCCCGGTCCCAAAAACCGGTCCCAAATTGCTTTTTCACAAATTTATTAAATCACTAAAGCTATGATGGATATTCTGATAATAATAACTTATTGTTGGCTATGTATCAGGGATGATTCTTACTGTTCCTGCTCTAATTTTACTACTTCTTCCTTTTTACGATCAGCGTGTAGTATTCCTTCTTCGAATCCAGTTCTGTTTCAAGAGCACCTTCTTTCTCTTCAAATCCCATATCGTTTTCCATGATCCTGATCAGATCAGTATGACTGAGGACAGCATGAATCTTGTCTGTCCTGAATACATTTCCAACGTTTACCGCCAGTTCGTACATCCTTTTCCCGGCACTTTTTTCTTTCCACCAGCATTGGCTCCCCTTTTTCAGGGATACTGCTTCAAATGTTACTGCATCATTCCCTTGTACAGAGATTTCCGTGACCGCAAAGCAGAGTCTTTCGTCAGTCAGTGTTTCCGTAAAAAGATCTCCCAGATCACTGAATTCCTGCGCCGGATCACCCATCTCAAACAGTCTGAAATGCGACATCAGTTCCTTTGAGCATTCAAAGAACTGCTCTTCTGATACTGTCAGTCCCAGGGCCGGCTGCCCATATGACTGCAGGGAATTGAACATAAGATCCGAGCATTCCCGGACCGCTTCTTCCAGTGGCATTTCCCTGATCTCAGTGTGCACCGGTGTCTCCTGATCGGAAGTTTTGTCCACAGTTGGGTCCCCGTTTTCAAAGAACGAGAACTGAATATCTTCTGGTTTTTCTCCTGCCGCAAGGATCAGACAGTAATGAGGAATATTGATCTGCGGGTCATACATGCGCATTGAAAATACCATTTCATTATCTTCGGGATACCGGGAACAATTAAAACCTGTCAAAGCAGTACGCGACGGATCGTATGACACACGTATCCTGAGGAACGGTGCTTTCTCTGTGATTTGCGGATCATACTCATAAGTGACCTTATATACATGACATGGAAGATCGGGAAGATTATATCTTTCTTCGCTCAGCGCATGATCCAGATATGCATTGTCTTTCAGCAGTTCACGGTATTCCTGGTTGGAATTGTTACACACTCTCCGTGCACCATTCCAGACATAACCATAACGAATATCAGTATGGATCTGTTGTCCATTCAGGAACAGCTCCGGCCGTCTCTCCGATATTTCCGAGATATTTGATACAAAAGGATATACGAGGACAGCTGTCTCTTCTGCGGAAGAATGATTCTGAATGGTATAGGTGTCTTTCAGCAGGACATCGTCACTGTAAACACCCTTGAACTGACGCAGTTCTTTCAGCTGCTTTTCCATAGTTGCATCGTACCATTCCTGCTGTCTCAGAAAATCAATATACCCGGTATCAAACCAGTCATCCTGATATGTAGAAAAATCAAATGACACGTTCCGTTCCTGTACTGTCATAAGATCATCATCCCGAAGTGATACAACAGAATACATTGGCCCGGAATAGCCGATATAGGGACTGTCCGGATCATATCCGTTGTATCTTTTCCCTTCGTTATTTATGAAAGCCGCGATTAACAGTACAAATAATAAAGTTCCCGCAATCCATTTTTTCATAAGCTGTCCCGCCTCTCAGTCATATCTGGTACAAAAATATTATCCTTTTACCCTGTATAATCCCCATTTCTCTCCGGCTGTGCCTGCGGAATAAGCAATGTACTGCAAGCAGTAACAATTGAAACAGCAATACCATCAGATATGGATTCATAAATGCACCAAACACCTCCATAGCCCCGGTATATGGAAACAGGAAAAATGCGGTTGCCGGGATCAGCAGATTTTCCGGGATAATGGCCGGGTGATTTAAATCAGCAAGGTATACTGCCGCCAGCAGTAAACATATAACAACGATCACATGGAAGTAATATGTACGGCCGGCAGCTGAGCATGCATAATAAACCATAAAGGCTGAATACATCATCGAGCATATGAACTTAAGCCACAATACAGAGGATACAAAAGGCGCAAATATGCAGATTACATCAAGCACTCTTGTTACTATATTCCATACAAGCGCCATGTATTTCACGAAGCATGCCTTTCATCACTTTTACAACCTCCACTCATATAGATCATTAATGTTGGTTGATTGAAGACATCTGTCAATCATACAATCCCAGAATCTTTCAAAAACTGTATTATGCTATTCATACATTTCTGATCGCGTTTCAAATTATCTGCCTTTCAAAAGGTAATACTCCGCAGTTGTATGCTTTTGTCGATCCAATGATTTACTATTCGTTTTATTTCAATAACGCAAATAACACGATACTCCAGTAGGCAGTCAAAATGAACACACCGCAGCATACCAACCCCATAACACCCTTTATCAGTTTTAGTACTGCGCTGCCTTTTTTACTTGTCCGAAAGAAACAGATTGCACCAATCACAGAAAAGCATTCAACAGCCAGCAATATAATAATGTCCTGCATCATATTCCGCTCCATGGCTTTGAACCCGGTTCACGCGCGAAGAATGGAGCCTTCTTATCCGGATTCCCTGCATTCAGCCAGCCGGCTTTTTTAAAGAAGAGTATTACAGCTATGAAGATCAGGATAAACGGCAGTGCTGCCGCAAGTACTGCACGGATCATCAGCGCTATTCCGTTTGTATCTGATTGACCTTCTGTATTTGAATGCTGTGATACCTCGACAATATGAATCCCATTGGAGTCATCAGAGATGCTGATTGTACCTGCTTCATTATTCCATATCATCAGTGTCGATGACCCGATTGTTCTGATCTCATCCGGTTCACCCCAGGCTTCAATCAAGTCTTCCCGTTCATGTGAAGATACTGCAGATTCAGTCCATTCTTTTCCATTTGATATAACATCATTCTTTGAAGGAATACCTGCAGATCTGCAGGTACATAAAAGAACACAAGAGATAAATCCAATCATGATTTTTCTAAAATTTGCAATCATTGTCTTCCCTCCCAGACACATTGGCACACGCTTCTTTTAGTTCAATTTGTATGACAGCATTATTAGTACTTGGATGTGATGTAGTAATACAAATTCTTGCAGATAGGTATACGATATATCTTTTCATACTCTCCGCCATAAATCTTTTATTGCCAAATACTCGACAAATCCCATAAATAACGATTTTGAGCCCTCTAATCGCAATTCCCTCAATAACAATGTAGTCAAATAGTTTCTGATTATAAATGCGTTTTTTTCTCTTTGCAATTTATAAACATCTATAAAGAATTGTTTTCTTCATATGCAAAACTCCTCGTATACGGTTTTTATTGCTTCAACCGCAGCAGTCTGTCCCGGTAACATATGCCCAGAACAATCACCCAGTAGATACTGATCAGTACCATTAGCAATTCCGGACGATTCTGCAGCGGCAATCCGCCGAAAGGCGGATACAGAAATACCGCAAGAATGGTCAGATCATACGGCAGATGAAACAGCTTAGTGCCAAGATACAGAACTGCCATAAACAGG
>SVBN01000049.1 GCA_015058875.1 Erysipelotrichaceae bacterium | reverse complement strand
ACATTCGAAGGTGTTCCGGAAGAAAGAGACGACTTCTGGTTCCGGGCGGATGCGGATACGGACTGTGAATTTGAAGAAGGGGATGTGGTGAAATTCCTGGTGAAGATCAGCACGGAGGAAGGCATGACAGCAGAAACATGGTGTCAGGACGGATATCAGATCCTCAAAGCAGGCAAGGCCGCAAGAATGCCGGTGGATCCTTCGGAGGGAACCGTATACTGATGACATGGGATTTCCTGAAATACGGGAATCCTTTTTTTTGCACCTTTGATACGGAAGTGTCCGGATTTGTTGTATCATCTTGATGTTGAGGAAAGCAGGACAGTATTATGGCAAGAGATTTCACCGAAGCGCAGCTGATCGAACGGACCATATTCCGGAAATACCGGAAAGAACTCTGGGGTCCTTTTGTGGCGGCCATCCATCAGTACGAGCTGATTGAACCGGGAGATAAAATCGCCGTATGCATTTCCGGAGGAAAGGACAGCATGTTAATGGCTGTGCTGATGCGGGCATATCAGAAAGTCGGTGAGATTCCGTTTGAGCTTGAATATCTCGTCATGGATCCCGGCTATGCACCGGCGAACCGGAAGAAGATTGAAGACAATGCGGAGCGTCTCGGCATTCCGATCCGGATCTTTGAAACAAATGTTTTTGCGGTTGCCAACCGCCAGCTGAGAAATCCCTGCTATCTCTGCGCACGGATGCGCAGAGGGTATCTCTACAATGAGGCAAAGCTTCTCGGCTGCAATAAAATTGCCCTCGGACATCATCTGAACGACGTCATTGAAACAACGGTCATGGCAATGTTCTACAGTTCCAAGCTGGAAACCATCATTCCGAAATGCCACAGTGAGAATTTTGAAGGCATGGAACTGATCCGGCCGCTGTTCCGGATTAAGGAAAAGGATGTCATCAGCTGGTGCCGGTACAACCATCTGGAATTCATTCAGTGTGCCTGCCTGATGACGGAAAAGGCGGCACAGGAAACCGGTGATTCCAAGCGCCAGGAAGTAAAGCGGCTGATTGCCGAGCTGAAGAAAACCAATCCCGAAGTGGAGGACAACATCTTCCGCTCGCTGCATGCAGTTCAGATTGAATCTTTCCCCGGATACAAAGCAAGGGGAGAACTGAGAACATTCCTGGATGACTATGAGGAAATGGGTGAAATGAGAAGGAGAAACCGGGAAGAAAAAGCAGAACATCCGCAGGATGATGCCTCAGATGATATAGTGGAATCGGAGGATTCTGCAGTATGAAAAACCTTGTATTCTTTGATATCGACGGAACACTGGCAACCGGAAAGAATGTGCCGGAAAGCGCTGAAAAAGCGCTGGAGCTGCTGAGGGCAGGAGGCAATCTTGTCTTTATCTGCACCGGCAGGAATCCGGAATATGTCAAAACAAACTTCGGAAAATACGCGGACGGATTCATCTGTTCCAACGGCCGCTACGCCTTTATGGGGGAACGGGTTCTGTATTCCGCTCCTCTCAGCAAAGAACAGGTCAGGGATCTGGCGGACAGGATTGACAGCGTGAACGGAGGGTGTCTCTTCTTCGGCCTGGAAGAAGGTTTCTACTGCGGCAATCCCGACGGATTTGAGACGATGGTCAGAGTCCAGAATACCGGATCGGTGAAAAACGGTTTTGATCCGGATATGCTTGTCTATACATTCGATGCATATCTCGGAACTCCGGACCGGATCCATATCATACAGAAAGCTCTGGATCCGGTGGCACTGGCAAATCCGCACGGACCGCATCCGAGCGCCGATATTACCGTATACGGCGTCGATAAGGGTACGGCCCTACGTCATGTTGCGCAGGAGCTGGATGTTTCCATGGATCATACCTATGCGTTCGGCGACGGAAAGAATGATATCTGCATGCTGGAAGCCGCGGGACACAGCGTGGCGATGGGAAATGCGCTTCCGGAAGTAAAAGCCATTGCGGAACATGTCACCACACCGATCAATGAAGACGGCGTATACAACGGGCTGAAGCATTACGGACTGATCTGAATATAAAAACACTCCCTGTTATGCATGCATGACAGGGAGCGTGTTTATGAATGCTTATTTTGTCGGATCTTCACCGCACAGGAACTTACGGATATCCTGCGTCAGTTCACGGACATTGTCTTCACCGATATAGATCATGTGACCGGACATATATTCCTTGACGAATACTCTGTCCTTCGGCAGTCCGGAGTGATCCAGCATATGATAGAGATAACCTGATTCCGTGCAGAGGTCGAACCATCCGTTCGCAAAGAAGGTGCGCATGCCGAAACGCCTGGTCATGGCATTTCTCAGCTGCACGCTCGTTGTGCCGAGGGATTCGTCCTTGTCCCAGTTCATATAATAGCGGGCACTGGAAACATAGGCTCTGTCCAGTTTGACATTCAGATAGGGCAGTAGATCACCGGTGACAGCCGCATGGAAGAACGGATCATAACGGTCGGCGGTGGCGTCATCTCTGAGGCCCTTGCTGGCTTCGACGATTTCCGGTGTCAGCAGCGGTCTTGTGACTCTGCCGTCATAGCGGGAGACGGCCTTGCCCTGATCTTTCAGGACTTCGCTGCGGTAATCATTGTCATCGATTTCCAGACCGTGACGGATCAGATATTCACGGGATACACCTGTGTAGTAGCATACTTTCTCAATAATATGTTCTTTTTCCTCTTCACTCAGTGCCTCACCCTTATAAAGTGCCGCAAAGTATTCGGTATCCGCAAAGTGCTTGGCTTCCATGACAAACTCGCGCACTGTCTGATCGGACGGATGCTTGTGATACCAGTTGACGCCGGCGTATGTCGGGAATCCGAGAACGCAGTCGTTGACCGGCAGATTCTGTCCGAAGTACTTGCCCGAAGTAACGGTATTGCCGATCATGACGATGCCGTCAAATGCAAATCCGTAGGAACGGTTGTTTGTGCCGGTCGCAGCCATGCCTGCCGCAATTGCGGAACGTGTGCAGCCGTAGCTTTCACCGATCAGATATTTCGGAGACTTGCCGCGGTTGTATCTGCGCAGCCATCTGTCGATAAACGTAAGCAGTGCTTCCGCATCCTGCTGAATGCCGAGGAAGTTCTTGCTTTCTTCCTGATCCAGCAGAAGTCCGTAGCCTGTTCCGACCGGATCCACCAGAACCAGGTCGGCGATATCCAGCAGACAGTCCGGATTATCGATCACTTCATACGGCGCAATGGATGTCAGACGGTCAGTCTCTTCATACTTCAGACGTCTTGTTCCGAGGAAGCCGGCATGAACATACATGCATGCACTGCCCGGACCGCCGTTGTATGCAAAGACAACAGGTCTGCTTTCCTTATCTTCCACATCCGTACGGAAGTAGGAATATGAGAAGATGGTCGCAATCGCCTTGCCGGAATCATTGTAGAAAACGGTATCCTCACTGACGGTGTGATAAGGTATTACTTTCCCGTTCAGTGTAATGGTATGGTCGGATTCAAAACATGCAGGTTTGAAATCATCCAGTTTGAAGCATTCGGTTCTGTACATAAATAAATCTCCTCCCTAATTAATCTGTTTCTTTTCTATCACAGCAAGAGTGTTTATGAAAGAAGCTGAAAAGAAGAAAAGGCACGGAAGTGTGAAAAACAATGAAATAAAGTATCTTTGTTTTCATGATATGTTGTCATAAAGACAACACTGGAATGAGATCTTTATTTATTTCAGGAATACATGGAAAATAACCATCTGCTTGATTGATATCGAACTGATGACTGTGGTTGCCTTGATTCAGGGCTCCCTTAAAGATCGTAAATTTTGACTTTTCAAAATCTGTGATGTCAAAAAGGGGGTAACGAAACGCGACACCCTTTTGGGGATGAACGTTTTGTTCACCCCCTTGTCTGGGAGTATCTTTGCTACCATTCCGGTACTTCAGCAAGATCTGTGATATATGCTAAAAGGACAGCATAGAGAAAAACTAGAGTCAAACTAGACTCATAAAATAAAGAAAACCGCATGATTATGCGGTTTTTCTGTGTTAAGTGCCGATAGCCGGAATCGAACCAGCGACCTACTCATTACGAAGGGGAAATTTCGGTTTTTTTACCTTTTTTCGGCATGTTCTATCATTGCTGTAAAAAGCCTGTTTTATGCGGTTTTTGAGAAATCTGTTTTCTCTACCGTTACCTAATGTTTTCTAACACTTCCCAAAATTGTGACCCAAGTGTGACCCAAGGTGTGACCCATTTTCCTGTCTCATCTTCAGTACTGCTTCCAGCTCCTCTTCAGACAGTGTGATCTGATTGCTGGAGTTAGGGGAGAAGGCTCTCGCAAGGGTATCGCTTGAATCGTAGTCAATTGCTTTAACTGAATGGGTGTAAGTGTTCAGTGTGGTCTTAATATCGGAGTGTCCAAGTCTCTTGGCAACGTCAGCAATATTTGTGCCTTCAGCAACCAGGGCAGAAGCCATTGAGTGCCTCAGATCATGCAATGTGATAGACGGGAGCTTCTGAGCTATAAGAGCCTCTGAGAGGGCTGTATCATCGCACTGAGCAGCTTTGTACTGAAGGGAAGCATTGTATGCTTTCACAATCTTCTTGAACTTGGCATATGGGGTCGTTAAGCACATCTGCTTTCCGTTCTCCTGGATGAAGAGATACTGATCATCGAATTCTTTTACGGCTAAGCCTTCCCAGGCTGTACCGAGCTCTTTTGCAATTTTGATCTGCTCTTTCTGCCAATCCTTCAGCAGATCGAAGCATTCAGAGGGCAATGATACTGTTCTGTTCCCAGCCCGGCTCTTTGTGGTTTTTTCATACTGAAGATGTTTCTTTACTTTGGTGTCTGAGTCTTCCTTGTATTCCGGGTTCAGCTTTCTGCTGATTGCGTGGTCGATCACAATGACGTTCTTCTTAAAGTTTATGTTCGACCAGGTAAGACCGATCATTTCACTTTCACGAAAGCCGCCATACAGTGCCAGGGTGTAGTATACCTGGAACTGAAGGGGAATCTCTGCGTGCTCATCGAATGCCGGTATGATTCTGCCGTTCTTCCGCTTTATTTCATCGTGATGTACGTCGATGCCTTCCCGGCAGATCGAGAGGAATCTGTGAACCTGCTCCGGAGTAAATACATGCTCAGTCACATTGTCTTTCTCAATTTTCGGAAGAGTGACACGTCTGCAAGGGTTATCAACGATCAGATCGGCTTTATATGCCCTTGTGAACACAGTGGATACTGAACGGAAATATTTGTGGATTGTAGCCGGCTTAAGACCCTGTTTCTCAAGTGACTTGATAATTGGCTGAAGGTGTATGACTCTGATCTGCCCCAGCTTCATATTACCGATGACGGGCATGAAGATGCGGTTTACATTGCTTTCATAGTCTTCCAGCTCTCGAGCAGTAAGCTCATCTCCATACTGATCTTTCCACAATGCATAGTATTGTGCGAATGTAATTTTCTCCGCTTCCAGGGGCTCATTATTCGTGACTCTCTTGTAGAACTCCATTGCTTTCATTTTCAGTTCTTTGTCGAGCTCTCTTTTACCGGATGCAGTCGGTTTATAGGTCATTCGCTTGAAGGTCTGCTTCCCTGTGACATCTTTTCCGGTATAAACTCTGAAACGGTATGTGTCTCCTCTTTTCTCTATGTGTACAGGTAACTCACTTTTCTTGTTTGCCATGTTATTCTCCTTCCTCACTTTCTTTAAAGAGATCATGCTCAATTGCAAATATCCATGCTGTTCTCCGAAGTTGGAAGAGCAGGTCTTCCTCATGTGGATAATACAGATTTTCAAAATCAATACTCACGCTTTTCTTTGTCCCCGGCATGCTGTATGTTTGCCGACTGAGGTATTCAAGAACGCTCTGTTTTAATCGAGCTTCTTCATCCAGCGTAGCAATCCATTCCTTTACAGACTGCTCTGTTTCAAACCATTCTTCATAGTCCGCATAAGATTCTTCCTTGTCTGTTTCTCCGGTCAGATACCTGGGTGAGATGTTCAGTTTCTTTGCGGTCGAGAACAGAATCATTCTCGGCATCTCGCCTTTTCTCAGGCACCTGTTAAATACGTCTTTGTTCTCCCGGATGTCTTCACAAAGCTGAACCTGTGTGATCTTTCTTTTTTTCAGTATTGCTTTGATTCTCTCCGGTATGATTGTTTCTGAGTCTTTGCTTCTCCCCATGTTGTTCTCCTCTCTACGATAGATTTTGCTTTGCCTAATTTGTCGATTTATCCCGATAGACATATTGCCTATAATTATTATAGCAACAACAATAATAGTTGAGAAGGGAGAAGTTATATGACTGAAAAGAAATGTTGCCAAAAAATAAGAAATGCCTCAAAAGAGTACCGTGTTCCTCTGTGGAAGGTTGCTGATCTCATGGGTGTTTCTTATGAAACTATCATGCGTAGACTGAGACATGAGCTTCCGGAAGCAGAACAGGACAGGATCGTAAAACTGATTACGGATTATGCGAAGGGAGCACAATCATGATTGACCTGGAAGGTAAAACAATCAGAGAACTGATCAGTGAGCTGATCTGTGAATGCTGTGAACAGGGGCGGTCATTGGATGCGCTGATAGTGTTCTATACAGATGCTGACAAGGCGGTCAATGTTCCGATGTACATTGACTTTGTGGATGAAACCGGGATAGCTGCCAATGTGGCAAAGAACCTAAAGCTTGTCCTGGGAAAGGTGGATCACTGTTCAGCAGAAGAACTGAATGATCTGTGGAACGTACTTGTTGAAGGAGACCACAGTGATGACAGATGAGAAGCTTATGCTCCCATTGAAGGAGACCGCCAGGAGAACCGGACTGAGCTATTCCTGGTTGAGAAAGCAGTGCAATAACGGAGCGCTGGCGCATGTCCGGTGCGGAACAAAAATCCTGGTTAATTACGAAGCGCTTCTGAAGAAGCTGGAAAATGCTGGAAGGAGTGATAACCAGGAAGCAGATTAGAGGTGTTATAAATGCAAAAGACAGATAAGTTTATTCCTCAGTATGTACCGGAGAAACTGCAAAATCTTAAGTGTTGGTGCCTGTGGAAGCTTAGCTGGAATGCTGAAAGAGGTAAGTACGATAAAGTACCTTATTCTGTCAAAGGTGTTTTCGGTTGTCAGAATAAGCCTGATCTGTGGGCTACCTATGACGAAGCTATAGCGGTATTAAAACGATCATCGAAATACAACGGTGTTGGCATCTGCATGCATAAGAGTTTCGGCTTTGTGTTTGTGGATGTTGACCATTGTATAGGGGATGACGGAAAAATAACTGCTATTGGTCTGCGTGTATTGAGGTGGTTCGGAAAAGATACTTACATCGAATATTCGCAGAGTAAAAAAGGGGTCCATATACTCAGCGAGGGCTCAATTCCGGGGTCGTTCAGAAATGCAGTAGAGGATGTGGAAATGTATGATTCTGTCAGACTCTGCGCTTTCACCGGGATCCCGTATGTGGAAGAAGATATACATGAAGCACAGGAAGCGCTCATGCTTACCTGGAAAACATTCTCCGGTAAAGAAAAGCCCCGTAATGACGAGGCAGAAGATGATGTACTCGAACAGGATAACACAGAAGTTCAGAATTATCCGTTCTGTTTATCCATGGATGAAATAATCGCTCATGTGGCGAAAAAAGATAAATATAGTCTTCTGTTCAGTGAAGGTGATTGGGAAAAAGCCGGCTATAGTTCACAGTCTGAAGCTGACCTGGCGCTCTGCCTGGAAATAGCATTTTGGTGTAATCGTAACGAGAATCTGACGGATTCTGTCTACCGTGAAAGTGCTCTGTATACTCTTCCGGGAAGGGCAGAAAAATGGGATAAGATTCATTTCCAAAACGGTGACACTTACGGAATAAGAACAGTTAAGAAGGCCTGTGAATTACAGAAAGATACTTATGCAGAATGGAAGCAGAGACAAGATATAGAGAGCTCTTTCTGCTCTATAGAAACTCCGGTATCTTTGCCGGCAGTAATCCCATTCTCCTTGTTTCGAGATGAGCCATTACCGGAGCTCCCGGAGCCGATCATAGACGGAGTTCTGAGGAAGGGGCATAAGCTGATTATTACCGGAGCTTCCAAAATGGGCAAAAGCTGGCTGATGATCAATCTTGCCATATCAATTGCCGAAGGTCTGCCGTGGCTTGGCTTTTCGACAAAACAGGGCAAAGTGCTATATGTAAATCTCGAGATCGATCAGATTTCATTTATGCACAGAATAGCAGATACATATGAAAGAATGCTCATCCCAAAATCGGAACGGCATTATGAGAATCTTGACCTGTGGTGTCTGCGTGGTCAGGCTAAGCCAATGGACAAATTGGTAAATGAACTGACCAGGGAAATTGAAAGTAAGGGGTATGAGCTGGTGATTATTGATCCCATTTACAAGGTACTCACCGGAGCGGAAAATGATGCTTCTGACATGGCATATTTCTGTAATCAGTTTGACAAAATATGTGAGCTCGGTTGTAGCACTGCATATGTACATCACCATTCCAAAGGGGCAAGTAACTACATTGAGGCCATGAACAGAGGAAGTGGCTCCGGAGTGTTTGCCAGGGATGCGGATGCTCTGATCGACTTCTCTTCTCTGAACCTCATGAAAGACGGTGAGCTTATAACCAGCGAATACGATCTGTATGCAAAAGCTTACCGGGCTGAGTTTACTCTGCGAGAGTTCAGGACTCCGGAACCGATAAATGTGTGGTTCGAGAACTGCATGTTCAGAATTGATAACGAAACATTGTCTGAGTGTGCTTTGAATGGCAGTTCCGAAGCAAACAGGAACCGCTCTCCTAATACACAAAAGCATGCTGAAAGAAGGGGACGACTGAGCTCGGCATATGACTCTGCGGATAAAAAGAACGGGCTTGCACTAGTGAATCAAGTGGCAGAAATCGCAAAAGTTGACCAAAAGACGATACGAGCCTGGGTAAAGGAATTTTCACAGGAGTATTTCATAAATAACGGGCTCATCGGCAAAAATGTAAACATATAGTAAGAGGGAAGGAAAACGGTAATTTCCCGTTTTCCGTACACGGAAGGAAAACGGTATTATATATAGTTTTCCTTCCCTCACGTTTCCCCTCACGGGGAGAGCTCGAAGAGCGCTCTCCCCTGGCAGGGAAACAGGAGAATTTATTTCTGTGTCGAACATCATTGAAGGCATTATGTGCCGTACATATATTTGTGAAGAAAGTAGAGGTAACGAACAGGAAAAGAAAAGATATTATTACAGACGATCTTCTCGGCATGGAATTGTCGAACCAAGAACAGCATTTCATTACATGGGATCAGTTCAGACATCTGAACAGCTGGAGCCCAATGCACCCGTACATTGTCACCGGAAGAGGCACGGAGAGGAAAGTGAAGTGTCCGATGCGGAAGAACACTGTACTGCTGGGCATACAGATGAACTCTACAGAAACCGGATACACAGAGTACCGCAGAAGGAAAAACGGTGATCTTGAGATCATCCAGCGCTCTGAGATTTATGAGGAAGAGCGACTTCATCCGGATAAATATGATCCGGATATGACAGCAGAAGAAGCTGATCATTGGCGGCATGATGATCTGTATCTGACGGTTTCCGTAGCAAAGAGGGGACAGTGGAACCCGGACATGCATCTGACCATGAGGGAAGCAGTCAGGGCAAAGCTGGAACAGATCGGATACCCGGACACCGGGCTGGAAGAGTATGTACTGCTTCCGGAAGTGCAGAGGCAGCTGTACCTGATCCGGGACTTCATCGAAGAAGAAATAGAGCAGTATCTGCGTGACGGTATCCGGTACGACATCCGGAGCGGATTCTACAGCAAAGGAGTAAGAGCTTATGCCGGGTAAGAAGGGAAGCGGCTCCAATGCCGCTGTGGTTGTCGAAGATGTCAGCGCAGTTACACAGTCGCTCGACTTCCACAGGCAGTTCCTCAAGTTGCCGAAGGTCAGCGGATCGGACACTGAAGCCGTAGAGGAGCGGATAGAGGAGTACTTCAGAATCTGTTCTGAACGGGATGCATTGCCGACAGTCGAAGGCTTGAGCTTAGCGCTGGGAGTCAGCAGAAGCACACTGTGGGAGTGGGGCAGAGGAAACAACTGCACAAGAGGCACAGCGGAAGCCGTACAGCGTGCGAAGACACTGCTGTCAGCAATGGACGCCGAGCTTGCCAGCAGAGGCAAGATACAGCCCGTGACGTACATTTTTCGGTCGAAGAACTATTATGACTTGTCCGACAAAGTCGAGATATCTGCTCCGTCAAATACCTTTGATTCGAGTCTTCTTACCCGTGAAGAGCTCGAAGCCAGGTATAACCCTAATATCATCGATGCGGATTATACCGATCCGGAGAAATAAGATTCTTTTTATCCATGTCGAGCACTCGCAGTGCTTGGCAAATCACTTAAAACCCTCTGAGGCTTGTGCTCAGCGACTTCAGAAGCATTTCTGTGATTGGGTGACCAATCATACATTTACACAGGAAAACGCTCAGAACGGCTGAAACGAACTCTCAGAGGCATGCACAAAAATATCGGTGTCAAAAGTGCCAATATTTGCCAAAACTATGACACCGATCCCGGCATTAAGGCAGATACAAAAACGTATTGAAAACATACCGGAGTATGACAGTCTGCGGCAGATGGTCATAAGCTATATCTGCTGTGCTTCTGACTGCCTATACCCCTGTGTTTATCCGTAGTCGAGCGGATAGGTCATAAGCTATATCTTAACCGGATCAGCCGCTCGGTCATATCGGAGTACGACAATACAAATATGTATTAACACAGGTGGTGTCATGGTCAGATCACGGGGACTCGAACCCGTTGACGGCATCAGCGGCATTCATTATTTTGAGATCAGAGAAGAAAAGGAGATCATTATGAGATATTCATTATTCGGTATCCAGCGACACTGTGAAAACTTAGGTGTCACGCTGAAAGAAGTAGCTGACTATCTGAAAGTCAGTCGCTCGACAATTAACAGATGGATTGAGGAGCATGACACAGATATGCTTGACGATCTGTACGATGCCGCTGAAGCGGTCAGCAGTCTGAAGTACTGACAGAGGGCTTTTTCTTTTTTGCGGCTGGTTACGGAGCCACCCTGCGCTACTGTGTACATGGCGCTGAATACCCCCGGGTACCGTCTCACAGCGTGCGGAGCTCCAGCTGATCAGGAACCCGGAGCCCGGCAGATCAGCAGAACGGAAAGAAGGAAAAGCAGTACAGGAGACCATATCCGGAAGAGTATGAACCCCACCAAGGAATACACCGGAAGGAGAGAAAGACATGAAACAGATCGACAACCCTATGACATTTGAGGACACCATCAGGTATATGAGAACTGCCGAGATACCGGACACAGACAGAGTACAGGCGCTGAGGCTGTCACAGATCACACAACAAGCATATGCTGAAGGCATTGCTTACGGTGTCGCACAGCTGAAGAAGGAGCTCCTGAGGAGCATGTACCAGCTGAGAGCGAACGACACAGCACAGGAGAGCTATGAGACTGACAGCTCGATTGAAGCAGATGACCGGATCAGTGTGGCAATAGACACAGCGTTTGAAGGCTTCCCGGAAGACATTGCGCTGGAGAGAGCGGAAGATCTCCTGAGCTCATTGTTTGATTACGGACAGGAAGAATACCGGAAGGGATATTTCAGCGGCATTGCTGATCTGATCCTTCATACCTTTTGAGAGCTCGACACAGATATACAGACCGCAGTGAAATATCTGCGGTTTTATGTGCGCCGGGAGCCGGCTCCGGTGCTCCGGTTCCAGGTACCGAAACGGTCAGAAAATGGGCAAAAATATCAATGTGTGACCCAAAGTGTGACCCATTTCCTGGAAAATAAACGGAAAAAGAGAAGGGATGAGATACATAAAAACATAATAAAACCGCATGATTATGCGGTTTTATTGAACAATGCCGATAGCCGGAATCGAACCAGCGACCTACTCATTACGAATGAGTTGCTCTGCCGGCTGAGCTATATCGGCAGACTGCTTAACAGCATGTCTATTATAATCGAGCGGAATGGTTTTTACAATGAAAAATCAATATGAGCATTCTGAGCTTGCATGTTTTCATGAAAAAACTGCCGCTGTAAGCGTGTACATCCGGAAAAGGCATAAACATGCCGAAAAATGAGTGCTACAATATTGAATGTTACCAAAAGGGGGTAATGATTATTATGAATAAATCTTCTACAAGAACAATTGTTGCGACAGGACTCGGTGCTGCACTGTTCATGGTTCTGTTCATGTTCGTCAAGGTTCCTTCACCGGTTCCCGAAACAAATCTGCAGATTGCATACGGTGTTTCCGCATTCTTCGCCGCACTGTTCGGACCGGTATGCGGATTCCTTGTCGCATTTATCGGACATGCACTGAATGACTTTATCGCATACGGTTCACCGTGGTGGTCCTGGATCGTTGCGTCCGGCGTCAGCGCGCTGGTCACAGGCCTGGCTTCTTCCAAAATCGCGCCGTCCATTGAAGAAGGCGTATTTGAAAAGCCGCAGATTACAACATTCGTTATCTACACACTGATCGGTCAGGCAGTTGCCTGGATCATCTGTGCACCGGTACTGGATATCGTTCTGTACAGCGAACCTGTAAATCTGGTATTCACACAGGGTGCCGTTGCGTTTGTCCTCGATTTCATCTGCGCAGGCATCATCGGCGGACTGCTTCTGAAAGCTTATGCTTCCGGAAGAACAGGAAAGGGTTCCCTTTCCAAGAACGGCTGAGTTCATCCGTTTACACAGGCATATGAGCAATCATATGTCTTTTTTCTTTTTCCAAAACAGGCTCGGAGTTTTCTGCGGCTGATATAATATTCTTATCAATACAAGGGGACAACTATGTCGGAAACAGTCATATCATTTCAAAACTTCGGGTTTCAATACTATTCCCAGGCTGAACCCACCCTTTACGATATCAATCTGGAGATTCATAAAGGGGAGAAGATCCTGATCGCAGGTCCTTCCGGCTGCGGCAAAAGCACACTCGGCCACTGCATCAACGGCCTGATTCCCAACGCCTACCGCGGAACGATCACCGGTTCCCTGACTGTCGGTGGAATCGAAACGAAAAACGCCAGCCTGTTCCAGCTGTCGCAGAAAGTCGGTACGGTTCTGCAGGATTCCGACGGTCAGTTTATCGGACTGAGCGTCGGGGAAGATATTGCTTTTGCCTTGGAAAACGACTGCGTGGAGCAGGAAGAAATGAAGGCGAGAGTGCAGAAGATCGCGGAGATTGTCGACATGGACAGCCGGATCGGAAACAATCCGCACGACCTGTCAGGCGGGCAGAAACAGCGTGTATCTCTGGCCGGCGTCATGGTGGATGATGCGGAAATCCTGCTGTTCGATGAACCGCTAGCCAATCTGGATCCGAAGACCGGAAAGGTCGCCATCGAACTGATTGATGAGATCTGCGGTTCCGGAAAAACCGTTATTATTATCGAGCACCGTATTGAAGATGTGCTTCATCGTCCGGTGGACCGGATGGTGCTCATGAATGAAGGCAGAATCATTGCGGATGATGCTCCGGACAAAGTGCTGGCAATGGATATGCTCGGCCCTCACGGCATCCGTGAGCCGCTGTATCTGACCGCATGCAGATATGCGGGGATCAATGTCACAGAGGATATGAAGCCTTCTTCCCTGAATACGCTGGATATGGGCAGATGCTCCGGGAAGCTGAATCAGTGGTATGAAGCCAATGCCGGAAGATGGATTCAGAAAGAACAGAAACCGCTGCTGGAAGTGAATGACATCTGCTACAGCTATGACGGCATTCATCCGGTGCTGGATCATGTCAGCGCTGTGATTCATGAAGGAGAAATGATGGCGATTGTCGGCAAGAACGGCGCCGGCAAGTCAACGCTTGCCAAAGTGATTACCGGATTCCTGAAGCAGGATTCCGGAACGGTATCCATCCAGGGGGATGATCTTTCGAAATATACCGTTTCAGAACGGGCGGAGTATGTCGGCATTGTGCTGCAGAATCCGAACCAGATGATTTCCAAACCGATGATCTACGATGAGATTGCACTAGGCCTGAGAATCCGGAAAGTACCGGAACAGGAAATCGATGAGCGCGTGACAAAGATCATGAAGATCTGCGGCCTCAATGAGTTTAAAAACTGGCCTGTATCGGCACTCAGCTACGGACAGAAGAAGCGCGTGACCATCGCTTCCATTCTGGTGCTGAATCCGAAGGTGCTGATCCTGGATGAGCCGACGGCCGGACAGGATTACCGGCATTATTCCGAGATCATGGAATTCCTGAAGGATCTGAATGATCAGGGACAGACGATTGTTCTGATTACCCATGACATGCATCTGATGCTTGAATATACGGAACGCGCGGTTGTGCTGTGCGACAGCGTCAAGCTGGCGGATCAGAAGGCGTTTGAAATACTATGCGATCCGGCGCTCAGTGAAAAGGCGAATCTGAAGGAAACATCGCTGTTTGAACTTGCCCAGAAGGCAGGAATCCCGGATCCGCTTGGATTTGTGGAAACATTTATCCGTTATGATAAGGAGGTGAGGGAACGTGAAAACGAAGCTGTTCTCGTACAGTCAGCTTGATACATTTGTTCACCGCCTCAGCGGGCTGACCAAGCTTGTCTGCTTTATCCTGATGACGACTGCCGTCATGCTGACCTATGATATCCGGATGATTCTGCTGATCATGGTAATCTCCTATGCATTGATGTATGTCTCGAAAATCAAATTCTCGCAGATCCGGCTGATGCTGGTATATGTCCTGATCTTCCTGGTGACGAATTTCTTCCTGACCTATGCATTTGCACCGATGTACGGCGTCGAGATTTACGGCACACAGCATGATCTGTTTACGATTGCCGGAAGATATGTCGTGACTCAGGAACAGATGTTCTATCAGATCACCAAGTTCTCCAAGTATCTGTCGGTGATTCCGCTCGGCATGATCTTTATCTTTACAACCAATCCGAGTGAGTTTGCGTCATCACTGAACGGAGTCGGCGTGAATTACAAGGTATGCACATCCCTGTCGCTGACGCTCCGCTATTTCCCGGATGTGACAAGCGACTATCAGACAATCTCCCTTGCCCAGCAGGCAAGAGGACTGGAAATGACTTCCAAGGCAAAACTGAGCCAGCGCGTGAAAAGCATCGCATCCATTCTCGTGCCGCTGATCTTTACGACCATGGACCGGATTGAACTGATCTCCAAC
Source organism: Erysipelotrichaceae bacterium (assembly GCA_015058875.1). GTDB lineage: Bacteria > Bacillota_I > Bacilli_A > Erysipelotrichales > Erysipelotrichaceae > Bulleidia. Next base: position 6,644 of record SVBN01000049.1, on the reverse strand, counting down.
GCCATGGATCTCAGAGGTTTCGGAAAACATAAAAAGCGTACATGGTATACAAGAAAGCCGCTGACAAAAGCTGATTATCTTTCCGTGCTGTTCTGCGCGCTGGTGCTCGCTCTGACGCTGTATGTACGCTTCTTTGTGAATCACAGCTTTTACTACAATCCGTTTATCTGAGGTGTGAGATGAGTGAAAAGAAACTGATGGTATTCCAGACCGACTTCGGTTATAAAGACAGCACGGTCGCGGCCATGTACGGTGTTGTAAAGTCCGTAGACAGGGATCTGGAAATCTGTGACAGCACGCATGAACTGCCGCAGTTTGATATCTGGAGCGCTTCCTACCGTCTGTGGCAGGCAATGCGTTTCTGGCCGAAGGATACCGTATTTGTATCGGTGGTGGATCCGGGCGTCGGAACTGCCAGGAAGGCATGTGCCGCTCTGACGGAAGACGGCTATTATATCGTGACGCCGGACAACGGTTCCCTGACGCATGTGAAGCATTATCACGGCATCCGTGAAGTCCGGGAGATTGATGAGACAGTCAACCGTCTCCATAATGCCGGAACGGACGAGACTGCGGTATTCCATGGCCGGGATCTTTTCGGATACTGCGCCGCAAAGCTTGCCGCGGGAGTGATCACATTCGAAGAAGTCGGACCTGCATATGATCCTGCGGAGATTGTCGCACTTGAAATCCCGCAGGCCTCATATACGGAAGATACAGCATCCGGCATCATCGAAATCGATGATCCGAACTTCGGGAATCTGTTTACCAATATTTATACAAAAGATCTGCTTTCCCATGGGTTTGCCTATGGCGATCAGGTGAGTGTCAGAATCGTGCACGGGGATGAAACTGTGTTTGAACAGAATCTGCCGTTTGTTTCCGCATTCGGAAATGTACCGGCAGGAGATCCGGTTCTCTACAACAATGAACTGATGCACCTGAGTCTGGCAGTATCCTGCGGGAATTTCCGCGACACGTATCATATCGGTTTCGGCAGTGAATGGAACATTGAAATCAGGAGGGTGTTATGAAACCGGCTATTTTAATTCAGACTGACTTTTCACAGACATGGAGCGGCGTTGCCCAGATGAAGGGCGTGATGAAAATCGTTGATCCTTCCCTGGAGATCATTGATCTCTGCCATGACATTAAACAATTTGATCCGTGGGAGGCGTCCCTGTCTCTCGAAGCGGCAGAACCTTACTGGCCGAAAGGAACGATTTTTGTATCGGTAATCGATCCGGGCGTCGGCACATCCCGCAGAGCATGTGCCGCAAAGCTGAAGGACGGCAATATCGTCTTTACGCCGGACAACGGATCACTGACGCATCTGCTGCATTCCGTCGGGATTGAAGAGGTGCGCAGAATTGATGAAGAAACAAACCGCTACCACGACAATGAACAGGTATCGGTATTCCACGGCAGAGATCTGTTCGGATACTGTGCCGCACGTCTTGCGGCGGGACTGATTACCTTTGAGGAAGTCGGTCCGTCCTATCCGGTTTCCGAAATCGTGGAATGCGAGGAATTCTTCATTGAACCGGTATGCGAGAAAGGCTTTGCGGAAGGATTTATCATGACCGGCACCAGACATTTCGGCGGCATCACCCTGAACATCCGCAACGATCAGTTCCATGCATGCGGATTTGAACACGGAAATACGGTCCGTGTCGTTATTATCCGTGAAGGTCGGGAAATGTATTATGCCGACATGGCGTATGTTCCTTCCTTCGGATTTGTCGAAAAGGGCGAACCGCTGATCTATGAAGGATCCTCGGGTCATATCTGCATCGATATCAACCAGGGGAACTTCATGGAAGAGAACGAAATCGGCATCGGCCGTGAGTGGATTGTCAGAATCGTGAAGGGGCAGGCATGAACCGTCTGCTGGTTTTGCAGAGTGATTTCGGACTTTCCGACGGCGCGGTTGCGGCAATGCAGGGCGTTGCCCTGAGCGTGGATCCGGATCTGAAAATCTATGATCTTACCCACGACATTCCGCCGTTTGATATCTATGAGGCATCCTACCGTCTTCTGCAGGCAGTGCCGTTCTGGCCGGAAGGCTCGGTCTTTGTCTCGGTGGTGGATCCCGGCGTCGGTTCCGCGCGGAAGAGCTGCGTCGCCAGAACTTCCAAAGGACAGTATATTGTCACACCGGACAACGGCAGTCTGAGCCATCTGGATAAAGTGATCGGCATTGCGGAAATCCGTGAGATTTCGGAAGCGGTCGGAAGACGGCAGGGAAGCCGGTACTCCAATACCTTCCACGGACGCGACATCTTTGCCTATACCGGAGCGCAGCTTGCGGCCGGACTGCTGAGATATGAAGATATCGGTCCTGCATATGATGTTTCGGAAATGGTCAGGATTGATATACCGGAAGCTTCATTTGAAGACGGTATGATCACGGGAACCATCGAAACGCTGGATGTGCGCTTCGGAAGTTTATGGACCAATATCACCGCACAGCAGTTTGAACAGCTGAATCTTTCCTATGGTGATCTGATTGATCTTTCCATCTGGAACGGCGAAAGAAAGGTGCACCGGTCATTCATGACCTGGGCAAGAACATTCAACGATGTGGAGCCCGGTGAATCACTGGTTTATGTGAACTCGATGAATCATATCGCGGTCGCAATCAACCAGGGCAGCTTTGCCGGAGCTTATCACATCGGTACAAGAGGCGGATGGAAAATCACAATGAAACCGGCCTCGGACAGAAACAGATAATCAGTTTTATTGCATTGAAAGCAGGGGGGTGAATGTACCCTCTGTTTTTTATGTGCATTGTTCAGATAAAATTCACATTCCGTTCATGGATAACACATCTCATGCATTTATAACTGAACAGGTGAAAAGAAAGGGGAATGTTCCATGCAGTACAGACATGAATGGAAACATGAAATATCGTACGGCGATCTGGTATCGATCCGGCAGCGGCTGAGAGCCGTCATGCAGAGCGATCCGAATACAATTGACGGAAAATATCTGATCCGCAGCCTGTATTTTGACAACGCCTATGACAAGGCGCTGAGGGAAAAGATCGACGGCGTGAACATGCGGGAAAAGTTCCGCATCCGCTATTACAACGGCGATCTTTCCTATATGAAACTGGAAAAGAAAAGCAAGGTCAGCGGTCTGGAATCCAAATTCGCGGACCGGATCACAGCGAAAGAAGCACGGAAGCTTCTGGACGGCGATACGGAGTGGATGAATGATCCTTCCCGAAAGACGGTGATGGAACTGTATCTGAAAATGAAATATCAGGGCATGCGTCCCCGGACGATCGTGGACTATACAAGAGAGCCGTTTATTTATGTACCGGGCAATGTCAGAGTGACGTTTGATTACAACATCCGGACAGCCCTGAGACATACGGATTTCCTGGACTGGGACTGCCCGACAATTCCGGCAGGGGATGCCGGCATCATCCTGGAAGTCAAATGGGATAACTACCTTCCGGATGTGATCCGGGATATCATCCAGACACCCGCAAGACGGGTTACGGCTTTTTCAAAATATGCGCAATGCAGAATCTATGACTGAACAGAGTGGAGGTAAATAAGATGACTGTTTCGTTTCTGAGTTTTTCCGATATATTCAAATCCGGCTTCCTTGAAAATGTAACCGCGGTAAGCATGCTGGACATTGTGATTGCAATGACGCTCAGCTTTGCCCTGGGACTGTTTATTTTCTACGTATATAAAAAGACATATGCCGGTGTGATGTATTCTTCCACATTCGGTGTTACGCTGATCGCATTGACGATGATTGCGACATTTGTCATTCTGGCCGTTACCAGCAACGTTGTATTGAGCCTCGGTATGGTCGGTGCATTATCCATCGTCCGTTTCCGTACCGCAATCAAGGAACCGCTGGATATTGCATTCCTGTTCTGGTCTCTGGCGGCAGGCATCGTGCTTTCGGCCGGCATGATTCCGCTGGCAGTTTTCGGCAGCGTGCTGATCGGTGTGGTGATCCTGCTGTTTGCCAACCGGAAGGCGGCAGTCAATCCGTATATCCTGGTTGTGCAGACCGATAATCAGGCGCATGAGACAGCCGCAATGCAGTACATCAGAGAACATACAAAGAAGTGCGTTACCAAAACAAAGACCGTACAGAGAGGGAATATTGAGCTGAATCTGGAAATCCGTCTGAATGATGAGAACACGGAATTTGTAAATGAACTGGCTGATCTGGAAGGCGTCAGAAGCGCAGTGCTTGTCAGCTACAACGGCGATTACATGGGGTAAGAAATCATGTCGACGCATAAAAGATTTGATCTGATCTGCGTTGCCGTGATGATTTGCGCCATCCTTCTGACCGTTCTCTTCATGAACGGGGAACAGCTCGGAATCAAGGTGATGACCGATTATGATACCGACCGGAATGAAGGACAGGAATACTTTACCGAAAATGATCTGAACGGAGACTGGAATACGGAGACCGCAGCTGTCATCACACTGAGCAATGACAGCGCATCTGTTTCCGGGTCCGGAGCTTATGCATATAACGGCAGCGTATATATTACGCAGTCGGGAAAATATGTTGTGTCCGGAACACTGGATGACGGCAGTATCGTTGTGGATGCGAAAGACAACTCCAAGATCTGGATCCTGCTGGACGGTGTTTCGATCACCAATGATGACGGTGCCTGCATCGATATCGAACAGGCGGACAAAGTCTTCCTGACACTGGCGGAAGGCAGTGAGAATATCCTGATATCCGGAGAAAGCTATTCGTCCGATAATACGGAGAACGGAATCCACGGCACCGTCTTCTCACGCGATGATCTGACGATCAGCGGCAGCGGCAGTCTGACTGTGGAAGGCGCATATAAGCACGGCATTGAAGTCAATGACGATATGGTCATTACCGGCGGAACCATTACGGTCACCGGTGCTTCCGATGCCCTGCATGTCAATGACAGCCTGCGTATCTGCAATGCTTCCGTGACGCTTTCCGGCGGGGATGAGGGAATTGATCTCGACAAGGAAGAAGGCTGGTTCTATCTCTCATCCGGCACGCTGAATATAACAAGTACAGATGACGGCATTCATACCGAAGGCAATGTGATCATTGACGGCGGAACGCTGAGAATCAGCGCCGGGGATGACGGAATTCATTCCGGAACATCGGTTGAAGTAAACGGCGGTGAGATCCTAATCTCCGAGTGCTATGAAGGCATTGAAGCACCGCAGATTACCATGAACGGCGGAGATGTCACGGTGTATTCATCCGATGACGGACTGAACGCCAACGGCGGTCTTTCCACAGGTTTCGGAGGATTCGGCGGCTGGGGACAGACACAGAATACGGAAAGCAGTGAAACTGCAGAAGATGAAGAACTGTCCTGCGTGACAATCAACGGCGGCAGCCTCACGATTATCAACGCGTCCGGTATTGATGCGGACGGAATTGATTCCAACGGCAATATCTTTATCACGGGCGGTGACATCCGCGTCAGCCTGACCGGCAGCGGCACCAACAATGCTATCGACTACGGCAGTGAAAGCGGCGGCGTCTGTGAAATCAGCGGCGGAACAGTCATAGCGGCAGGCAGTTATTCCATGGCGGAAGCCTTTGATGCCACATCTGAGCAATGCTCTGTTCTGTACACATATTCATCCGGAACCCAGGCGGATACGGAAGTATCCGTGCAGGACAGCGAAGGAAATGTACTGCTTTCTTGGACAGTGCCGAACAGCTTTACATCCCTGAATCTGAGCTGCCCGGAAATGAAAACGGGTGAGACATACCGGATTCAGATCGGTGAGAATACTGAAGAAATTACTTTGGAAGAAGTATCCGCTTCTTACGGCGATGCACAGAGCAGCGGATTCGGAGGCATGCACTTCAGCGGCGGGATGCGTCCGGGAAACAGCTTCGGACAGGAGGGGAATTCAGAATTCCAGCCTTCCGAAAGCTTTGACCCGTCCATGATGAAGCCCGGTGATATGCCGGAAGGCAGTGAAAACGGAACCATGCCGTCCGCTGATCCTTCGCAGGGAATGATGGGACAGCGGCCGCAGGGAGGTCACGGAAATCACAGCGGATTCCGTCCCGGACAGAATTATGAAGCGTCCGGAAACGGAGGACAGATGATGCCTTCGGAAAGCGCTGATGCGGCGATGGAAATGCCCGGGATGAACGGAGAAGAAGGGTCAATGCCTTCCTTTGATCCTTCGGGCATGATGCCGGGAGGACAGGGAATGGAACCGCCCGGGAACACTGGGGGCTCAGAGACAGAAAACCTCATGCCTTCGGAAAGCTCTGCTCCATCCGCGATGACTCCTCCCGAAATGCCGGAAGGAACAGACGGTCAGATGACCCCGCCTTCCGGTGATCCCCGCCAGGGAATGCCCGGCAGTATGAATCAGGAAGTGCAGGAAGAAATCACGGAAGAAACACTGATGCTGGATTTCGGGGCAGTGATCCTGCTGGCAGCCGCGCTGATCTTTGTGAAACTGTACCGGAAACCGCTTCATTAAGCAAAAAAATAAAAATCCAGGTCATTGCCAATGCTGGTAAGTTAAGGATTTGACAATAATAAATATGACCATTACGGAACTGACGAAAAGTGCATATAGCGCTGTTCGTCAGTTTTACTTATGAATTCTCACCATATTAAGGAATCAAAG
>SVBN01000048.1 GCA_015058875.1 Erysipelotrichaceae bacterium | reverse complement strand
GCCCGAAATCACCTGTATCTGTCAACCTTTTTCAGCGAAAAATTCAGAAAAAAAAGATCCCCATATCATTTGAGGATCTATCAGTAAATAATACTACATCCGGGAAATCCTTAACTTACCAGCATTGCCTTTGCAATCATGTCTCTTTTTTCTTCATGCATTTCCAGATAAAGCTGTTTCAGCTTTCCGCTCAGATCGCATTTGTTCATTCTGTTTTTCCTTTCTTGAGAAAGCGGATCCGCGGGAACAGATCTCATCCGCCTCATCGATCAGGAAATTCAGACCGCCGTACACCGGTGTCAGACGACCGGCCTGAATGAATCCAAAGGATAAGGAAGCCGTAAGTGGAAGAAATTTGCCGGAAATACAAACATTCTGATCCTGAAGCATCAGGGATCTGTTCCGCTGCATTCAATCTACAGGAAACTTGAGGGCATGGAACGGAATATATGTGAAACGGCATTTTTGTATGTGAAACTGCAGAAACAGCATTGTCAGCCCGGTTGACTTTGATTCCGATTTGTGAAAGGCGTAAAAAAAAGAAGCCCGCAGGCTTCCGCAGCTCAATGCATATTTCCGATCCAGAGCGGTGAATTGATTTCCTTCAGATGATCCTGATATCTGGAAGTACCGGCAATGGCGTCGTACTGATTGACGATCTCAATATGATTGTCGATGATCCACTGCTTTACCTTCGGGGAAGTGAATACCTCGACATCCTTTACGCGGTGGATATTGCAGGACTGTTCCCTGAGAACGGTATCATCCAGATAACCGGGATGGAGTACCTTGACGATGATCTTTGAATCATCCACCGGCATATTGAGAATGGATTCTTCCGGATCATATTTCAGGAAGTTGAGCACATTCAGCACGGACTTGTGTCCGGGCAGAACGACAAGGTCGTCCCGCGGAGCGGATTCCATCGCACCCCAGATATTCAGATGACGGTATTGTTCGAGCGCTTCCGTCCTTCTGCCATGGCGCTCATTGTTCATGAAGCCGTACGGAATATGAAGCTCTTCCACAACCTGCAGAATGGCCTGTTCCTTTTCCCCCTTCGCCGGAAGATTTGCATAATGGATATCCGGATATCTGCCGAGATGTTCCCGGCAGAGCTCCATCTGCGCCCGGAATTCCTTCAGCATCTCTTCATATACGACGCCTTCCACCGGATGCTCGCACTGATTGATGCGCTTCCATTTGAAATTGCCGTCCGTCGTGACCAGGGACGGTACGTCCTTCGGATCCAGTACCGGGTGTCCCCACATATGGGGATGCCAGCCGACGGAGATCCACGGTCTGTCCTTCAGATAGTCCAGCATCTCAACAACATCCGGCCAGTCGAACATGCATTCGCAGTCGGATACGACGCCTTCCTCCAGTGTCTTCAATGTTCCGAGATTGTGTACGTGGGTATAGCCGACATCGTCTGCCCTGAAAACAATTTTCATATCATTCTTACCTCTTCTGCTATATCCATCGTAAGCTGAAAGCCGTCCGTCTTGACTTCATAATCCGCATCCATGCAGAGCGGTTTTCCGCTTGCATGTGCGGATCATTCTGCCGCACCTCTGTTTTGATATTTCCGATTCCGCAGAATATGTGCAAAAACAGTGTTATCCACAATCCGGGAGGAAGCATTCTGCAAAGAAAAAGCAAAAATGCTGTCGTGCGGATCAAAAAAAGGGAAACTTCTGTCTCCCTGATCTTTCAATCCGATGTCAGCTGATATCCTTCTTCCATCGCTCTGCGCTCGCACGCTGTGTACGGCGTATTCGGATTGGAATGATGATTCTTTCTGCACGGCTCACAGTCTCTGTACCTCGGACATCCGGCCTTTTCTCCCCTCGGGCACGGACACAGTTCCGGATTATACAGATACTTCGGCGCTTTGTTTTCCGGCATGATATGTTCTCCTTCTTCTGTATCCATGATATCGGAAGTGAACACCTGACGCAATGCGTTTCAGACATCATCCCGGTTTTCACCGCACAGCCGTCCGATATACTTTTCTTCTCTCTGACTGAGCGGCGTTGCCGGCACATTCTTTCTCAGTATCACCGACTGCTCCGCTGAAAAAAGATCCGCAGGCTGTTCCAGCAGCCGGATCTTTCCCGCAAAGGCAATACAGGTACGGGCGTCATACAGCTCCGGACTGCTGAGGACCATCCCCGAGGCAAACAGTGTTCCGGCATACTTCTGACAGCTGCGGCTGATTTCTTCCGCCAGTTCCAGGCATTCCGGAGGACAGTATGCTTTTTTCCTGAGCCCGGCAATGGTTTTTCTGATCTTATCATTGGCATCCCTGCGCAGGCCGAACCAGATCCGGGTACCGGGACGTACATTGGGACCGATGCGGAAATAATGGCTTTCCGTCCTGTATTCCGTCACCTTTTCCATATCTGTGATTTCGTCTTCTTCATACATCCGGATCATTTCTTCCGCACGATCCGGCACTTCCAGCAGATAGATCACGGCGCCGGCAGTATGATGCACAGCATCTGCCTCCAGCCGGTTCCAGTCATCAAACATGCTGGGCTCGTCCAGGAGAGAAAACTGCTCAGGGAACACATTGCGCCCGAAGATATGCGGCCTGCCGTCATCAAACAGCACTGAAAAAGAATTCCCTTCTTCCTTCATCACGGTTCCCTTTCCGTACTGCGGATGCATGACCCTGCGGCCGCAGTAATCAGGGATGATCCGATCCTCTTCCCTGTTTTTCCCCTCTGATTGGGATATCCTTTCAAAACAGCTCTGATGGTCACTCATGCGTTCTCTCCAATCATGCAAAGCTTATATTGTATCCGGAACCTGCAATCATGCCCCGGCTGTTTCCGCACCATCTTCAGGAATCCAGCTTTCCAGGAAACGTATCATTTTTTCCAATAATCCTTTTTTGTCAAGCTTATTCTTCATACGGGAGACAAGATACAGCACTTCACTTCTTTTAAGGCATAACGCTTCCGACAGTGTTAACATTGCCGACTGATACAGCAGATTACTGTCCGGAAACAGCTCTGCTGCATCGTCGATAATCATTTTTCTGAATGCCCATGGCAGCTTCAGACGAACACATATTTCCTCTGTTTCCCTGAGCAGCCGCTTCGTTTTAATCAGATATTCCAAAGTAACATGCCCGCGTCTGTTATCCCCGGCAATCATTCTTGCGGCATCACCCCATTTGGCTGCACAGACTGCCTCCGGCACATAACGGGCATTCTTTCTTTTCCTGATTTCTTTGCAATAGTCGATAAAGCTTTCTCTCTCAAAGTAATATATTCCAAGCATGGAAATGATATCCAACAATGCTTTGCGGTCGCATTTTTTCAGCAGTTTATCAAGCATTTCATTCTGCATATTTATCACCGGACAATCCCTTTTACTATGGTAAAAACATATCTGCCCCCGCATGTCAGCACGAGATAAAAAGTGTGCCGATGCTGCAGATATGTGAATCATTGCTGTCCGGACATGTTCATCATACACTATAAAAAAGCTGTTTTTTCATTCCTTTAATGTTAAAAGCTGATATCGAAAATATTTCTTTAAAAGCATTTTTAATAATTAAGCCTCATGCAAAATGCTCTTCGTTCTGCGTCCTGCAAAGACAATCCTGCCGTCTGTATTCCGCATTGATAAAAGCAGAATTGCCCGTATTTTTTCATAAGCAGGAAATGATTCCGCACCGCCTGCACGGTCCTCCTGATTATTATCCCTCATGAAATCCGCATTCAATGCTATAATGCCGGAGATACAGAAAAGAGCATACAGAATATGAGTGAAAAGATCACGAGAACAGCAGATACCCGGAAGACAGCACTGTTCATGATGCTTGGCGCATCCCTGTGCTTTTCCACCGGCGGTCTGTTCATGAAGCTGATCCCATGGAATGCACTGGCAATCAACGGCGTCAGGAATCTGATTGCATGCATTGTCATCGGCATCTATATCCGGATCATACATCATAAGATCGTACTGAATCCGACGGTACTGGTCGGAGCGATGTGCATGGCCGGCGTCACAACGTTCTATTCCATTGCGAACAAGCTGACCACGGCCGGCAATACGATCATCCTGCAGTACACGGCGCCGATCTGGATCATGATCATGGTGTATCTGTTTTTCGGCAGGAAGCCGAGCAGAACCGGCGTCATTTCCATCCTGATTGTATTTGCCGGCATTCTCTGCTTCTTCTTTGAAGGGCTCTCCACCGGCAGATGGCTGGGCGATCTGATCGCGCTGCTTTCCGGCATCTTCTATGCGGGAGTCTTCATGCTCAACAGCTTTGAAAAAGGAGACGCCCTCTCCTCGGTATTCTTCGGACAATTGCTGTGCGGGCTCTTCCTTTCCCCGCTGGCAGTCAGGGAAACGGATTTCTCCATTCCCGTGCTTCTGTCCGTATTCTTTCTCGGTGCTGTTCAGGTAGGACTTGCCTATATCTTCTTTACCACGGGAACGAAGTATATCGATCCTCTGACCGCATCCATCATCAATGCCATCGAGCCCGTGCTCAATCCGGTACTGGTAGCGGTATTCTACGGAGAAAAGCTCGGAAGACTGTCCCTGATCGGTGCCGCCATCGTACTGTGCGGCATCCTGTATTACAACATCAGGGAAGCCGTTTCCGCAAAACAGCAGCCGTAATGGCCGCTGTTTTTTTTATTCCCTGATTTTCCGTCTGTCCAGCACCACGTCGTGACAGCAGCTGCCGTCAGACAGATCGGAGTACCGGATGAATTTTACATGCCTGGACAGGTGATTGTAGGACGTGGTATCCGTCATGCAGAAGATCTTGCAGAGACTCCTGATCCCGTACGCTTCAAACATTTCCACATATGCGCATCTGGAAATGCTGTATTCGATTTTCCCGTCATCCAAACGGAAGTAATCATAGGTCACACTGCCGTCTTTCACGCGGCCTGCATGATCGGAGATGTTGAACTTCTCGGCAGCTGCATAGGCGTTGGGCAAGAGATCAATGCCCCTCAGCAGTATTTTGAAGAAATTCCTTCTTGCCGCAAAGCCGGTATTGATCATGTCAATGATCTGCGCGTTGCCGAGATCATACTGCTTCAGCTGCAGACACATGGCAATGATCGCAAAAACATAAACGGTATTGGTTGTCGGATATACATTGTATTTCCGGAAGTTATCCGAAGCATACATTTCCTTCAGCCGTTTCCGGTATGCATGGATCTCTTCTTCCGTATCCGGAAGCCCTCCGCTTTTCAGCACTTTCCGGTAAGCTCCGGCATACTTTTCAATTGTCTGATCCGTCTTATCATTCTTCATATTTCCCTCATTGCTGTTTTTACGCTCCGGTCACATACAGCATGACCAGTGACAGCAGCGCGCTCAATATCGCAAATCCCACGGATGCGCCGATCCATTTCATTGCCTTGTCCTGTCCGGTAATATACGGCTTCAGATCTTCCGTTCCCGGGATATCCCAGGCTTTTGTCTTTAAGACCCAGTAATCATCGATCAGGAAGCGGTCGATGAGATTGACGATGAAAAGGATGCCGTACATGTGCAGGAAGCCCTGTACAAATCCCCGGGCGCCGTTCACGGCATAGGCACAGAAGAGAGCGAACAAGAGATACAGCGGAAGCGCGAGTCCCTTGAACAGCATCATGTTTTTCCGTATCTGCTGTGAGGTGATCAGACCGTTTTCAATGCACCGCTCCTGTACGTCCTGATGGTACAGAAATACCATGCGCTCTGCTCCGCCATGAATGCCCCAGGCGCAGATCATGACCAGCACGCCGCCCAGGATCAGTCCTTCGATCAGTATTTTCAGGATCATTTTCCTTTTCCTCTTTCTTCCCTGTATTCCAGCAGGAAGTTGCAGCAGTCGTCTCCTCTGCCGATCGTCTTTGTTCTGCCCCAGACCAGCTTCGGATGCATATTTCCGTATCCCGCGTCATCCCCGTCGCAGAACGCCGTCGTAATCTCTTCACATCCGTATCTGCGGCAGGTTTCATAGTATGGACAATGGATGATGTTGAAGCGCGCTTCATGGCCATGGCTTTCCGGGAATTCATATACAAATCCCGCGTCGGTTCCGAAGCTTTTTTTACTGATGTTCAGAAAGAGCTTCGGGATCTTCTTTTCAGCGTGAAGAATCCGGATCACCCTCTGCAGATGCGGCACTGCCTTTGCGGAAAAGCGCTGGAAATATTCCCGCACATACCACTTTGCCTTTGCCGGCTCCACCCCTTCTTCTGTCAGTGTCTGATAGACGGCAATGGCAGGATAGATGCGCTGAAAGGTATGCGCACGCAGGGCTTTGGAATCTCCCGCATTTTCTTCACACAGCTTTTCATAACGCAGCTGTGCCCTCTGTGCGCATAGGGAAGCTTTGGCTTCACCGATGTCTTCCGCGGCAATTGCGCATGCCGTTTTGATCAGTCTCTGCATATGCAGGCCTCCGGTTACTTCCGGGCAAGCACTGTGATCCAGGGCTTTTTCGGATGGTGGAAGCTCTTCACTTCAGAGAAACCCGCGCTTTTCAATGCCGCTTCGATCTCGGGCACGGTGTGATTCTTCATGCCGTCAATGATCTTTTCAAACTTCAGACTTGTGGCATCGGTTCCGTCGGACTCATTGCAGATGAGGAAATATCCGCCCGGCTTCAGGATGCCTGCGGCCTGGGCAAAGCAATTCTCCAGTCCCGGCCAGAAGTAAATTGTTTCAAATGCCGTCGCAAGATCAAAGGACTCTTTCTCAAGAGCAAGATTTGATACATCCCCCTGCATGATCGTGCATCTTCCGGATGCGATCATCTTTTTGTTATATTCCTGTGCTTTCTGTACGGATAATTGGGAATAGTCAATCCCGGTGACGTGCGACACGGGATACTTCTTCAGCAGCTCCCCGACGTTTCTGCCGCCCCCGCATCCAAGATCCACGGCCTTTGCCGGCTGAATCTGAGGCAGATATGACATCCCCCAGTCCCCCAGCTTCGCATGTCCGGAATTCATCCCCGCCAGCATTAGTTTTCCGAGCAGTCCTTCCGGTCTGCGTGTCTGGCTGACATAATCCTTAAACAGTCCCATATGGCAACACCTCCTGCTGTTAGTATTTGCTAACCTATTCTTTCAAGAAGACCCGTCACACAATCCCTGAACAGATCATTGACGGGTAAATGCCGGTTAGATATCACTTACTTTTATAGCAGAGCGCCTCTGCTTTTTCAAGTCAGATCATTTACTGCAGGCGGTACGGATAGGCGTCCATAAATTTCCGGTCTGCCTTCTCCAGCTTTTCCCTGTATGCATCATAAGAAGGACTGAGTCTGCGCATCAGCGGCAGGAAGACCGTATCGTATCCCTGTTCCTTCTGGAATTGAGCGAACGCTTCTTTCAGGCGGAATGCCGGAGAACTCCGGTATTCTTCCGTATCCGTATATTCCAGATACTTTTCAATCTCCTCTTTGTGTGTCCGCAGATATTCTTCCGGATCTTCCATTGCGTCAGTCACAGCCGCTTCCGCATCTTTGAACATCTGCACCGCATCTTCGCTGTTCATCTCATCCAGGTACGCTGTCAGATCTTCGGGAAGCTCAAACTGCAGTCCGTCAAGATATGCGCATATCTCACGGTACGCCGCCTCCTGCGCTTCATTCTGTATGGGATCCTGCAGGAAACGGCTGAAATGCAGTCCGAGCCAGGTCCCGTAAAAACCGGGGAATGCACGGATCAGACGTTCCGTAATGGATTCCTGCGCTTCCATCACCGCTCTCCTGCGGCTGATTGTATCCCAGTCACGGGATACCGCCAGCTCCTGCAGCAGTTCATATTGCTGTTTCTGTTTCTGCAGAATGCGTCCGCGCTCTTCCGCAATTCTTTGAAATACTGCATCCTCATCCCCGCCCAGCAGACTTAGGATATCCTCCACCGGGACGCCGAGACTTCTCAGCAGGGAGATCTTTTTCAGCAGAAAAACGTCCTCTTCCGTAAATGAACGGTAGCCGTTCTCCGTGACTTCCGGATGAATCAGTCCTTTCATGCAGTAATACTCGATTGCTTTCTTTGTAGTGCCGGAGCGCTGTGCGGCTTCATGTATCATCATATTGATCACCTCCGTAAGAACCATAAGCCAGGCCCCAGGGGCATAGTCAATATGCTTTTTCAGATGATGGATTCCCGGTGATAGTCGGTCAGATCCGATCCGTATTTCTCATAAAGTTCCCTGACGGATTCTTTATTGGAGAGTGTTTTCAGTTCCCCGTCCGTCATGCCGATCAGCTCCAGGAATTCCACTCTGCCGTTGGGCGTTTCAATCGCATGCACGGAGGGATCGGAAACAGTGATGAATCCGGTCAGATTGGATTCCTGCTTTGCATCAATGCCTTCCGTCTGTCCGGTATACATGAATTCAAACGGCCGGAAGAGCTCCCCTTTTGTAAATGTGATCCTGGCGATCATCTGCAGGATGCCGCAGATATTCTTCAGCTCCGCCTCTTCATTTTCAAACGGGTACTTCTTCAGCTTCAGCGTCAGCTCATATCCGTATCCGCTGATCTCCCGGTCATCGGTTTCCTTATCGTAGATTTCCGTCAGGCCGTAGGAGACAAAATGCCAGAAGTCGCCGCCGTCATAGATGGAGATACCGTCCAGCGGATCATTTCCGCCGAAGATCCAGCGGATGATGGTTCCGTAATGTTTCGGACTGGTCTGTCCGGGATAGATGCGTTCAAATTCCGCAGTGATTGCATCCCAGCCGGCAGTCGACGCCTCTTTTTCCTGTACCGGCTGTTCCGGTTCCTTTTTCTTTTTCAGCAGGTCAAGTAATCCCATGTTTTTTCTCCCTTCCGCTTATTGCTTTTTCCGATATGCCCGGATCCGTTCCGGGATGGCCGAGCCTTTTGGGAAAGCATGGTCTTCCAGCTCATTGAGATTCCAGTAATACCGGCAGAAGACTTTGTCTTCCGGAAGTTCCGAAACCCTGCGGAACAGACCGGAAGCTTCCTGCGCATATGTTCCTTTCCCGCCGGAGTAAAGATATCCGATGGTTTTCCTGCCGCAGAAAACTTCCCAGACGACATTCCGCATCTGCAGCACATATCCGCAGAGCATCTCCAGGAATTCGTTTACGGATATGTCATTGATCAATGCAAAGTCATCCGCATTGGGAGCTGTCACATCGTCTCCCATGCACACACTGTCGCGCTCGGCATGTATGATACGCATATGGCTTCCGCCTCCGTTTTATGATATCTCAATGGATATCCGGCAGCGCCGGAACATCCAGCGTTCTGTTCTTCTGCCATCTCAGAATCAGGAAAATTGTCAATACGGCAAGAGGAATATAGCTGAAGGCGAATATTGTAACGAGCACATCATTGATTTTGCTGTACTCCATGGATACATGAAGCCGTTGGAGAGCGAATGGTACGCAACCGGAATCAGGAAGCTCGGCAAACGGTACCCTTTCTTTCCGGTGACCATATATTTCCCGTAGTAGTATCCTATGACAACGCCGAAGAGGAAATGCGCCGGCGACAGGACGCGGAGAATCAGATTCAGGATCTCCGAACCGCCGCCGAAGGCAATATTCTCAATCAGTTCAAAGGTATTGCCGACAAATGCGAAACAGATAGCGGCATCCATCCGGGTGCGCACCATGCCTTTCTTCCGCATGGCCGCCCGGCAGGTCAGATACTTCAATCCTTCTTCCATCAGTCACGCACTGAAGTACATATCCGCGATATTCCATAATGTATCCTTCAGAGGACCCTCGGAAGCAGCGGACATCATTTCCGTTACAGCATAATGCGAATCCGCAGATTCATCTTTCAGATTATTATACCCGTTATAGGCATATCGGAAGACTGTTTATTTCTTCGCGGATTTCCGGACTTCCTCGTGGTAGAAATAATTGCAAAGAACCGGTTTCTCACCGAACGGAGCCCGGTGCTGATCGTCATCGCGCACATACAGCATGCCTTCCTTCCGGGCATATGTGCGGATCTCTTCATCCAGCTTCGACCAGTATTCCCTGCTTTTCTTTGCATAAATCTCATGATACAGATCATCCAGTTCCGGATGATGTTCATGGATCCATTCCAGAATCGCCTTCCGGTAGCTTCCCCTCAGGTTCAGATTCTCCAGCCATACCTGATTGCACTGTCCTTTGACCCGCTCAATGATGGAGATAACATCGGTAATTCCGGGAAAGATCGGGGAGATAAAGCATGTGGTCTGTATTCCGGCGTCATAAAACTGCTTCATGGCATTGAGCCTGCGCTCAATGCTGGCGGCACGGTCCATTTCCTTCCGGAAGTCTTCATCCAGCGTATTGATGGACCAGGCGACCTGGGAAGCCGGAAATGAACGGATCAGATCAAGATCCCGCAGGATGAGATCGGACTTGGTTGAGATTTTGATGCGGATACCGGTATTCTGAAGCTGTTCCAGGAGCGCTCTGGTCCGTCCGTATTTCTTCTCAAGGGGCTGATAGGGATCGGTGACCGAACAGAAGAACGCTTCTTTTCCGGCGTACTGTCCTGGTTTGTTCACTGCCGGCCAGTTTTTGACATCCACGAATTCACCCCATGGTTCCGGATGATTGGTAAAGCGCTTCATAAACGATGCATAGCAGTATCTGCAGGCGTGCGTGCAGCCGACATAAGGATTGACCGCAAAATCCGACACCGGCAGATTTGTCTTTGTCATAATATCTTTTGTTTCAATTTCCCGGATTACCATATCTTTCCCCCTTCTTTCCTCTGTATTATTCTCCCGGATAAATGAAATACATCCGGTCATAGCGTATCCCGTCCACTTCCAGGCTGCCTTTGTCCTCATGACTCATCCGCATGCCCGCCTTCCGCATTGTCTTTGCGGAACCGGTATTCTCCGACGCGCACCACGCCGTAACGGCGTGAATGCCTTCCTGAGAAATAAGATATTCCAGAACGCAGCGCAGTGCTTCCGAAGCAAATCCCCTGCCCCAGAAAGCACGGGCTATGCTGAAGCCGGTTTCGATTTCTCCTGTAAGCGGATCATAGTCATAGGCACCGATCGTACCGATGAGTTCTCCCTGATATTCTATCGCCCAGCCGAAAAACTGCGGATCAGTATAACGGGCAATAAAGTCCCGTACCGTCGCTTCCGCCATTTCCGCAGAGGCGTACGGATTCCATCCGGAATATTTGAACATTTCCGGATCTTTCCCGAACTGTTCGTGCAGGACTGCCGCATCTTCCATGCGGTATCTGCGCAGTACAAGGCGTTCTGTTTTCAGTTCTTCTGTGCCTTCCATTGCCATGTTCCCCTTCACTGTTTTATGGCTGCTTCGATCTTTTCCCTGACTCTGTTTACCGGAATGATCAGGGAAAGATAATCAAAGTCATATGCGGAAAGATCCTCAACGTATGCGGCGCTGCTGAGACCGATCATTTCTCCTTTGACATTGAATACCGGTCCGCCGGAGTATCCGGATATGACCGGTGCATCTGAGGCGATGAACCGGTGACGCCGGTCCGCCTTCTGCCGGAGTTCATCATCCAGGTTCAATACGGTTCCGCTGACCGTGCTGAAGGGTTCTCCTTCTGCAGGATTGCCGATACAGATCAGCTCATCCCCGGCCGATACGGCATCCGAATCTCCGAAAGTTGCAGAAGTGAGATCCATATCTTCGCGATATCATCATCACTGTCTGAAAAAATGACCGTACCCTGATATTCCCTGCCTTCATAATCTCTCATGACAAACCCGGATGCTTCATACAGTACATGTTCATTGGTGATTACATATTTCTGTTGATATACAAATCCGGTGCCGTTGTTTCCGCTGTCCGTAAAGATACATACAGTCTGCTGTATGCCGGTTTCATATACGGAATCTTTGACTGTCTCCTGTACGGATTCCGGCGTGACTTCAGCGGATGCGGAAGGAACCGCCTCAACCATTGCTTTTTCCCGGGCACAGCCCATGCCTGCCGGCACAAATAACGCTGTCATCATGATTCCGATCTTCTTCATATGCATTTATCCCGGACAGCTGATCTCCATGATCATCTGTATCCATGTCTCATATTACATGAATCCGGCAGGATAATCACATGTATTCCGGCAGGAATATGCCCGAAACAAAGGATGAGCAGATCCGCGTCTGCTCATTTTCAATTCCTGTATATTATTCTTTCCCCTGCTTCATCTTCATGATCATTTCCGACATGGCCAGGAAGTGATCGGATTTCATCAGGGCAAGGCCCTGTGATTCATCTCCGAGCACGACCAGCTGGTCTCCGGGAGAGATATCAAAGACTTTTCTTGCTTTGGCCGGTATGACGATCTGTCCCTTGTCCCCGACTGTTACCAGTCCGAAGAGATGCTTTCCTTTCGGCGGAAGCGAAAGACCAAGATGGTCACCCGGTTCATAATTGGCAAGATCATCCAGGGAGACCCCGAACAGATCCGCCAGCATCCGGCATTTGTCCAGATCGGGCACCGATTCCCCTGCCTCCCATTTGGCTACGGTCTGCCTTGCGACATCCAGCTCAAATGCGACATCCTCCTGCGTCATCTGACGGAGTTTTCTGAGATGGATCAGATTATCACTGAACATGTTTCTTCTCCTTCCTGATTCCAAGCACCCAATAACGGTATACGGGAATCCTTGAAATGATCTCATACAAACCATATCCGAATGCAAAGCCTGAGACAAGACTCAGAAGATAGCAGAGCGGCGCACTGAGCAGTCCTCGTTTCGCAATAAGAAGTGCAATGGAAGAGATTCCGAGATAATGGAATACATACAGCCCGAAACTCTTCCGGCTCATCCATGCCGTAAACGGGGTCCGGAAGTCCAGATACCGTGCTGCTCCGGCAAGCACGGCCAGCGTTCCGTAATAAGCACAGGCCGCATAGAGCAGGCTGTGGTTGACCGGTTTGTCGGCGTAGTTTGCCCCATGGCGCACATAGAAATTAAGTACGGCAAAGCTGATGCAGAGAATTACTCCCGCCGTGATACAGAGCAGCGCCTGCCTCTTCAGCTTTTCTATAAGGGCTTCATGTGAGAATACATAATATCCCAGCAGGAAGAAGACCAGATAGAATGCACAGCGGTAGACCGATACGACCGGCGTATTCAATATCTGCCCTGCGCCCCATACCGGAAAAACAAACAGCAGGATCATCCATACCGGCGTATGTTCCCCGGCCCTGAGCACTCTGCCCTTTTCCATCTTCCGTATCCACACCAGCAGGATGCTGTAAATCCACAGCAGATGCAGGAACCAGAGCACGCCGCTGCCGGAAACCGTCATAATCAGATACTGCACTGTCCCTGGCACACCGGCCGCACTCAGCTGATCAAAAGCATTCCCCAAGGACATGGATACATATCCCTGGATGAACTGGAAGACAAACAGTCCCAGCGTGGAAGGCACCAGCAGCTTATCGGTTCTCGTTTTGATGAATTCACGGTCTGTATGATGATCCAGATACAGCTTTGCACTGATCCCCGAGATCAGAAACAATACCGGCATGAACCACGGGTATACCAGATACATCAGGATGTCATAATGCTGTACAGGAAGATCCGTAATCCTGCCCAGGCCTCCGAGAATCCCTTCGCTGTTGTACATATACAGTACATGGTAAATGACCACGATCACGCCGGTGATCCAGCGGATGTTGTCCAGATAGTGTTTTCTCATACCATTCCTACCTTTGCAATGATTCTTAACATCACTGTACCTGCAAAGCAGGAAAGCATCCACCACCCGGAACGAACATATCAGATTCTGTAATGTTAATTTCCGTTGCATTACGGATATATGAAAAACGGCTCCGTTTTTCCGAAGCCGTTCTCATTCAGATTTGTCTGTTATTCGGACAGTGCTTCCGCAATGCTTTCAGCCGCAAGCTTTCCGGAAGTGACAGCCCAGCCGTTGTTTGCGCCGGACGGGGAGTCATCACCCATGACGCCGCCGACCAGTTCGCCTGCCGCAAACAGGTTGCCGATGACATTGCCGTCTTTATTGATGACATGGAGATCTGTATCAATGACCAGACCGCCCATGGTTGTAGCGAATCTCGGCTTCTGCTCAACGATGTAATACGGACCTTCGCCGATGGCGACGGTCATGTATTCAGGGAGTCTGCCGAATTCCTTGTCTTCTCCTGCTTCCACATAGCTGTTGTATGTTTCGACTGTCTTTGCCAGTTCTGCCGCGTCGACGCCGGCAGCTTCCGCTGCTGCTTCGATCGTATCGCCATGCCCGAATACAGGCTTGGATGTGCCGTTGGCTTCCAGATATTCATCCACGCTGTAGCCCAGGGCGTCCTTCCATACATCGAATGTTGCCTGATCCATGACCAGATAGAGCTGCTGGCCTGTCTGTTCGAGTTCTGCTTCGAGGATGGTTCTGTTGCTTGCCTTTTCGTTGACAACGCGCTTGCCCTCTTTGTTTACGAGGATGGCGCTCATCTTCCATGCCGGGATGTTGCCGTTGATGGTGGACTTTGCGATGCCTTCGGATACTTCGATTCCGTTCGGATAACGCTTGCCGTATTCCAGCAGTCTGGTATCGGCATTGACGCCTTCAGCTGTTGCCATCAGAAGACCGTCGCCTGTGGAAGATACAGGACCGTAGTACAGCGCATTCTTCATATCGCCTTCCAGCAGATCCTTGTTGTAGCCATAGCCGCCTGTGGCAAGCAGAACTGCCTTTGCGTTCACTGTGTATTTCACTGTATCATCTGCAGCGACAACGCCTGTGACATTGCCTTCGCCGTCTGTGAGCAGTTCGGATGCACGGGTGTTCAGAAGTACGGTTGTACCGCCATCGTTGACTGCCGTACGCAGCGCTTCGCCGGCACCGGCGCCGCCGCCTGTGTAGGCAAGCTCACGGTCGTGGGAGTATTCAGCCAGCTTATGCAGGCCGCCTTCGAGATTGTATGTAATGCCGTTTGCCTGGAGCCAGTCGCTGGTCTCACCGACATTGTCGGCATACAGCTGAATCAGTTCGGGAACGTTCAGGTTCGCGCCGTTTGCCATGAAGTCAGCAACCATGCTTTCGCTGGAGTCGTCGGTCACGCCGAGATCCTTCTGCATCTGGGATCCCATGACAACCTGGTTTCCGCCGGAAATGGACAGCGCGCCGCCCATGAACGGCATCTTTTCAAGCAGAACAACTTCCAGTCCGAGTTCTCTTGCACGGATTGCGGCAGTCATGCCTGCGCCGCCTCCGCCGACAATGACCAGATCTGTATCCAGGGTCTTTTCTTCGGTCGGTTCGCTCTTTGCGACTTCGACATTCTTCAATTCTTCCGGATCTCCGCCTGCCTGTGTAACGCAGTCAGCCACAGCCGCAATAATCGCATCGGATGTGATCGTTGCGCCGGCAACGGCGTCAATGCCGAGGGACTGTGTTTCCACAATCTTTCCCGGAATGGTATCGGTCGCGTTTGTACCGATGCCGTCTGTTTCGGAATGTTCGGTGATTTTGACATCTTCGATTGCATCAGCGCTGAATGTCACTTCTACCTTGATATCAGCGTTGCGTCCTGCAGAAACCGCTGTGTAAGTACCGGGCGTATAGATTCCGGATGCTTCCGCTGTCGGCTCTGCGGTTGCGGCGGGCTGCGGTGCTGCACTGCATCCTGCCAGGGCTGTGGCCATGATGACTGCGGCAGCCTGTAAAGCCTTTCTGATCTTCATTTTCTTTCCTCCGTTTGGATAATTGCATTCTAGCATTGCAAAAGCTATTATAATGATTGTTATTACGCATGAATTGATAGCCTGAGGCTATCAGTCGGAGGAATACCATGAATTATAATCATCTGCTGTATTTCCGGACGCTTGCCGAAACAGAAAACTACCGCAGGGCGGCGCATCAGCTCCATATTACCCAGCCTTCCCTGTCAAATGCGATCCATAATCTCGAAGTGGATCTCGGCGTGCAGCTGTTTGAGAAAAAAGGACGCGGGGTCCGGCTTACCGTCCAGGGCACAAGATATCTTGAATATGTCAGCCGGGCATTGAAGGAGCTGAGCCAGGGAGAGCTGATGCTGAGCTATGAAATGGCGGATTCGGATCATGTCCTGCGGCTTGGCTATGTCATGTCGGTATCCTATGACGCCGTCCCGGAATGGATGAAAGGATTTCGGAAACAGTACAGGAAAGATATCTTCTTTTCCTGCATCAACGATACTTCGGACGCCCTCGGACAGGAACTGCTGAACGGGAATGTGGATGTGATTCTGAGCTCCTATCTTGATGATCCCAGAATCACCCAGCAGACGCTGCTGCGGCGTGAACCTGTCCTCCTGCTTCCGAAGAATCATCATCTGGCAAACCGCAAAAGCATTGATATCCGTGAGCTGAACGGAGAATCATTTATCGCCCACAGCCGGAATACTGCCTTCCACCGGATCATGACGGAAATCTACCAGCGAACCGATACCCATGTCAGAATCGTCAGTGAAGCCGATGAAGACCGGGCAATTCTCGGCATGGTCCGGGCGGGACTTGGATGCGGCATCGTACTGAACAATCCCGAACTCCACGGTACGGACTTTTCCGCCGTACCGGTTACGGGCACGGGATTCCTCGGGGATATCTGCATCGGGAAACGGGCGGATGATCCTCTTCCCGATACAGCCGAAGCCTTTTACCAATACGTGCTGAATACTGTCAGTGAACAATAGCGTTATGAAAATGCCTCTGAGGTCTATCCCTTCAGAGGCGTTTTTCTTCCGGTTTATTCGACGATGATCCTGATGTTTGCGGTGATGGACGCACCTTTGGCCCGGCAGCTGTGGTCCTCACTTTCATTGACATTGATAAATTCCTGCGGATCGATCTGAAGAGAAAGCACAGGAAGACCGTTATCCCGAAAAATGATTTCTTCTGTTTCTGCTGTCTGCTCTGCTTCTTCCGCTGCCGGTTCTGCCGGTGCGGCGCATCCTGCAAGCAGTACCGTAATGATTATGAATACTGTGACAAATCCCCGCTTCATAGCAGACTCCCCCTTCCGCAATCTCTGTTGTATCTGTTTTCCTCTTCGGAAATACTTATCTTTCTGATCCCGCTGCCTGTTTCAGATAACCGAAGCCTGCCGTATTTGCCGTAAGCCAGACTGCCGCAAAAACAAACAGTCTGTAAAACGGCTGGGATACCAGCGGATAAGGGGCCGGAATCCTGTAAAACAGGATGTTGTATATGACGGACAGCAGAAAGAAACTCATGGCCGGCAATGTACTCATAAAGAAGCGGGTCATGGCATCCCTTTGGGTCAGATGATTCATTGCCACAATCCGCAGAACCGTATATCCGCCGATCATCCATATGAACCCGTTCATCACGGCAAATGCATTCTGGTTTTCATACCATATCACACAGGATGAGATCAGTCCGATCCATACCATGTAAGACGCCGTTACCGATACTGCATTGCCGGTTCTTTTCTCCCTGGTGTTCTGTGCGGCAGGCTCGATCCCTTTGAGCAGATAATCTGTCGTTGTGCCGAAGTATTCGCTCATCAGGATGATCTTATCGATATCCGGCGTGCTCTGTTCGCTTTCCCATTTGGATACTGCCTGCCGGCTGACGCCGAGCTGATCTGCCAGTTCTTCCTGGGATATCCCCTTCTGTCTTCTTAATTCCAGAATCCGATCTGATAATTTCATTTTCTTTTCCTCCCCGGACACTTTCAGTATAGGCATAATACAGACGCAATACTGCCATCCGGGCATGGAAATCTGTCAACCGGCAGTTGCAGGTGTGTCCGGGCCTGCTTCAGATGCCGTTTCATCTGTTCGGAAAATCAAAAACGGCTTATGGACAGTACAGAAGTACTCCTTAAGCCGTTTATGCATGCAGATCAGAATATCTTATTTCACCTTATACGGCGTCCAGGCAATATGATTGTATTCCATGACATCTTCCGCTTTTTTCATGCCAAGCTTTTCGTAGAACGGTATAGCCTTTTCATTGGCCACAAGATACACGGCAATCTCAGATTTCCCTCCGCACATCTCATGGGCTTCCTGCATCAGCTGCCTGCCGATGCCCTGCCGCTCATATTCTCTGTCCACGCCGAGATCCGTAACAAACAACCAGTAGGCATAATCGGATAAGCCAAGCAGTACGCCGATGATCCGGTTTTCTTCGTTCCGGCAAACCAGGCTGACATTGGCATGACTTAACAGCCGTTCAATCCGCTCATCAAAGTTTTCCCCGGGATACTGTGATCCGAGATCACTGTGCTTCAGGAATTCAATATATTCTTCTTTCCCGGGTGTTTCCTTCAAAATCTGATGCATATACTTACCTTTTCTTCTGTCTGCCGGCATGTGTGATTTCAGTATAACAGGATAAGGGGTTTGTCTGTACTTCAGAAAATACAAATGCACACAGAAAACGCCGGCAATTCAGACCCGGTGCTTTCGTATTGATTGCTTTTTACGAGCGCAGCATTTTCAGATTATTTCCGGCACAATTCTGCAGGCATGTTCTTTCTTCTTTGAATCATACCCGATACCGATCAGATACACTTCTCCGGAATAATGCTGTTTCTCAAGGTATGACATGTAATGCTTGTCTCTGATCTGCTCAATCGCTTTTTCAGGACTCTGATCATATTTCAGCTCAATGATCAGCGCAGGCTTTCCTGTTCCCTTCTGAGGAATTAACATCATATCACTGAAACCCTGTCCCGATGAGAGTTCTTCAAATACCGTATACCAGCACATCGGCGTATAGTCATAGGCATTCAATATCACATATCTCAGTGCCTGTTCATTGTTGTAATATCTCGGCGGACGGTTGTCATGCACTTCCTGTATCAGTTCTGCCAGACGGGTCTCATCCCTGTGTATTGTAGCCTCAATCACGGCATCGCTTCGTTTAATACGGTCAATGAAGTCCCGGCTGGTTCCCGTCTTAATTGCACGCAGGAAATTCTGCCGAATCTCCAGATTCGGTATCCGGACTGTCCGCTTCATCTCATCATAGGCAAGATATCCGAGATGCACCAGAACCGTTAATAAATGGTTATAATATCTGCTCGTATCATTCTGAAAGGCATATTCTTTTCCTCCGTAATCTTTACAGCTTCATGATACTGTTCCGGGGAAAAAGAAAAGTCGCCGTGAAAGCGACATTTCAGGAAGTTCTTTTCAGAAGGATCATATCGGATCATCTGTCCGTATTCATTCATTGAACAGCCGGATATATTCCACATATCCCTGTTCTTCCAGCTCTGCATAGGGAATAAAACGCAGTGCTGCGGAATTGATGCAGTAGCGCAGTCCGCCGGTTTCTTTCGGACCGTCATGGAATACATGACCGAGATGCGAGTCTGCACGTCGGCTGCGTACTTCCGTACGGATCATTCCGTGGCTGAAGTCCGTATGCTCGGATACCTTATCTGCCTTTACAGGTTTGGTAAATGCAGGCCATCCGCATCCGGAATTGTATTTGTCCATGGATGTAAACAGCACTTCACCGCTGACCACATCCACGTAAAGGCCTTTCTCAAAGAAGTCATCATACTTCCCGGTAAAGGGATATTCGGTGGCAGAATGCTGCGTTACTTCATATGCCAGATCACCGATGCGTGCACGCAGCTGTTCTTCATTTTCCGCATATTTCTTTTTCTGAAGATGAAACATGGAGGAAGGAATATGGCAGTATCCTCCGGGATTCCGGTCCAGATATTTCTGGTGGTATTCTTCGGCACGGCAAAAATTCTGCAGAACTCCGACTTCCACCGCAAGCTTGCTTCCTGCCTTTTCTTCTTCTCTGCGGTATACTATTTCAATTTCCGGAAGCTGGCTTTCCTGTGTCCAGTAGATACCGGTCCGGTACTGGATGCCCCGGTCATTGCCCTGTCTGTTGAGAGACAGCGGGTCGATGATCATGAAGTAGTATTCCAGCAGTGATGTCAGGGAGATGACATCGGGATTGTAGTCAATCCTGACGGTCTCGGCATGGCCGCTGCTTCTGCATACATCATGATAGCTTACCGCACCGTCCGGACCATTGGCATAGCCTGTTTCCGTGGAAAGAACGCCTTCAAACTGGTCAAAGAATTTCTGTACGCCCCAGAAGCATCCTCCGGCAAGATAGATTGTCTGCACGTTTCAGCAGCCTTTTCTTCCGCTCTTGTGATCTTCAATGGAACATGCGTTTGCAGTACCGTATTCAACCAGTCCCGCATCCGCCGGATCGGTGGATACCCTTCCGTCTTCAAATACGAATGCAGGGATGCCTACATCACCGATCGCCTTCAGATGATCAAAGACAGGGTTTGTATCACGCATTCTGATAAATGCGCCCATGTTGCGGATGTTTTCACCGATATTGATGTATTCAAATTCATCTTCTCTTCCCTTTACCTGTTCATGCACATAATCGCAGTAAGGGCATGTCGGCATTCCGTAGATTTTAATCATAGTCATATTCTCCTTTTCCTGTTTTTCATTTACTTCTTAACTGAATGTTAACCATATTGTAAATCTGTTCTGTTTGAAGATGCATCACTTATGATCTTCCCCATTGCATAAAAAGCAGATTAATGCACGCCACTCCTGAATGCCACTTTTTTTAAAAATAAGCAAAGCCGTAAAATTATTGCTATAGGATCCTAGGTATTATATGGATTCAAAATCCGGAGGAAATATCAAAACTTATGAAAACACTGACAAAACTGACCGCGGCACTGCTCGTATTCTGCCTGAGTGCGTGCGGCAGCAGCACAGAATCATCATCTTCTTCTGACAATCAGCCTGCAGCGGAAACAGCAGTATCCGAACCTGCAGAAACAAAATCCGAAAAGAAGTCTTCCAAAGACAAAGGAACTCCGTTCCTGGAAGAACAGGTTCTCTTTGATCAGGAAGGACTGAAGATCACTGCCTCCTATAAGGAACAGTCCGGCGATCCCGCCATCCAGATCAGATTTGACAACAGCACCGGAAAGAATCTGAGAGCTTTGCCGCTGGATATGTATATAAACAATTATGCATGCAATAATCATGAAGGCTGTGATATTCCTGCCGACAACAGCAAGGGCACATTAGTTATAAGGCAGCGTAATCTGCCTTCCGGATTGACTGCTTACGGTTTGAAGCTCGAAAATGCCGAACAGTTCAGTGTCCGATACCGTATTTTTGATGAAGATGCGGAAAGCTCCACTGTATTCCTGGATACGCCGGAGCTTGAAATTGCATTAAACCCGCTGGAGCCAACGGGTCTGATCAGATATGATGAAGGACTGGAACTGTACAATGAAGACGGTCTTCGTATTGTCGGCAGATATATGAGCACAGATAAAGATTCCCGTGTAATCTGCTTTGTTGAAAACAACGGTTCTCAGACACTGACAGTCGACACTGCCAGTTTCATCGTGAACGATATTAAACTGGATGGAGACTATGCAGAAATACCGTCCGGCAGAATGGCATTGCTTAATATGCTAGGCATGTACATGCTGGAAGAAAACAATATTGAATCTGTTGAAGATATAAAAATTGCTTTCAGTTTCTATGATGAGAATGACCAGCTTATAAAGACAACAGATTTGTATTCCATTCCGGTTGAATAAACACAATCAACGAAAACAGATAAGAGAAAAAGATGCAGCCGCCGGTTCAGATGAATCAGCGGCTGCTGTGCATTATGCATCCCTGCCATTATCGGGCTTCGAATAACAAAAGCCGCACAAAATCAGGCTTATCGTTTTATCCCATTCAGACAAATCAATTGAAAGAAACCGTATAAAAGAAACTACAGCTGCTCCTTTATTCAATCAGTCCGTATTTTCTGTATCTGTCAATCATCATCTTCAGAAACAGACGGTTACTGAAGTACTGCTTATAGGTCGCTGTCTTTTCCTTCCCGGCAGCTTTCAGCTCTTCCATCTTTCTGTTTTCCCGTTCCGATTGTTCCAGGATGTCCGCAAGCATTTTCTCAAACTGTTCAAGACGTTCCATATGCCTCACCCGATCCCGTTGGATCTCTGTATTCTCTTCCATGCACAGAACACATTCTCTGTACAGCTGAAGAATCCGTACTGTTTACAGTTCCAGCGCTTCCAGATCATCCGGGATCAGCAGATTCCCGTGGTAGTACTGCTTTCCTTCTTCCGTATAGTGCTGTTTTCTGACGCTGATATTTTTATCTTCGGTATGGTACAGCAGCAGGTTCTTCACATGCAGCTTTTCTGCCAGCTCACAGGCATCCTTTACCGTGGAGTGATGCTTTTCATACGGATCAAAGATATCCCGTTCACTGTACAGACAGAATGCTTCATGCAGGAGCCATTCGCTGTTTTCTGCATATACCCGCTCGCATTCCGCATACGGTTCATCCCCGCAGCATGTAAGTTTCTTTCCGTTTCCCAGATCCATGCAGAAGTCGTACTGCTGTGCTTTGGAGGACCGGATATCAAAGAATCTGACTGCTCCCGATGACTGAAGTCACGGGGTTCTCAGGAAGATATCTGCTTTTCCAGAGTTCATCACGGTCAGAACTTCTGACCACATGTTAGCTCAGGCACTGACAGGTTCCCTGATCTGTTGCG
>SVBN01000047.1 GCA_015058875.1 Erysipelotrichaceae bacterium | reverse complement strand
ATAGCGAACGGTTTGTGTTGGCTGCGACAAATATGAGTGTCTCGCCCACCGCTTTGTCGAGACTAACGACGCTAAATTGATTCAGGCTTTCGCTTTAGGGCTCTGAGTCTTTCCTGCCTACGCTTAAACCTAACCTCACGGCTTCGGCTCCAAGGCTGGATACCGGCTCCTCGCTACGGATTACCGGGTCGGGAGTTTCACCCGACTATATTGAATGCACCGAACTGGCGCACCATATTTGTTCTCCCTTACTTCTTTTCCACAACAGCATCTGCCTGTGCTTCGTACAGCTTGGCAATGGACCAGACATCTTCTTTCGGGAATCTGCCGAACGCTGTCTGGAACAGCTCGAATGTATGGGATGTCGCGTTCATGGGTACATGAACCTGGTGGGCAAGTTCCAGCGTGATGTTGACATCCTTATAGAGCGTTGTTATCTTTGCGCTTCCTGCTTCAAAATCACGGCTGATCAGCTTGTCAGAGAAATGACGGAACCAGCCTGATCCGACAACGGAATCACTGATAACGCCTGCCAGCAGTTCCGGATCCAGTCCTGCTTTTGTACCGAGCAGAAGGCTTTCCACCGCGGCTGTGCATGTGTTGGCTACCATTGCCTGCAGACAGCTCTTTACCGTCTGACCGAGGCCCACCTCACTGCCGACGTAATAGACCTTTTTGGAGATCAGTCCGAGCATATCCTTTACTTTTTCATATTCGCTTTCTTCACCGGAAACCATCAGAGTCAATGTTCCGGCATCAGCTCCGAATGATCCTCCGGTCATCGGGCAGTCAACAAGCGTAAAACGATTGCCTTTGACTTCTTCCGCCAGCTGTTTTGCGGATTCAGCACCGATAGATGAATTCAGCACAATGACAGCGCCTTCCTTCAATGTTTCAGCCATGCCGTTTTTACCGAAGATAACATCATGGGCCTGCTGTCCGTTCATGACGATAACAAATACAGCGTCCGCGCCTTCCGCGGCATCTGCCGGGCTGGAGCAACCGGTTCCGCCGGCATTGACAAACCGTTCCACTGCCTGCGGTACAATGTCATATCCCTTTACTGTGCATTCTTTCATCAGATTCTTCGCAACTCCGAAGCCCATAGCTCCGAGTCCGATAACTGCAGCTGTTTTCATATTCAGATCCTCCTGTTTTCTTTGCTTGATAAAACTTTAACTTGTCATTGCAGAGAACAGAAGAATCGGTAAGTTTCGCTTCCGGAAACCATTTGTTTCCATGATTAAAATAAAGCGTTTCAGATATACAATCAGACTGTATCTGTTACGATAAAGCAGAAGATGGCACAGGAATTATCGGTCAGACAGATCCAGACAACCTCGCAGAGAGTCATCCAGACAAACCGGCTGCTTCAGATGAGCGCTTCGGAACTGGATGTTTTTCTGCAGAATGAATCGGAAACCAACCCCCTTCTGGAATTTATTGAAGATCCCGAATATCATTCCCGCCGCACGCAGACAGATCATGATGCTGTTTCCGATGACATACCGGACACGGAAAGCGGAGAACAGCTGTCGGATTATCTGAATGCCCAGATCATGCAGACACTGTCTGCCAGAGAACAGTTTGTTCTGGATTTTCTGATCTCATCGATCGATCATAACGGATATCTGAATATTAATATTCCGGAAACAGCTGCTTTTCTCAATGTCCGGCAGGATGTCATCCTCCGGTTAATTCGGCTGATCCGGTCCCTGGAACCGGCGGGTATCGGTGCGTTCGATCTTGCGGAATGCCTGGAGATCCAGCTGAAGCGGCAGAAATACGATGATCCGAAACTGTATCTGTTCGTAAGGAAAGGACTTCCGCTGCTTGCCGAAAATAAAATAAGGAAACTCCGGGAACTACTGGACTGCGATGATGAAGACATCCGGGAATACGTTTCTGTCATACGGTCGCTCAATCCGCGCCCCGGCAGCGGCTTTGTCTCTCATGAAAAAGAAATCCCGATTATACCGGATATCTTTATTGATCTGACAGATACAGGTTTTGAAGTCCGTTTCAATACACACCTTTACCGGCAGATCCGTATTCAGGAGGAATACCGTTCCATGTACCGTTCGGCCGGATCAGAAGAAAAAGCATACATGAAGGACAAAATGCAGAGAATCCGGCTTATGCAGAGATCCATAGCGCAGAGAGAACAGCTTCTGAACGGACTGGCAGAGCTGATTCTCAGCAGACAGATGGACTTCTTTACTTTAGGGGAAGGTCACCTTTCTTCCCTGAGGATGCAGGAAGCCGCTGATGATCTTCACGTGCATGTATCCACGATTTCCAGGGCTGTCAGCGGAAAATATCTTCAATGTGAACACGGGATCTACCCTCTGAAATACTTCTTTGTGCAGGGAAAAGAGAATCAGCCTGTCAGAACCGATATCCGCAGTCTGATTGTCTCCATGATCAGAAAAGAAGATCCGTACAATCCTTTGAGTGATGATGAAATCAGCCGCAGGCTGAAAAGTATGAATATAATTGCCGCAAGAAGGACGGTCGCAAAATACCGTGCTGCTTCGGGAATTCCCGGATACCGGGTCCGAAAAAAATACGGTTAATCCAAGCCGTATTTTTTCATCTTTCTCCATAATGTTACCGTACTGAATCCCAGCAGCTCGGCAGCTCTTGTCCGGTTGTTGTCACATTGTTTCAGCGCTTCAAGGATTTCTTCCTTTTCATTGCGTTTTGAATAGATCCGTACTTCCGGTTTCGCTGAAGTTCTTTCCCGCGAGGTCACTGTCCTGACAAGATCCAGGGAAACAGGGTCAGCGCCGTCATGAAGCACCAGGATCCGCTCCGTCAGATTCTGAAGCTGCCGGATATTGCCCGAATATTCCAGACTCCGGAGATAATTCAGGGCTTCGTCCGTGATTTCCGGACAGATCAGTCCGAGATCATTTGCACGCTTATAAAAGAAGTATCTGACCAGTTCGGGAATATCCTCTTTCCTCTCATTCAGATTCGGAATGTCCAGCTGCAGAACAGCCAGACGATAATACAGATCTCTCCGGAAGCTTCCTTCTTCGATCAGTTTCTGCATATCCCTGTTGGTGGCAGCCAGTACCCGGACATCGACAGAAATCACTTCATCGGATCCCAGCGGCACGATTTCTTTTTCCTGCAGGACACGCAGGAATCTTGCCTGCAGACTGAGCGGCATTTCACTCACTTCATCCAGGAAGATGGTTCCGCCGTTTGCCATCAGGAACGATCCCTGTCTGCCTTCTTTTGCGGCACCTGTAAACGCTCCTTTTTCATATCCGAACAGTGAGCTTTCCAGCAGGTTCTCCGGCAGGGCCGCACAGTTGACGACAACAAACGGACCGTTTCTTCTTCTGGATGCCTGATGAATGGACTGTGCAAACATTTCCTTGCCGCATCCTGTTTCCGCAGATATCAGAATCGAACTGTCCACTCTGGCATAACGGCGCGCTGTTTCAATTGTGTTTTTCAATGCGGCGCTGCTGCCGATGATATCTTTAAAGGAATATACCGCTTTATGTCCCTTGTGATTCAGACGTTCCTGCAGTTTTCTTTCGCTGCTCTGTACCTGACGGACAGAGGAGAAAGAGATGACCATCATCCTTCCCGACTCCCCGCCCTCCGCAGGGATCAGATTAACCGAAAGCAGTTCATCATTCACTGTAATCAGTTCCGCAAGTGAACTGCGGTGTTTCTGAAACGCCTCCAGTTTCTCAATCGGTGCCAATGATGTTTCGGATATCAGACTTCCGGAAATGTTTTCGCGTTTCTCTCTGAGGAGCTGCAGACCGTAGTTGTTAATCTCCGTGATTCTGTTCTCATCATTGACAGCCGCAATCCCTTCATTCACCGTGTTCTGAATCAGTCTCATCAGATTCAGGGATGTCCTGGACAATTCCATGTATTTGAGAACTCTTTCCGCTTCAAATACCGCTTCCGTTATATCCTGTTTTTCAAACGGCACAACAATACAGTCAAATCCATACTGCGGAGCCGCAACCGAACCGCGGCTTCCGACAATCAGCACCTCGATTCCCATTTCTTTCAGTTTCTTCAGTTTTTCATGAAGTTCGGCATCGTTGGAAAAAGTTTCCAGAACAATCGGGTCATCAAATTCCTCTTTATATTTGCGGGCAGAGTCAAACAGAATCCCCTGACGGGCAAGAAATCCCACATGGTCAGAACGCTTTCTTGCCCATTTTGTGACAAGTGCAATCGTCGCAAAGCTTCTGCGTACTTTAATCAGGGGAATACTCAGCCGTTCGAACAGATAATCAAAATACCCTCCTGAAGTCACAACGATTTCCGTCCCCTGCCGGATTGCATTCTGTACATACTCAAGCATTTCCTCATTATTCCGGAAAGCACCGGCGTACTGATAATCTCTTCCGCATTCGGAAAGAATCCCCGGCAGCTGATCCAGATGATATTGTCCTTCAAACAAAATCAGAATTTTCCCGTTCATAAAACCTCTTTACCGCAGAACATGCCCCGTATTTCATTACATTAACGTTTCACTATTTCATTATGAAATACTTCGTTTGTAATGAAAAGGTGAAAATCACACATTATTTACGTATTTTCTCACACATTTCAGTGTGGCACGGTTTTTGCAATATATATGGGCGTAAGCACTTACAAAGGAGTGAATCAATATGAAAGACAAAATCGGCTTCAGAATCTTCAAAGATTTCGAACGTCCCCCGGTGGAGCTTGTTGAAAAATTCAGAGGGCTCCCCGCCAGCAACGTCGGCGACATGGTCAACCGTCTGTCCTGCATGAGAAGCGAGCTGCGTCCCTTCAATGACAAACCTCTGCTCGGAGTAGCCCTGACGGTCAAGGCACCCTGCGGAGACAACATGATTCTTCATAAGGCGCTGAACATGGCAAAGCCCGGCGATGTCGTTGTCGTTGACGGCGAAGGCTGCAAAGACCGTTCCCTCGCGGGTGAAATGATGTTCGACCTTGCGGCAAGAAGAGGAATTGCCGGCGTCATTATCGACGGTGCGATCCGTGACACAGACGCAATTGCCAATCTCAGTATGCCGGTCTACGCAACAGCAGTCACGCCTCAGGGTCCCTACAAGCACGGTCCCGGTGAAATCAACGTACCGATCGCATGCTGCGGACAGGTCGTGTTCCCCGGCGATATTATCCTGGGCGACGCGGACGGTGTTGTGGTCATCCATCCGGAATATGCGGAAGAGCTGGCTGAAATCGCCATTAAAAAACACGCTTCCGAAGTACAGAAGATCAGGGACCGTGAAACCGGCGACCTGGAAGAGATCAACCGGAAGGAAGAAGAAAAATACGATAAGGAACTGGCAGAACTCGGTGTTCAGTACATCGATTTCTATAAAAGGTAACTCAGAAGATGACGAAAGGAGTGATGGGGACAGCAACTGAGGGGATCTGCAGCTGATCATTCCGGACAAATAAAAAGGACAGAAGACAAATGTTCGTGGCTGAACCGGTATGTCATACTGTCCGGAATTATCTTATCAAAAATCAAACGTACATATATAAAACATTATCTGAATTGGAGGAAACATGTATAACACAGCATTGGTTATCATCGGCTTCGTGATGGTCTTCGGCCTGATCGGAGTTCTGCTTTCCGGAAAAACCATTCCGGCAGTCGCATTCATTCTCATTTCCCTCGCCGGCGCACTGGTTGCCGGTCTTACCGGAAATCTTGCAGTTCCTGAAGGAAGTTCACTGATCAACGTTATAAAGGGCTACGTTACAACCGGCGTCGGCACCGTCACATCATCTGTCGGTATGGCCGCCTTCGGTACAGCCTTCTTCACTGTTCAGACTTCCAAGGGTACATTTGATCCGATCGTCGCATTCCTTTCCAAGTTCACAAAGAATGTCATGATCGTCATGCTGATAACATACCTGGTCGCAACAGTAGGTCACGTTGATACCGGTACAACATCCACAATCCTGCTCACCATCCCGATGATGCTGCCGATCTACAGAAAGATGCACATCAAGGTTGAATATATGTTTCTCTGCATCGGTTCCGCAGTCGCAGTCATGAACATGCTGCCGATGGCAGGCGGTCCGATCGGTCTGTCCGCTACAACCGGCACAGATATCGGCGTCATCTTCAACAGCATCGTTCCTTCCATGGTTATCGGATTCCTTGTAAACATCGTTCTGATCGTTGTTCTCTATTCCAGAACAGAGCAGAAGCGCATCAACAGCATGAGCCAGGAAGAAATCGACGCAATGGATGCCGAATACTCCGCACTGATGGACGGCGGAAATGCCAAGAAGGGCGCCGAACTCCAGGATGTCGAACTCGACTGGAAATATTACGCAAACCTGATCACAACAATCGTTGCTCTCGTCTTCGTATTCCTTGACAAGCTGCCTGCATACTTCGTATTCATGGTTGCCTTCTCCATCGCTCTTCTGATCAACTATCCGACAAACAAAGACAAGCAGAATGCCCTGAAAATGTGCGCTCCGAACTGCTATCCGATCATTGCGATCATGCTCTGCGCAGGCGTATTCGTCGGTGTCACAAGAGAATCCGGCATGCTGACAGATATGGCAACATTCGTTGTTACACTGATCCCGCAGACACTGCACGGAATCTACAATGCAGTCATCGGTCTGATCTGCGTACCGATGTCCATCGCTCTGGGTTCCCAGGCTTACTACTATGGCTTCTGCGGTCTGCTGGTCGAAGTTGCTTCCAAGATCGGAGTTCCTGCAATTTCCACAATCACAACCCTGATCATCACACAGAACGCATTCGGCTTCATCACACCGGTATCTGCAGTCAACCATCTGGCCTGCGGCATGCTCGGCCGTGACATTAAGGACGTCATTAAGTTCTGCTTCCCGAGACTCTTCCTTTATCTCGTCATCCAGCTGGCAATCTGCTTCATCCTGGGTGTACCTGTTATCGGCGGATAATCCGCGTTTCCCCTCTCAGCCGGATAATATCTCACGGTATTATCCGGCTCTTTATAAAGCTGTATCATGCACCGGAGCCTCCGCGGCTGCCGGGATGAATCGGAAATGCAGCCCTGAACAAACTGAAACGGCAGATCCCTTCAGGATCCGGATGATACCGTACACAAAAAGGAGAAATAACTATATGAAGCACATCGTTTTCACAGGTGAAAGAAATTACATCGGCGAGACATTGGTTACGCTTGGCGCAAATACTTACGAAATCGAAAAAGACTGGCTGAAATGGGACAGTGAAGAAATGCCCAACGCTTCAAACAACGCAGTCTGGGCTTCCGACGGTTTCCTGTATGCCGCAACAGGAAAAAAGGAATATCCCGTTGCAGTAATCGATAAAGAAGGAAACTTTATCAAAGCTCTGACCGCGACCCGCTTCGGAAAATCCCACAGTATTGCCGAATCACTGAACGGAACACTTCTGGTTGCGGATGCTTCCAAAAATGATCATGTTGTTCATGAAATCGACAAAGAAGGAAACCTTCTGCGCACCTGGGGTACTCCCGGAGTCCCTTCCGACAGCGGCTATGATTTTGATGCCTGGAAGACCATGGAGCCGACAGGCAGAGTTCCGGAGGAAACTCCTTACAGCAAAAAGCCGGAAGCCAACGCCAGAATCCAAAGTGTCGTCAGACGCGGCGGACCGTTCAACCGTCCCTGTGATTTCATCCAGGTTCCGGACGGAGAATACTATGCCGCAGACGGATACGGAAACTGTGCCGTCCACCGCTTTAATAAAGACGGCGAACTGATTCAGTCATGGGGCG
This sequence comes from Erysipelotrichaceae bacterium, assembly GCA_015058875.1. Taxonomy (GTDB): domain Bacteria; phylum Bacillota_I; class Bacilli_A; order Erysipelotrichales; family Erysipelotrichaceae; genus Bulleidia. The sequence continues at coordinate 14,979 of SVBN01000047.1, read as the reverse complement.
AACCCGGCAAAGAATTCGGTGCATTCCGGGTTGTACACGCAGTACTGCTTGACAGATTCGACCGGCTCTGGGTGACAGACCGCGAAAATATGCGCGTACAGGCATTTTCCAGAAACGGTGAACTGCTGGCGGCAGCTTACGGAAACCTGACTCGTATCGGCAGAACATGCACCGATGGAAAATATCTCTATATCGGTGAACTTGACGGCGGTATTTCAGCATTCGATCTTGAAACACTGGAACCTGTCGGACAGATTGGTGCACCGAAGTCATTTATGAGATGCCATGGTCTTACTCCTGATCCAGAAGGAAACCTCTATATCAGTTCCAATGTATGGAACCCTAAAAACATCATCCGGCTCCGGAAAGTACAGTAATAAAAAGAGACACCCCGGCAGATACTGCACATCTGCTGTGCCTCCTTTGCATTCAGAGCATCTGATTCAGCATCAGATACTCTGTTTTTTATTGCAGTCAGCTGTTGTATTACACCGATTCTTTCTTTTCAGATTCCAGATACCGCAGATAATGGCGGTAGGCCTCTTCTCCATATCCGGTTATATGATCCGTATCGGCATTGTATCTGGTCAGTACAAGCTTGAGTTCCTCTTCACTGTAACTGCTGAAATCAATGCGTCCGGTCATCTCTTCCGCCGCACACAGCATATTCAGTACAGCGACTTCCATATTGGCTTTTTTATCACTGCGCAGATATTTCCACATCAGACGGACATCGTCCTGATTGAGGGGATCCAGCCTTCTGTCGGAAGGAATATGCAGCTTTTCGTAGTCTGTCATTCCTCTGTCTGCCGCGAAATTGACGGCTTTGATGCCGACCCATCCGAATATCTGGGCGTAACCGGTAGAGCTGTCCTTTTTTGAAAACAGGCCTGTGCGCACCACTGCATCCGCAATCGGATCCATGATATCCATCCCGGTCATTTCCATATACAGAATCGCTTTAATCACAGCCTGCGGAATGCGATACCGTTCGGAAAGTGTCTGTATCCACGGACTGTTCTCTGCCAGTATCGCTTCTGCCTTTTTCTCACTGATTGTTTTCAGCATGATCCCTTCCTGTCCGCGCTTTATTCTTCAATGAAATCAAATCCGGCAAACGGAGGAACACCGTCATAGGTATGAATGCTCCGTTTTCCCTGCAGTGCTTTCAATGTCTCTTTTGCCAGTGCTTCCTGTTCCAGCTCTCCCGGATATACAAAGATTTCCGAAATCCATCCGCAGCGTTCTCTGATCTGATCGCAGAGATCATCATAGATGACCAGGCCGCCTGTCAGCAGGATGCCGTCCACCTTTCCTTTCAGCACTGCCGCCATGGCTCCGATTTCCTTGCAGATATTGTAGATCATGGAATTGTACACAAGCACTGCTTTGGGATCTCCCTGCTGTACCAGATCGTAAACAGTCTTGAAATTGCTGGTGCAGAAAAAGGAAACAAATCCTCCGGATCTGGAGCACATGGTTCTCACTTCCTGTGTTCCGTGTTCATCAATATAATCCAGCAGTTTCAATACCGGTACGGATCCGATTCTTGTCGGAGTGTATGCACCGTCGCCCCCACTGCCGACATTGCCGTCGATCATCCTGCCGTTGTGATGGGCGTGGACGGTAATGCCGCCGTCAATATGGCAGACAATGAGATCGCATTTTTCATAGTCCATATCATGCAGTTCGCAATGCTTCCGGGCTACCGCCTTCTGGTTCAGCACATGTGCCTGGGCGTTTCTGTACAGACCCTTTATGCCGGTCAGTCTTGCCTCATCGCAAAGTTCATCCACATTGGTCGGATCCATGGTGAATGCTCTCTGATGTCCTTCCCTGCTCAGCTCATACGCCAGCATGACGCCCAGCTTTGCCGGATGTTCACTGCCGCCTTTCGCTTCCTTCGTATCATTGTAGAGAAGATCATTGATCTCAATGATTCCCGACTTTACCGGCATTGCGCTGCCGCCCCTGCCGACAATTACATCCATGTCATGCAGGGAATAACCGTTCTGTTTCATGAAGTCCAGGATGACCTGTTTCCGGAAGGGAACCTGGTCATTTACGTGCGGGTATTTCAATAATTCCGGTGCATCATGGAAGATGCTGTCCTCACACAGCATCTGCTCATCCTCATAGACGCTGATCTTTGTGGATGTGGAACCGGGATTGATAATCAGTAGTTTCATATCGGATTTTCCTCTGTCAGATTTACCTATCAATTATAAACATATATATTGGATATTTGTTTTCCCGCATTCATATTTTCATGTCAGCAGATGGATGAAGAACATTCCGAAGAAGAAAATGCGGCAGAGATTCTTTCCCTGCCGCAGCATTCATATCAGATCTGATTCAGAAGGTCGTCCATCCTGCGGATTTCTTCCGCACTCAGATTCACATCCGCACCGGATGCGTTTTCCTTCAGCCGTTCCGTCTTTCTGGTACCCGGAATCGGTACGATATAAGGCTTTTTATCAATCATCCATGCCAGCGATACGGCAGCCGGCGTTGTCTTCTTTTCTTCCGCAATATTCCGTATCATTTCCAGCAGCTGAGCATATGCATCAAATCCCTCATCCGTGTACTGCTTCATATGGGAGCGGTAATCGAGAGGATCGGTGAATTTATCTTCCTTCTTATATGCACCGGAAAGGAATCCGTTTGCCAGCGGGCTGAATGCGACCAGTCCGACATTGAGTTCTTCCAGTACCGGAAACATCGGTTCATATTCCCGGGCAATCATGGAATACCGGTTCTGAATTGCGGTCACCGGGCACACCGCATGCGCGCGGCGGAGATATTCCTCGTTGGTTTCGGAAATGCCCCAGTGTGTGATCTTGCCTTCCTGCATCAGTTCCTTCATTGTTTCGGCAACTTCTTCCGGCGTAACATTCTCATCAATTCTGTGCTGGTAATACAGATCGATATGATCCGTATTCAGTCTGGTTAATGAGCCTTCAATGGACCTGCGGATGGCCGCAGGAGAACTGTCACGGATCATCTTTCCGTCCGGGCCCCAGAATACACCGCACTTTGTCGCAATCACAACCTGATCACGGATCGGCGCAAGTGCTTTCCCGACCAGTTCCTCATTGTATGCCGTACTGCCGTCCGGATTTGTACCGGTATAGCATTCGGCTGTATCAAACATCGTATAGCCGATATCATATGCTTCCCGGATGCGTGTAATCATTTCCGTTTCATCCGACGGTGCACCATATGCATGCGTCATACCCATGCAGCCGAGGGAGACCACAGACACTTTCAGGTCTTTTCCCAATACTCTGTATTTCATATTCACTCCTCAGCTATGCCCTGTAATCTGATGCGGCACATATGCTTCTTCCAGATATGTGATTTCTTCTGCCGCCAGTGTCACGTCCACTGCACCGCAGGCTTCTTCCAGGTGATTGATTTTTGTCGCTCCCGCAATCGGTGCCGCAACGGTCGGTTTGGAAAGCAGCCATGCCAATGCAACCTGGCCCATCGGGATGCCTTTGTCTTCCGAGACTTTTTCCACTCTGTGAATAATTTCGAGATTGGATTCATCTTCCGGAAAGAACCGCTTGCCAACTGCTTCATTTTCATAGCGCTGCGTCACGGTTCCGGGTTTTCTTGCAAGTCTGCCCTTTGCCTGCGGTGACCAGGGAATCTGGCTTACGCCCTGATCCGCACATAGAGGAATCATTTCTCTTTCTTCCTCACGGTAGATCAGGTTATACAGATCCTGCATTGTCACGAACTGAGCCCAGCCATGCTCTTTTGCAATCTGCTGTGCCTTGGCAAACTGCCAGGCATACATTGACGAGGCACCGATATATCTCGCCTTGCCCGAGCGGACAATATCATTCAGGGCCTCCATTGTCTCTTCAATCGGTGTTTCCTTATCCCATCTGTGTATCTGATACAGATCGACATAGTCTGTTCCCAGTCTTGTCAGAGATGCATCAATCGCACTCATGATATGCTTTCTGCTCAGTCCCTGCAGATTCGGTCCCTGTTTTTCCACCGGAAAATATACCTTGGTCGCAAGAACGATTTCATCGCGTTTTGTAAAATCCCTGAGCGCTCTGCCGGTGAATTCTTCACTTGTTCCGCCGGAATATGTATCCGCCGTATCAAAGAAGTTAATGCCGAGATCCAGTGCACGCCGTATGATCTCCCTGCTCTTTTCTTCATCCAGTGCCCAGCCTTTTCCGGTTGTGACGCCCTTTGTGCTGTCACCGAACGACATGCATCCAAGGCAGATTCTGGAAACTGTAAGTCCTGTTCTTCCAAGCTTTGTGTATTTCATTCTTCATTATTCTCCTTCTGCAATCGCTGCCGCCCATTCCTGTATGATCTTTTCGGAAGCGCTGACTTCATGTCCCAGGATCTCCAGTCCGTCTTTAATCACTGCACCGGGACACATTCTTTCCAGATCCTTCAATGCGTTCGCAAATCCGCTTCCGCCGCTTGTCACCAGCGGGGCAATGGTCTTTCCTGTCCAGTCATAATGTTCCAGGAACGTGAAGACCGGCATCGGCATTGTCGCCCACCAGTTCGGGAAGCAGAGGAAGATCAGATCATACTCATCCATATGTTCCGGGAAGCCTTTGATTTCCGGACGGGCGTCCCGATCAAATTCTTCTTTTGCCTCATAAATCATTTTCATATGATCCGGATTGTATACGCGCACAGGTTCGATCTCAAAGAGATCCCCTCCGACAGCGGCCTGTACATACTCCGCCGCGATATTTGTGTATCCTTTTTCCAGATTTACAATCTTCATTCCGGGTGCGATAGTTTCACCTTTCATGGAAAGAAATACCGTCAGTGTTTTCATCATCCGTTCTCCTTTGGCTGAAGCGGCCCGTAGAAATAGGAAGATGTGGCTCCGCCGTCAATCAGAATCGTGGAGCCGGTAATGAATGCGCCTCTCTCACTCATCAGCAGTTCGGCAACATTTGCGACCTCGTCCGCCGTACCGGGTCTGCCGGCAGGACACTTCGCGAACATATTCTTGTAGAAATCTCCTCTCGGTCCGTTGAATTCATCAATCGCAAGCGGGATAACAATGATGCCCGGGGCGATGTCATTCAGTCTGGCACCGCGTTCTCCCCACTTTACTGCTTCATACATGACACGCTTCTCGTTGCACCGCTTGGCAAGCTGATAGGCATGCAGGGAATCCCTGACATTTTCCGGCTGCAGAATATCCAGATTCAGAAGCTCCTCCGTCGGTGCTGTGGCAAGATATCTGTCCTGTTCCGCAGTCAGGGCCGGCATTCTCCATCCGGACTGGGAAGAGATGGTTACTCCCGTACCGCCTTCCGCAATCACTTTTCCGACTTCTTCCAGAAGTACAGCCGTGCCGTACAGATCAACCTTCAGAACAGCTTCCACCGGCGCCTGACTCGGTGATACCCCTGCCGCATTGACCAGCATTTTAACCGGTCCGAATTCCTGTGCCTTTGCGATCAGCTTTTGAATCGATTCCCTGGAAGAAAGATCCATTTCCATTGCATAGGTGTCGAATCCGGCTTCCGTCATGATCTTTGCGATTGTCTCGGCATTCTGAATATTCTTGTCTCCGATCACGATTTTCTTTCCGAAGCCTACTCTTCTTGCGATTGCCATGCCGATCTGTCCGGCACCCGTCAGAATCAAAACGTCTTTCATTGTCTTTTCTCCTTATCTGCTTATTGTGATTTCAATCTGATCGTCCGCTTTTTTCAGGACTTCCGATAATTCCGGATCATCTGCTGTCCCGAGATATGTAATAGTATAGGGGGAAATATTTCCATCCCTGTAATTCAGACAGAACACATTCCATCCTTCGTAGTAATACACTCCGTTCTCTCTGATTTCCGATATCTTCCTGCCTTCATTGACCGGCTTTTCCGGAAGGCCCCCGACAAATTCCACATCATGATTTCTTCTCATTTCCAGTTTCAGCGGAAGCATTTCCTCAATCATCTTCAGTGCCGTGCTTTCTTCGGTCTGAACCGTATATTCTTTTCCTTTCAGGAGTATTTTCATATCAGTAAGTGGAAGCGACAGATTTCGTCATCTTCCATACTCCTTCCTTTTTGACAAAATCACAGTCCAGACGCAGTCTCCATACATGTTTCCCGCCGCCGTATACCGCAGCCTCAACCTTTGTATCCCCGCGCATCTTCGCCGTATTTCCGGTGATTGTCACAGGCTCATGTTCATGTTCGCACCAGTAATAATTCAGAGTTCCGTCCATGACTGCATCGAAATATTCCTGTCTTGTCATCCTGACCCCGGTCATATGCACAAGTACATACGATTCATCCAGATACTGTCTGAGATATTCAATATCCTTCCGGATCTCTCCGTCATACATTGCCTCATAGCAGGCAATAATCTCATCCCTGTCGCTCATCTTTTCACCTTTTCCATTCGTTCTGTTTTCCGTCCTCATCATAAAATAGTTCCGTTTCCGGAACAATTTCGGTTTCAGATTGTATGAATAAGTAATACTTATGTGAATGCGGATCAAGAGCCGGGCTGCACCACGGGATACAGGACTATGCAGAACAATCCGCACTGTTCATTTCTGACGATAATCTTCCAGCCAGCAGCTTAATGCACCGATCAGATTGGCATCATTCTGAAATGCACAGGCAACAACTTCCGCATGCGGAATTGCGTAAGGGCATGCATCATACAGCTGCTTCAGTTTTTTACGGATCGTTTCCGTAAAGACCGGCTGTGCGCTGATGCCTCCGCCGATCGCAAAGCGGCCCGGATCGAGAATCGTCTGCAGGGTGACATGCTCCCACCGCCTAAGCTTACGCATAGAGGCGGGGGCTTCCCGGCCAGGAACACGATTGTGTCCGGATATCCCGGGCTTATAAGATTCCCTGTGCCCCAGGGTACTTTGATGGTTTCTTTATGATATCTGCTGATTCTGCATCAGGATATGCACTGCTTCATTTCTCAGATTGACTGCCGCATTGTGATCCCTGTCATGGTGTGCTCCGCATGCAGGACACATCCATTCCCTGACACTCAGATCCTTTGTCTCAGGATTCAGGCCCCCGCATACATGACACATCTGACTTGAAGGGAACAGCCTGTCTGCCTTAATCACATGCTTTCCTGCTTCTTCCGCTTTGTACTCAAGCATGTTCACAAACATTCCCCAGCCGTTATCACTGACGCTCTTCCCGAAATGCAGTGACTGACTCATTGCTTTCATATCGAGATCTTCAATCCCGATGCAGTCATATGCATTCACCAGTTTCCGTGACTCCTTATGCAGCCAGTCTGCTCTCTGATGCCGTACTTTCTCATGCATCTTTGCCACAATCAGTTTCTGCCTGTAATAGCGATTGGACTGTATCTCTCTGCCTTTGACATACTTCTTCGACAGTTTCCTCTGTGCTTTCTTCAGCCGTTTCTCACTCTGCCTGAGAAAGTGAGGCATTTCAGCACAATATCCATTGCTGTCCACATACAGTCCGTTCATGGCATAATCCAGTCCGATGACATTCCCTGCTTCTGTCTGTACGGATACTTGGCTTTCATATTCATACAGTACCGATGCATAGTATCTGCCTGTCGGCTCCTGGGTCACGGTGACTGATTTCATCTTCCATTCTTCCGGTGCTTCTCTGTGTTTCCTGATCCTGATCTCTCCGAGTTTCGGCAGACGGATTGTCTTTTCAGACAGTCTGATATTCCCGTTTACCAGATTTGTTGTATAGCTCTTTTTGCAGTAATGCTTCGCTTTGAAATTCGGATACCCTGTCTTCTCATCATTGAAGAAACTCTGAAAAGCTCTCTTCAGCTGCAGCTGTACATTTGCCAGTGCAAGTGAATCCACTTCCTTCAGCCATTCATATTCTTTCTTGTACTCTGCAGGCGTGGGATCAATCATCTTCTTTTCTTTTTCGTAATGATCTTTGATATCCGCAAGCATCCGGTTCCATATGAAACGGGCACAGCCGAACGTCTTCTGAAGCAGTTCTTCCTGTGCCTTGTCGGGATATATGCGATACCGGTATGCTTTGTTCTTTTTCATCTTTCACCCTGTGTTTCTATATACTTCTTTATGACTTCCAGTGGTGCTCCTCCGGTTGTCAGAAGGCAGAAACTCTGACTCCAGAAGTATTCTTTCCAGAGCTTCTGTTTTACTTCCGGGAAGTTTTTCTTGATCAGTCTTGAAGATGCGCTCTTATATGCATTGATGAATCTGGACAGTTCACTGTTGGGATGTGCCTTGAAGAGAAGATGTACATGATCACTGTCATGATTCCATTCCAGCAGCGTAATGTTGTAGGAAGGAGCGATTTTCACAAATATGTTTCTTGCATAATCGGAAATGGAATCATCGAATACTTTCCTGCGGTATTTCACGACGAGAACAAGGTGGTAATACATGGCGAATACTGAATGGTTATTATTGTCCAAAATTGTGATATTATGCGAAGTATTTTCCATATTTCACACCTCTACGACTGATTATATTTTAGCATATAATCAGTACAAATTCATCCCCTCCTTTACACTTCGTAAGAAGAAGGGAACTTCTTCGGGGAGTGGGGTTAAAACTGCTTTGCGATCTGATCTGCCGCTTTCATGGCAGAAAGAACGTCTTCGGGAGTTACCTCAAACGGCATATTGCCCATTGTATCATCCGGTGCGCATGCGCTTTCAGCCGCGATCATCAGCTTCGCATCGTCCGCATCCTGCAGATTGAGATCTGCCAGCGTAACGGGAAGATCACATGCTTTCAGGAATCTGACGGCCTTTTCGATTTCTTCCATGGATCTGTTTTCCAGTACCAGCTGGGTCAGTGCTCCGAACGCCACCTTTTCTCCATGCAGATACTTATGTGTTTCTTCCAGATTTGTCAGTCCGTTGTGAATTGCATGGGCAGCCGCCAGACCGCCGCTTTCAAATCCGACGCCGGAAAGATATGTATTGGCTTCAACAACATTTTCCAGTGCCTGTGTGCAGACCTGTCTCTCTGCGGCAGCTTTTGCCTTCAGTCCGTCTTCATACAGCGTATCGAGGCAGAGTTTTGCCAGCGCCATGCCGCCCTTTGTGCAATGTCCGCCAGTCATTGTGACGGCGTTTTTCTTTTCGCAGGCCGCAGCTTCGTAATATGTTGCGAATGCATCTCCGATGCCTGCCATCAGGAAACGTACCGGTGCCTTTGCAATGATATTGGTGTCTACAACGACCATATCCGGATTCCGGTGCAGCGGCATATACTGATCAAACGCATGATCTTCCGTATACAGAACCGCCAGTCTGGAACATGGTGCGTCAGTGGAAGCCGCTGTCGGAACAATGATGCACGGGCTGCTGCCATAGGCAATTCCAACACCCTTCGCGGTATCCAGTGTCTTTCCGCCGCCGATGCCGAATACAGCATCGCATTCGCCCATCTGTGAGACATGCTTTTTGATTTCAGTCATTGAGCATTCTCCGTCGAATTCATTGATGGAATACGGAATGTGTTCTGCTTCAAAGCTTGAGACGATTTCTTCCCTGTATGTTCTGAGAATAAATGCATCAACGATGAGATAAGCGCCTTTTGTGCCGAGCTGGCTGTAGTAACCGGCCAGCTTTCTGATTTCACCGGGTCCCTGAATGTAGCTTCCCGGCGAGCAGATGATTTTTGTCATTTCTGTTGTCCTTCTTTCTATTAATCCAGTTCAGACATGGATGTTTTCCCTGTCAGTGCTTCAAAGTCATTCACGAAATCCTGAATCGCACCGTCAATCGCAGCATTCTTTACAAATCCTTTGATGACATCAGCTGCACATGTGGCGTTTCCGACACCGTATTCAGCCAGTTCCAATACCTGCATGCTGTTCTTGAAGGAAGCTGCCAGTACTTCGCAGTTCATGCCGTTGTTTTCAAAAATGTTCTGGATCTTTTTTACAACGCCGACGCCGTCATATCCCATATTGTCGATACGGTTGACATAAGGCGCCACATAGGAAGCTCCCGCCTTTGCGGCAAGATATGCCTGCATCGGTGTATAGACCACTGTTCCGCATGTCAGAATACCTTCCTTTTTCAGTGCTGCCATTGCCTTGAAACCGGTTGGTGTGGAAGGCAGCTTGACCACGGTATTCTTTCCGAGCAGATCCATGATCATATGCGCATCCCTGATCATGCCTTCATAGCTCAGATCCACAGCCTGGGCAAAGATAATTTTGTCCTCTCCGATGACATCCCGGATTTCCTTCAGTGTTTCCCGGGGATCACGCTTCGCTTTTGCAAGAATGGAGGGGTTGGTTGTAACGCCGTCGATGGGATAATACTCATTCAGTTCTTTAATTGCTTCAATATTCGCGTCATCAATAAACAGTTTCATGTTATTTCCTTCTTTCTTCTTACAGTGACTGTTCAGTTCTTCCGATGATGTCATCCTGTGTCTTTCTTGAGAGTACATTGAAGAATGCGCTGTATCCGGCTACTCTGACGATCAGATCCTTATGCTTCTCCGGATGTGCCTGCGCATCCAGAAGTGTTTCTCTGGACACGATATTGTACTGGACGTGATAGCCGTGCAGTCTGTTGAAGAATGCTCTCAGCAGCATTTCCAGCTTCTGCTTGTTTTCTTCACTTGACAGCATCTGAGGCGTCATTTTCTGATTCAGCAGCACGCCTCCGGTAATCTTTTCCGTCGGCAGTTTTGTAATGGACTTGAAGACTGCGGTCGGACCGTTCTTATCGGCGTTGTGTGCCGGCGAGCATCCTTCTGCCAGAGGCTCACGGGCATTTCTGCCGTCCGGAGTTGCCATGGTGCCCATTCCCTGCCCGACATTTGCGGAGATGGAAGATGTCCCGCCGTAACGGATGCCGCCGATCGGACCTCTTGCATGTCTTGTGTTCGGATACTTTCTGATCTCATCCAGGTAGCTTTCATATGCGTCGACAACCAGCTGATCCACTTCATCATTGTCATTGCCGTATTTCGGCGCATCGATCAGGAGATCCTGGATTCTTCTGTTTTCTTCGCTCCGGAAGTCGTCGAGGATTGCATTCCACAGCTGTTCCGGCGTGATTTTCTTTTCCGTATAAACCAGCTTTTTGATCGCTTCCAGAGAGTCTGCCATGTTGGCAATACCGACCTGCAGACCGGAGATGAAGTCATAGACGGCTCCGCCTTCCTTGATTGTTTTGCCGCGGCCGATGCAGTCATCGGTCAGGGCTGAGCAGAGGATATCCGGCACATCACGTTCGCTTGCCTTATCAATCGCATTTTCCACAATGACGCTGTATCTTGTGAACTCTCTTACGGTTTTATCCCATACGGACATCAGTTCATCAAAGTCTTTCCATTCGGTGAAGTAACCGTAGCCCTTTGTAAATCTCTTTCCGCTGGTCAGATCCACGCCGTTGTTCATTGCGCACAGCAGAAGTCTCGGGAAATTGACATAGGACATGCCGGTGCAGCGGTATCCCCATTTGCCGGGTACGGCTGTTTCGACACAGCCGATGGCGCTGTAGTTATAGGCGTCTTCTTCCTTCACGCCCCAGTTGATAAAAGACGGAATGATGATTTCATCGTTGTTGAGGGCCGGCATGCCGAATCCGAGCTTCATGACTTCGATGCATTCATCAAAGAATTCTTTGTTCAGATTCGCATGATATCTGACAGTCAGGTTCGGCTGGGTCAGACGTGTCTGGGCAACCGACTGCAGCACCAGGAAGCTGAGTTCATTTACCGCATCCTTTTTATCCGTCGTCTGTCCTCCGATCGTAACATTCTGATACATCGGAGATCCGGCAGAGCTGAGCGTATGCGCCTGGCTTCTGATTTTATTGATGGTAAGCGTCTTGATCCAGAGGCAGGTCAGAAGTTCCAGTGCCTCAGCCTTTGTAATCCGTTCGCTCTTCAGGTCCTTGATGAAGTACGGATACATATACTGATCAAATCTGCCGTAGCTCAGTGAATGTCCGTTGGATTCGATCTGGAGGATCAGCTGGATAAACCAGACGGACTGTACCGCTTCTTTAAAGGATGCGGCCGGTTCATATGGAACTCTCGCACAGATCCTGCTCATTTCTTCCAGCTCGGCTTTTCTTGCCGGATCGGCTTCCTCTTCTGCCATCTTCGCAGCCAGTGCACTGTATCTCTGTGCAAATCCGCGTACGGCTTCTATCACAATCAGGACTGCCTTGTAGAATATATACTTGTCAATGGATTCCGGATCCGCAAGATCAAGACCTGCCTTCAGGGCTCTTGTCCTTTCTTCATATCCCTTCAGTCCTTCCTTCAGCACTTTTTCATAATTCACAGCCAGATGTGCATCGCCCGCATTCAGCTTTCCTTCCATTCCGAAGACTCCTGTTTCCATAAATACGGATACTTCATCCGGAAGCAGCGCCTCACCTCTGGCTCTGAGATTATTGTTCTCCCAGAACGGAGCGATGGATCTCAGCTGCTGCTTTGTCTGTTCGGTGATGTAGAAGACGTCACCGTCTCTTTTCTCGAACAGATCCAGCTCATTGATCACAAATTCCAGTGTGTATTCCGGGAATACCGGAGCGTTTCTGTTTTTGGTTGCCTGATTGCCGGCCAGCAGTGTTTTATCTTCAATATAAACAGTCATGTTTTCGAGAATCTTTTTCAGCATCAGCGCTCTCATCATGACGCGCGGCTGGTTTTTATTCTCCTCGTATGCCTGTGTCGCGAGAACTGCACGTTCCGCATCTACGTAAGGTTTTTCATCAAGGACTTCCTCACGGAATGCCTGCATTCTTTCTGTCAGTGATCCGAAGTGTTCTTTGTTTTCCATACCGCTTACCTCTTTCATTCGAAACTTATTATTGTTTCGTTACAAGCTCAGTATATAGGGGGCATCTGCGATTGTCAACACTTTAATTTCTTTTTGTAACTCTTTTTGCTTTCGTTCGTAACTTTTTCTTTGACATCCTGCCTTTTATCCTTTATGCTGTGTCTGTGAGGTGGCATATATGGAACAGGATCACGGCATCGTATTCAACATTCAGAAATTCTCCGTCAATGATGGTCCCGGCATCAGGACAGTTGTTTTCCTGAAAGGATGTCCTCTGAGATGCAGATGGTGCGCAAATCCGGAGAGTCAGACTGCCAGAGCGGAAATCATGTGGGACAGCAGGAAATGCATCGGCTGTCATCACTGCATAAGTGTCTGTCCGCATCAGGCCGTCAGCCTGCAGGACGGCAGGATCACCGTGGACCGGAACAGATGCACCGGATGCGGCCTCTGCGTACATGAATGCCCCGGGAAAGCATTGAAAAGTGAGGGTGAACTGAAAACCGTACAGGAAGTGATGGATGTGGTAATGCAGGACCTTCCGTTTTATGAAGAAAGCGGAGGCGGCATCACGCTTTCCGGAGGAGAAATGCTTGCCCAGCCGGGATTCGCGCTGAGTCTGCTGAAGGCCGCAAAGGAAAACGGTCTCAATACATGCTGCGAAACAACCGGATATGCCTCCCATGAAGTATTTGCGCCGCTTCTGCCCTATCTCGATACAATCCTGTTTGATGTCAAGCACTGGAACAGCGAAAAGCATAAGGAAGGCACGGCTGCAGGCAATGAACAGATCCTGTCCAATCTGAAATATGCCCTGGATCAGGGCTATAATGTGCTCCCCAGAATTCCCGTGATTCCCGGATTCAATGATTCTTCTGAAGACGCGGAAAAGATTGCAGAATGCCTGAAGCAGGCTGGGGCTTCCAGATGTCAGCTGCTTCCCTTCCACCAGTTCGGTGAGAACAAATATGATCAGCTTGGACGTGAATATTCCTATAAGGATGTCGCTGCATATCACCGGGAAGATCTGGAAGATTACCGGAAACATTACCTGGATCACGGAATAGACGCGTTCTTTTGACTTTCATTCATAAGTAAATCTGTATAAAATGAAAACCGGAGACAGTTATGAAAAAAGGACGTGAAAATGAAATACTGCATCTGCTCATAGAACGCAGACGCATTGAAGTGGCTGAGCTTTCCGGTCTGCTCGGCGTATCACAGGTTACAATCCGGAAAGATCTGGATGAACTTGAAAGAAGGCATCTGATCCGCAGAGTGCACGGTTTTGCGGAGCTGAACAGTGAAGATAACATTAACAGCAGACTTGCCTATCATTATGAAGAGAAAACAAAGATAGCGGAAAAAGCAGCGGAACTGATTCATGACGGCGATACCGTCATGATCGAAAGCGGCAGCTGCTGTGCACTGGCTGCATTGGCAATTGCGCGGACAAAAAAGAACGTGACCATCGTCACGAACAGTGCCTTCATTGCGGATTATATCCGGGAAGAAGATAATGTGCAGATCGTTCTGCTCGGAGGAATCTATCAGAAAGATTCCCAGTGTCTCGTCGGACCGATGATCCGTGATTCTGCCATGAATTACAATGTGCCTTTATGCCTGATCGGCACGGACGGCTGGAGTGAAAGAACCGGTTTCACAAATAAGGACCAGATGCGTGCCCAGGCAGTGCGTGATATGAGCACTTCTGCGGAAAAAGTCGTTATTCTGACAGAAAGTGAGAAATTTCAGTCCGCCGGTACTGTTCCGATGAACCTCCGCTGTCCGCAGGCAGTTATCACCGACAGCATGCTGGAAGAACATATTCGAACAGTGCTCACCAATCAGGGAATTGAAATCATAACAGCAGAATAATCTGTACAGCGAAATTAACGATAAGGAAGAAAAAACAAGGGGATATAACAGTTGAGTAGTTTGAATACTGCTCAGCGGGATTACATCCTCTTTTTCTATGCCCAAAGCATGTGAACGATCTGTTCCTACATGATCTGTATCAGCTGAACAGCCGGTTTATTAGAATACATGCGCACTAAAAACAACTGTCGATACTTTGAATCTGTTTTGGGCTATTAACTGAGCAGCCCCAGCGGGTTCTCTTTCATTCTTCGTATCCTGCTGAGATGGTATTTCTTCAGATTGTATCCCAGACATACCAGAAGAAATTCCATTTTCACAT
>SVBN01000046.1 GCA_015058875.1 Erysipelotrichaceae bacterium | reverse complement strand
GAAGCCGGAACAGACAAATCACTGAAGTAACAGCAGTTAGCTGCACTGATGTATTGGCCCTTTTAATTGATCACAGATTGGCCCTTTTGGATGAGCGCGGAATGGCCCAAATCGATGAGCGCCAACATTATGTTGAAAAAGCATTTGCCGCAATACCAAATGTATAGTTATTTCATACTTTGCCGGCTGATAATACACTCATCCGAATTATCTCGGAATATATGTATAATCTTCTTTATGTCGGAAAAATGATGAGATAAAGAATAGAATAAATAATAATTTGAAGCGTTTTTCCTGTTTTATGATTTATATCTTTCTTTGACTCTCAAAAAAATATAGATAAAGAAAGAAATATATGTATTGTTCCGGTTAAGCTTTCCGGAAAATGAAAAGAAACCATCCGCATAATGCAAATGGTTTCCTTCGCAGTTTATGGTTATTGTCGATTGTTATTCAAAGTATGCAAGAATGCTTTCAAATGCCACATGATAACCGGTATTCAGAGATGAAATCTCTACATACTCTTCTCTTGTGTGTGCCCCCTGTCCGTTGTAGAAGCCATAACAAAGGGAAGGAATATTCATCGACAGAGGAATATTGCAGTCGGTGGATCCGGCTCCGGTTCTGGGCTTCTTACCGGTATATTCCTCCAGGATGCCTGCCGCATGTTCCAACATATCATCCTGTACAGCCTGTGCCTGTGCATCCAATGCACCGCACGGCCTCAGCCCAACCAGTTCCACGGTCAGACTGACATCCTTTGTATTTCTCTTCTTAAAGATCTTCCGGAAATGATCTTCCATGATCTCCATGGATTTCAGATCATCGGACCGGTATTCGCACAGCATCTGCACATCCTGGGCGATTGTATTGACGGAGGTACCGCCGGAAATGGTTCCGACATTATAGGTTGTCTTTCCGCCGGAAGGAACTTTGATGCTGTAGATGTCATCAATGACTTTGGCAATGCCGGCGATGGCATTCGGGTTTCCGAACTTCCCGTAGGAATGACCGCCGATCGTATGGGCAGATACCCTGAATCTGGATGATCCTACGGCTCTTGTCGTAATGCCTGTCAGTCCGCCGTCAAAGGAATAGAAGCGCTTCATTCTGGAACCGTAGGTCTCGCAGATCTTCCTGGATCCCTTCAGGTTTCCGAGTCCTTCTTCACCGCTGTTGGCCACAAAGATCACACCGAGATCCTTTGTTTTTCCGGGATATTTGAGCAAATACTTTACTACCATTAACATTGTCACAAGATTTGCGGTATCATCGCCGACACCCGGACAGCAGAGTCTGTCTCCCTCCACATGCAGGGGAAGCGGTGTTGTATCCGGGAATACCACATCGGTATGCGCCATGAACACTACAAGAGGTTTTTCTCCGTCATCGTCATAGGGGAAAACAACATTCAGTGCTTCGTCGATGTATACACCCTTCGCTCCCCATCCTTCGAGCAGTTCCTTTACAAACTCCGCTCTTTTTTCTTCATGGTTGGAGGGGGAAGGGATCTGGGCAAGCTCCACGAGGAGATCATATGTCTCCTGAGCGTGCTCTGAAATATAATCAAGAATTGTCTGGTCAAGCATATCGGTTAGTCCTTTCTGATCACTGCAGAAATCATATCACTCAATTGATACGGAGAGAAAAAGAATGATCTGAAATGACCATATCTTCTGACAGGATTGGTGCAACAATCAATGAAAAATGTTAAAAAACCGCATGGTTTACGCACATAACACTGTTATTAAATGTTTGCATTCCTTAAGAATCGGGGCTATAATGGCAATGCTATGAAGATAAACAAGGTCATAAAAGCAGCCGGATTGGCAGGAATTATGCTGATGAGTTCGGGATTTGAATCCGATGAGTTCTCCCTGAAGGAACTGAAAGACTACCAGAGAGAATTCAAATCCCAGTCCATCGGTGCATGCTCCAGTTCCCCGGCCAAGACATATGAAGACTACCGGATGATCACCGCGCCGGACTCAAGGCAGTACTGGCATATCAAGGATCACATGACAGTCGATGAAGAAACCGGATTCCTTTACGATGAAGACGGATTTATCGGTGTTGCGCTGGGATATCATTTCGGAGATATTGGTACAAGATACTACATTGTACTGGATACCGGAATCATCGTACCGGTCGTGAAGATTGATGCCAAGGCGGCAGTCGATGCATCCAACGGATGCACAGCCGACTTAAACGGAAGCGTCATTGAGTTTGTCATTGATTCCGATAAGGCACTGGAATACTTCGGCGGCGTCAACGGATATGCCGCAAACGGAAACTTCGATAACTACGAATATCTGAACGGCAGGATCGCAGACTTCGAACTGGTACTCGATGAAAAGATCGAAGACGGGGTTGTCTACGAAACGGAGATTGCCGGAGAAGACTCCAGACACGATGAAACCACGGACGATGTCCGTATGGTAAAAGGCGGATATTAATCGGAAGAATGCTGTATATTATGGCATTCTTTTCTGATTCAGAAGGATTCACTATTTTTATAAACAGTTGAGTTACTTTTCGTTGCCGGCCTTCCTCAATCACAGCAGCTGTCACTTCATTTGGAACATCCGGCGTAATAGCAAAAGGAATGCTTTTTTCTCTGATTGCAGTTCTGAGGAAAATATTGATGACTGCAGTCATATTCAATCCCAATTCAGAAAAAATACTGTCAGCCTGATCTTTGACTTCCTTATCTGTTTACGCGATTCCATAAGGGGAGTATAGGTGAATATGCAGGTATTATTATCTTTGCTCTGAAGAATCTTCGGCATAGCAGCCAAAATCTCACTCATTTCTTGATATAATGATGGAGATATTTTGCGAATGAAGGAGATACTATGAGAGCATTTGATTACGAAAATAAGCCGGAAAAACTCTTAACACCTGAGCTGGTGAAGGTTCTTGCGGTTCTTCATGAACATAAAGGCAAACAAGAGCTGTTTCTGGAAGCCAGCACGGATGAGCTGAATACACTGCTCGAAGTCGCAAAAATACAGAGCACGGGCTCGTCTAACCGCATTGAAGGCATATATACTTCAGATAAGCGCCTGGAAGAGCTGGTTAAGATGAAGGCTGAGCCGAGGAATCGATCTGAAGAAGATATTGCCGGGTACCGCGAGGTGCTGGCAGCGATTCATGAAAGTTATGACCATATCAGGCCAAGGCCGGGGATCATACTTCAGCTCCACAGAGATCTGTATTCATATTCGGCCGGTGCTGTTGGCGGCAAATATAAAAATTCAGATAACATTATTGCTGAGACTGACGCAGCCGGACATCAGAAAGCACGATTTGTTCCTGTTCCTGCATGGCAGACTGCGGAAGCCATGGACAGCCTCTGTGATTCCTTCTTGAATGCATGGGATGAAGACCGTATCGACAAGCTTGTTCTGATTCCTATGTTCATTCTGGATTTCCTTTGCATCCATCCATTTAATGATGGCAACGGCCGCATGAGCAGGCTCTTAACCTTACTCCTTTTGTATAAAGCCGGGTATATCGTTGGAAAGTATATCAGCGTGGAAATGCTGATCGAAAAATCAAAGGAAACCTACTATGATGTGCTGCAATCCAGCTCGATCGGCTGGCATGAGGGAAACAATGACTACATTCCTTTTGTCAACTACTATCTTGGCGTCTTGAATCGTGCCTACGGCGAATTCGAAAGTCGAATACAGTTGCTTCAGGACAGAAGTCTTTCGAAGCCGGATCGTATAAAAGCAGTTATTGACCGCCGCGTTGGAAAGATTACAAAGAAAGAGATAATGGAGATATGCCCTGACATAAGCAAGGTTACTGTTGAGAGGACATTGACTGACTTGGTGAAGAGTGGGTATATTGAGAAAATCGGTGGGGGCCCTTCAACGGCTTACGTAAGAAAATGAAAAAGCAATTATTATGATTGGCAGATTACCGGCAAGTTAATTGCTCCTGTAACAACAATAAATATGAAAACATTTTTGTTACGATATAATTAAGAAAAAGAACAGGGAGGTGTCAGATGGTAAGGGCAATTGCAATCGGAAATCAGAATTTTGAACAGCTGATTAAGAGTCATGCATTCTATGTTGATAAAACATTATTTCTGTCTGAATGGTATAAAAGCCTTGATTCAATTACATTAATTACCCGTCCCCGCCGGTTTGGAAAAACGCTGACCCTCAATATGACCGAGCGTTTCTTTTCACTGAAATATGCAGGACAGTCAGACCTGTTCAAAGGTCTGGATATATACAATGATAAGGATATGATGAAACTGCAGGGGGCTTTTCCTGTGATTTCGCTGTCTTTTGCAAATATCAAATCGATTGATTATCCATCCTTTGTTATTGAAATGTCTGCTGTTATCAGACAGGTATACCGATCCTATGAATATCTTCTGGATTCGACTGATATATCCGAAGTGAATAAAAAAGAAATTAAAAGAATGATTGAAATCCCGGAAAACAGTAAATCCAGAGATTATCCTTTGACAGTATCAGAGATATCGAATTCTTTGAACCGCTTATCTGAAATTCTGAACCAGGCATATGGCAGAAACGTATATATCCTGCTGGATGAGTATGATACACCACTTGTTGAATCCTTCACCCATGGATACTGGGATCAGGCATCACAACTGATCCGCAGTATGTTCAACAGTTCATTCAAGACAAATGCATATCTTGATCGTGCAATCATGACCGGCATCACCAGAGTTGCTAAAGAATCGATCTTTTCGGATCTGAATAATCTGGCCGTATACTCTGTTACGAGAAACCAGTACGCAGATAAATTCGGCTTTACAGAGCAGGAAGTATTTGATGCGCTGGATGAATACGGACTGTCTGATGAAAAAGAGAATGTGAAGTACTGGTATGACGGATTTACATTCGGAAGGACGAGGGATATTTACAATCCATGGTCGATTACAAATTACCTGAAAAACCAGGAATACCTGTGCTATTGGGCAAACACTTCATCCAATTCTCTGATCAGTTCACTGGTATGGAACGGATCTCCGGATATCAAGCAGCAGTTCGGAAAACTGATGCAGGGAGAGACGATACAGGCAGAGATCGATGATGAGATTGTGTTTAATCAGCTGTCTTATAACACCAAACTGATCTGGAGTCTGCTGCTGGCGGCCGGATATGTCAAGGGAGAGAAATTGCAGGGAAAAACATATCTGCTTTCGCTGACCAATCATGAAGTACGCGACAGTTTTGAAGAAATGGTTCGAAACTGGTTTAATACGGAAAAATCAGGATATGATGGATTTATCCGTGCTCTGCTGAGATGTGATACGGAAGAAATGACATATCTGCTGAGGGATACATTGGCTTCGGTAACTTCATTCTACGACGGCGGAAAAGAAGAGTCGGAACAGAATCCGGAAAAGTTCTATCATGGGCTGGTGCTGGGAATGATCGTCACATTAAAAAACAGATATGCAATCACCTCCAACCGGGAAAGCGGATACGGAAGGTATGACATTCTGATGAAACCGCTGAATGATACTGATCCTGCATTTGTCATTGAGTTCAAGGTGAAATCAGACACAGAAAAAGATCCGGAAGAAACGGCACAGCGTGCATTGAAGCAGATCCGGGAAAAGGAATACGTGACTGCATTGCTCAATGAAAACATTTCTCCGGAAAGAATCCATTGTCTGGGCATGGGATTTGCCGGAAAGAGTGTATTTATAACGGAAGAAATGAAATAAATACCTGATGGAAATACGGATGAACCGCGCCTGCGGAACATCTGTTTTTCTTTGTACGGGCAGAGAAAATGAATCTCATATAAAACGTGCTATAATAACTGCGCTATGGACTTGATGGGTTATAAAAAAGAAGATTTCTCTCCTATGATGCAGCATTATCTGACTGCCAAGGAACAGTATCCTGACGCATTGCTGTTTTACCGTCTCGGCGATTTCTACGAGATGTTTTTTGACGATGCGAAGATCGTTTCCAGGGAACTGGATCTGGTTCTGACCGGCAAAAATGCCGGGGTACCGGAGCGGGTTCCGATGTGCGGCGTACCGCACCATGCGGTGACCGGATATCTGCAGAGACTGTCCCAGAGAGGCTATAAGATTGCGATTGCCGAACAGATGGAAGATCCGGCCCTGGCAAAGGGTCTTGTAGAGCGCGACGTCATCCGTGTCGTGACGCCGGGCACGCTGATCGATGAGATTACGGATGAGAAAAAGAGCATTTATCTCGCTGCAGTGGAAGACTTCGGATACGGCTATTCCGTCGCTTTTGCGGAAGTGAGCACCGGCGAAAACTTTGTCGAGGATCTGCCGCACCGCCAGACTGCACTTTTGCAGGCAATCCTGCGCAACAATGTCCGTGAGATTGTCGTACAGCATGGCTTTGATGAAAAGATCATCAGGAATCTGCGGGAAATGCAGATTGTGATTTCCTATTGCGATGAGACCGCATTTGCCGAAATGTATCTGCCGCTGTGCGAACGGCTTCTGAAAGACTATGAGCGGAGTGCCTGGGGCCGCATGATCAATTATCTCGAGGCAACCCAGAAACATGTCATCTCCCACCTGCAGGCATGCCGGATGGAGAATGAGAACGACTATCTGTATATGGACTTCAACACCCAGCAGAATCTGGAGCTGATTGAACCGCTGCACCGGCAGGGAAAGAGTGAAACGCTCTGGTCCTTCCTGGACGTATGCCGCAGTGCGATGGGATCGCGCATGCTGAAGAAATGGGTGGAAAAACCGCTGGTAAAGCAGGCGGAGATTGAGAAGCGTCTGGACCGTGTTTCCTGGCTGTCGGATCATTTCATGGAACGGAATAAAGTCAGGGAAAGCCTCTCCGGCATCTACGATCTGCAGAGACTGATTGCCAGAGTCGCCATGAATTCCGCCGGACCGGTGGATATTGTGCGTCTGGGGAAAACACTGGCGCATGTTCCGAATGTGCAGAAGGCGCTGAGCGGGGAAGAATTCCTGGAATATACATCCCTGGATCCGCTGAGCGAACTGTCTGAGATATTAAATGACGCCTTTGCGGAAGAAGTGCCTCCGCAGCTTTCCGACGGCGGCGTGTTCCGTGACGGCTATGATGCGGAACTGGATGAAGCCCGTCATATCCAGCGCAGCGGCAGGCAGTTTATTGCCGAGATGGAAGCTTCTGAACGCGAGCGTACGGGACTGAAGAATCTGAAGATCGGATATAACCGCGTCTTCGGCTACTATATTGAAATCTCCAAGGCACAGGCCCAGCTGGTGAAGGAAGAATGGGGCTATGTGCGCAAGCAGACGCTGGTAAACAATGAGCGCTTTATTTCCGCGGAGCTGAAGGAAAAGGAAGATGCGATCCTGCATGCGGAGGAAAATGCGATCCGTATTGAGCGCAGGCTGTTTGCCGGCATCATGGACCGCATCCGTCAGGATCTTCCGGGACTGCAGAGACTTGCGCTTGCCCTGGCGGAGATCGACTGCTATGCGGCATTGGCGGAAGTATCCTCCAAACACGGCTATGTGCGTCCGGAATTCACGGATGATGAACTGGATATTACCAGAGGCAGACATCCGATACTCGATGAAATGATGAAGGATCCAAAGTATGTCTCCAACAGCATCCATCTGGATTCCGATAAATCGATTCTTCTGATTACCGGGCCGAATATGGGCGGTAAATCAACCTATATGAGACAGACGGCACTGATCGTCATCATGGCCCAGATCGGCTGCTATGTGCCTGCCTCCAAGTGTCTGATGCCGGTGTTTGACAAGATCTTTACCAGGATCGGCGCAAGCGATGACATTCTCTCCGGCCAGTCCACTTTCATGGTGGAAATGAGCGAGGCAAACCATGCCCTGCAGGAAGCGACCGCGCATTCCCTGATCCTGTTTGATGAGATCGGAAGAGGCACATCCACCTATGACGGCATGGCGCTTGCCCAGGCGATGATCGAATATATCGCCGCATGCCTGCATGCCAAGACACTGTTCTCCACGCACTATCATGAACTGACTTCCCTGGTCGATTCGATCGGCGTTGTGCGCAATGTTCATGTCGTCGTGCAGGAAAAGAATGACAGCGTCACTTTCATGTACCGGATCAAGGACGGCGCAGCCGACCGTTCCTACGGTATCAATGTAGCCAGACTTGCCGGTCTGCCGGATGCGGTGCTGGAACGCGCCAAAGGCCTGCAGAAGGAGCTGGAATCCAAGAAACGGGTGGTTCAGCAGAGCTACCAGCTGATTGAAATGAAGAAAGAAGATCCCAAAGCCGCCGAGATCATGAACATGCTGAGGGAAGTAAATCCGGATGACCTCTCTCCGAGAGAGGCGTGGCAGGTGCTGGCGGATCTGTATGAAAAAGCCCGGAAGGAGTAATGAATGGAACAGGATAAAATCATTATCCGGGGTGCCAGGGAAAACAATCTGAAGAATATTTCCCTCGACATTCCGCGCAATAAGCTCGTTGTCATGACCGGACTTTCCGGATCGGGAAAAACATCACTGGCATTCGATACGATCTATGCCGAAGGCCAGAGAAGATATGTGGAATCACTGAGCGCCTATGCAAGGCAGTTCCTGGGCGGCGTGGACAAGCCGAATGTAGAACTGATTGAAGGACTGTCCCCGGCCATCTCGATTGACCAGAAAACCACTTCCAACAACCCGCGTTCCACCGTCGGAACCGTTACCGAGATCTATGACTACCTGCGTCTGCTGTATGCAAGAACAGGTATTCCCTACTGCCCTGACCACAATGTTCCGATTACCGGCCAGACCATTACCGAGATGGTAAACTCAGTCATGGAAAAGCCCGAGGGAAGCCGTCTGATGATCCTGGCGCCGATTGTTTCACAGAAGAAGGGAACATTTAAGGAAACCTTCGAAAAGCTCGCAAAAGACGGCTATGTGCGCGTCAGAGCGGACGGTGAAATGAAGCTGCTGGAAGACGGTATTGAACTGGAAAAGAACAAACGCCACAGCATTGAAGTGGTTGTGGACAGAATCATTAAAAAGGAGGACTCCAGAAGCCGTATCCATGATTCCATGGAAACAGCGCTGAAGCTTGCGGACGGCAGAGTGATTGTGGCCGACGGGGAATCGGAGTCCCTGTATTCCAGCAACTACGCATGCCCGGTATGCGGCTTCTCCATTCCGGCACTGGAACCGAGACTGTTTTCCTTCAATGCACCGCTAGGTGCATGCGAAACATGCCATGGTCTCGGCATTACGGAAGAAGTGGATCTGGATCTGCTTATACCGGATGCTTCCCTGTCACTGAACCAGGGCGGCATCCGCTATTATAAGAACATTGTCGGAACAGAGAATATCGAATGGCAGACCTTCTGCATCCTCTGCCGTGCCTATAAGATCGATATGGACAAGCCGATCAAATCGCTGACAAAGAAACAGATGGAAATCGTTCTGTACGGCAGTGACAAACCGATCAAATACTCCATCACATCCACATCCGGAAACCACTATTCCCGCAATGACTACATTGAGGGTGTTAAATCCCTGATTGAGCGCCGCTATGTCGAGACACAGAGCGCCTGGTCCAAGGACTGGTACCATTCTTTCATGGCGGAACAGACCTGCCCGAAATGCGGCGGCAGGCGACTGAATGAAAAGGCCCTGTGCGTCAGAGTCGGAGATAAGAATATCATGGACTTTACCGCCCAGTCGGTTGTCGGCGCACTGGACTGGATGAACGCACTTGAACTGAGCGAAACCCAGGCGAAGATTGCGGAGCTTGTGCTCAAAGAAATCGGAAGCCGTCTGACATTCCTGAAGGATGTCGGTCTGGACTATCTGACTCTGGACCGTCTTGCCGGAACACTGTCCGGCGGCGAGGCACAGCGCATCCGTCTTGCGACCCAGATCGGATCACGTCTTTCCGGCGTGCTGTATGTTCTGGATGAGCCCAGCATCGGTCTGCATCAGAGGGACAATGCCAAGCTGATTGCCACACTGAAGAATATGAGGGATCTCGGCAACTCGCTGATCGTTGTGGAACATGATGAAGAGACAATGATGAGTGCGGACTGGATTGTGGACATCGGCCCGGGGGCCGGAATCCACGGCGGCGAGCTGATTGCGAACGGTACGCCGGAAGAGATTATGAAGTCGGAGAAGTCCATTACCGGTCAGTATCTTTCCGGAAGAAAGAGAATTGACGTTCCCGAAGAAAGACGGAAGGGCACCGGCAAGACAGTCGATATCATCGGAGCTTCCGAGCATAACCTGAAACATATCAACGTCAGCTTCCCGCTGGGCAAGCTGGTTCTGGTAACCGGTGTTTCCGGATCCGGCAAATCAACTCTGGTTAACGAAGTCTTCATGAAGGCTGTGCAGCAGAGCATCGGCCGCATGAAGCGTGTACGTCCAGGAAAGTTCGAAAAGATCAAAGGATTGAAGAACATCGACAAGCTGGTACAGATTGACCAGGATCCGATCGGAAGAACGCCGCGTTCCAATCCGGCAACCTATACCGGTGTATTCGATGATATCCGCGACGTATTCGCCCATACGCCCGAGGCAAGACTCAGAGGCTATGACAAGGGAAGATTCTCCTTTAATACCAAAGGCGGCAGATGCGAAGCCTGCCAGGGAGACGGCGTAAAGGTTATCTCCATGAACTTCCTGCCGGATGTCTATGTCCCGTGCGAAGTATGCCATGGCCGCAGATACAATGATGAAACACTGCAGTGCACTTACAAGGGAAAGAACATCTATGATGTTCTGGAAATGACTGCGGAAGAAGCGCTGGAGCTGTTTGCCAATCATCCGAAGATCCGCAGCCGTCTTCAGACGCTGAATGACGTCGGCCTCGGATATCTGAAGCTCGGACAATCCTCAACCACGCTGTCCGGCGGTGAGGCGCAGCGCGTCAAGCTGGCAAGCGAACTGCAGAAAAAGGCAACAGGCAAGACCGTATATATCCTTGATGAACCGACGACCGGTCTGCATACGGATGATGTCAAACGTCTGATTGCCGTACTGCAGAAAATTGTGGATAACGGTGACACCGTAATTGTTATTGAACACAATCTGGATGTGATCAAGAGTGCCGACTGGATCATTGATCTCGGTCCGGAAGGCGGAGATGGCGGCGGAACGGTCGTCACCTGCGGCACGCCGGAAGAAGTGGCGGAAGTACCGGAAAGCTGGACCGGCCAGTACCTGAAAAAAGCACTGACCTGGACTCGGCAGAAACAGGAAGAACACAGCTGAAGATCCATACCGCACTGTACCTGAAACGGGTACGGTGCATTTTCTTCTTTTATCACACAGGTTTCATACTATGACTGTCTGTGGGCAGGCATCCGCATGATATAATCCGTTTGAAGGAGGTACCATGTCAGAGAATAAAACATTTGAGAAAAAAGTTCTGGTCAGGGAAATCAAAGAATTCTTTAAATTTGAACAGCTGACCGGAAATGATGAATCCCTGAACCGGTGGGTAGTCGTACCGGATGTCAACCGTCCGGGTTTTGAACTGATGGGATATGTCAAGCCGACCAGCCCCAGACGGATTATCATCATGGGCCATAAAGAGATTGAATTCATTCACACTCTGACAGATGAGCAGCAGCGGGAACGGTATCATCCTATCACCGACCCGCTGACACCCATGATGGTGCTGACGCATAACAATGAAATACCGCCTGTATTAAAGGAAGTGGCGGACTCCCAGAACTTCCCGATCTTCCGGACGCCGAATGATACCTTCCGGATGTTTGTGGATCTGGTAACCTATCTGGATGAGAAACTGGCGGAAGAAACAACCATGTCCGGCGTTCTGATGAGCGTATACGGAAAAGGCGTGCTTCTGACCGGCGAAAGCGGCATGGGCAAATCGGAAACTGCACTGGAACTGATCCGTGACGGACAGGTGCTGATTGCGGATGACCGTGTGGATCTGCAGAAAATACACAATACCATTGTCGGACATGCGCCGGACCTGCTGAAAGGCATGCTGGAACTGCGCGGCATCGGCATTGTGGACGTATCGAGAATGTACGGGGCGAACTGCCTGATGGACAGGCATAATGTGGATATGGTGATCAATCTGGTCAAATATGATCCGCATGATGAATATGAGCGACTTGGTGAAGTTTCCGCACGCTTTACCAGAATCATGGATGTCCTGATTCCGACCATCGTACTTCCGGTCAGTACCGGACGCTCCATGCGCATCCTGATTGAATCGGCGGTCACAAACTTCATTCTGAAGGAAGAAGGATACAATGCATCAACCAATTTCAAGGACCGTCTGTATCAGTACCTTGAAAATGCGGACAGGGAGAACAGCAAATGAGCCTTCCGGCAGTATTGTTTGACTTTGACGGCACCGTCATGGATTCTGAACCGGCGGTGCTTGCCAGCTATCTGCATGTGTTTGAAATTTATGCTTCTGCCCCGGAGTTTACGGATGAGAGAAGAACGGAAGTGCTCGGACCGCCCCTGGAAAAAATGATGCGGATCTATTTCCCGGATGCGGATGTATATGAGGTCATGGAGGAGTACCGCAGATACCAGACGGAACATCTGAAGGAACTGATGAAGCCGATGCCCGGAGCGGTGGAACTGCTGAAGCAGCTTCATGAAGACGGATACCGGACCGGTATCGTGACATCCAGACTCAGGGAATCCCTGGAACATATCCTGGATGTATTTGAGATGAAAGATCTGTTCGATGTTCTTGTATGCCAGGATGACGGGCTGCCCGCGAAACCGGCGCCGGACGGGATTCTGGAAGCCTGCCGCCAGCTCGGATGCGATAAGAGCATCTATGTCGGGGACAGCGTATCGGATCTTGCGGCCGGAAAGAACGCAGGATCCGTGACAATTGCGGCACTGACAAATCTGATGAAAGAACAGTCACTGCTGGATTTCGGACCGGATTACGCGGTGCATCATCTGTCGGAAATCACAGAGATCATGAAAGGAACCGGACATGAGTGAGAAAGAACTGCTGAAGATACAGAAGTATGTGCTCGACAGCATTCCCGTATATGAAATGATGGTACAGAAAGCCACTGATCCGAGAGTCAGAAAATCTCTGGAGAAAATCATTGAGGAAAAGAAGGCGGATGTGCAGATTCTGGAAAGCCATACGGGCAAAAAATCAGAGCCTTCGCAGTCGGACCGCAGATTCTTCTCCGCCGCACGCACCGTGCTGGGAATGAAGCGGACAATGAACATGATGGCCGGCAGTGAACATGACGCCGCAAAGGAACACGAAAAACTGACCGGGGAATATCCGTGGCTGAAACGGATCGCGGCAGATGAAAAAAGACACGGGGATACGCTGATCCGCCTGAAGCGGCTCGGGTAATCCCCGTTTTTTTATAACTGTTTTTCCTTCAGCGGAAGCAGGACCGTGCACACCAGCTGCTGATCCGCTTCCGCGAAACTGACATATCCGCCGTTCTTTTCAGCGGTGGAGATAATACTGCGGACGCCGTATCCGTGTCCGCTGCCGATTCCGGGAAGGACGGGAATGCCGTCGGATCCGAGTACGGGACGGTCGATGGAATTGGATACCCTGATTCTGGCGAACCCGCCGGCTTCTTCCATTTCCAGGGAGATGTGCTTTGCACTGCCGATATGATTTACGGCATTTTCCAGCAGATTGGAAAGAATCAGACAGAGATCATACGGATCTGCCGCAATCTGCCGGGAAAGTGCGATTATGCACACAAAATCGATTCCTTTCTGCAGGGCTTCTTCCTTTACCGCGTTGATAATAAACGCATACGGTTCATCGGAATCCATGACCGGCAGTCCGGTCCGGTCCAGACGCTGCTTCAGCGATGCGGCAAGCTCCGCATAGCCGCTGTCCGCAAGGGCTTTATAATAATGCCTCATATCATGGCGCAGGGAATTCAGTTCCTCCTGACTGGCAATCAGCTTCCTGTCCGACTGTATCTTTGACTGCAGATACTCGATTTCAAACTGTGACCGGAGCTGGCGCTCGGATGCGCGGCTGACCTCCAGAATCTGACACACGGAAAGAATGCAGAAACAGAGAATGCAGACGGAAGAGATCAGGACGGACAATGAACTGATGGTATTGCCGAAGACAAGCTGTTCAAAGAAAGAAATGATCAGATCCGCAAAGACCAGCATAATGCAGAAAATCATACAGGATTGTTCATTCAGAATCGTGCTTTTCCGTATAATGCCGGCGGTGAACAGACCCGCCGCAAGAAAAAGCACTTTTGTCAGAACCACCATAAAGAGATAATGATCCCGGACCAGGCTCAGGTAATCCATGGAGCCGTAGAGCAGATAACCGGCGACAGCCGCACACAGGATATTGATGGCGGAAATCAGGGCGTTGGCACCCATGCAGGTCATCAGGATGCGGAACGGCGGCAGCTTTGATATGAGATACAGATATACCGCATGAAGCAGGATATCTGCCGCTTTTGCCAGGACCGATTCATAGACGGAATACATATTGATCCATGTGATCAGCAGGAAGGACAGGACAAGAAACAGGGCGGACAGCAGAATATCCTTCTTCGGAAACTCCTTCCGGAAGGAATGATGCACGGTCAGAATAATCAGAGCGGATTCGACCAGATTTATAATGTGATCAGTCATATCATCTCCTTTGCGATTTTTTCCAGATATTCTTTTCTGAACTTCGTAAGAGCGACCCGTCCTGCCGGAATACAGTCGCCGTTTTTCAGCTGTATGGATTCTTCCCGGAGCTGGTCAACCCAGCTCAAATTGATCAGATGAGATCTTCCCAGCTTCAGGAACATATGGGAAGATGCTTCCGTGGAGACGCTTTTAAAACGCCGGTAAGATAAAAGCGGTTCTTTCTGACCGGGATAGTACACCTTAACATGGCAGTTCTGTGCCTGAATATACAGGATATTTTCCCATGGAATCCTGACTTTACTGTCATTCCAGATGACTTCTAAAAATTTCGGGTTCGGTGCCTGTTTATAATTGCGGAGATATTTATTGACAGCGTTCCTGAGATCTGTGTCCAGGTTATCTTTCCGGATGAAAAAGAATGAATCCAGCGGCTGCGAATTCCATACAAAATTCTTGTTGGCGGAACAGAATGCAATTGCGGAGGACGGCTGCCAGTACTGTACTCTCATGGCAAAATCGAGACCGGATAATTCCGGGAGATCTATGTCGACGATATACAGCGTCAGAGGTTCCGGGAAAATACCGACGGCAGTGGATGATGTCTGAATGATATGATAAATATCTTTCTCTTCTAATATGGCGTCCAGAGTTTTCCGGACCAATTTCATGTCGTCCGGATTATCTTCAATTAACATGCATTTGATCATAACGTTTCTCCTTTTCTGAATAATGGCGCCAGCCGCATCAGAATATCGTCTGCAGCGGCACCGCAGGCACATGGCGCACAAAGGCGGCGGAACGGAGGCAGAAACAATCCGGCGTGAATCAGAAACAGAATGACTGCACAGCGGATGACTGTGTTTCTGCGGCAGAGAATGGTTTCCTCAACGGTCAGAGGACACAGAGGATGGATGACAGGCGAATTGCGGAGTATGCCGCAGATCTCGAAAACACTGCGATACAGCAGAAGAACAGCCCGGAAACAGGCAGAGCCGATACAAGCATGGAAAGGGTGAAAATCAGGGTGAATCCCGCAAAGCATCCGGGCCTTCCGGAAGCGTGCAGACCGCCGGTACAGGTACGGAGAATGCCGAATACCGCCAGGAAGCAGAATGCTTCCGGACCTCTGTGCATCAGGATTCCCGCAGTAAGAGCACCGGCATATTCCAGACCATCCTGCAGCAGAATATCAAGACCATAACTTAGAAAATCTATATCAATTTCTGAATAAGCGATATCATAAGTCAGGATATCTTTTAATTTTTTAACTATTACAAACATGAGATGATTGTATTAGAGAAATAGAAAAGATGGAACTGAAAGTATGTGAAACTGCATTTTAAATAGACAAAACATATTGATTTGTCTCATTTGAGGCACATGACTGCAGTTTCACATACCAGCCGTTCCGCTTTTCAGGCGTCTGTGCTTCAATATCTGCAGGAGGCAGATATGGGAAAAAAGATCAGAAAACTGTTCGGCGCATACCTGATCCGGATTGCGTCGCAGTCGGTTTCTTCCCCTTCGCGGGCCGGCTTCTTTCAGCCGGATGTCAGGAAACTGAAGCAGGGCAGGTAACACCGGATTCATGCAGGATATCTTTTCCTGCATTTTTATATTTTCGCAATGAAACTCATGACATTCTTTCTTCCCGGTGTCAAAATGAAAGCAGGAGAATTCTGCTTATGAGATATCCGGAATATCTGAAGAAAAATGACCTGATTATGATTCCCGCACCGAGTGCCGGTGTCGGAAGAAAACTGGAATCTTTTGACTGCTCGCTTCGGGTTCTGCATGACGAAGGGTACAGGACGGAAGAAACGGCGTCGGTACGCCTGAATGACATGCGCGGCGGCGAAGCGCCCGTACGTGCCGCGGAGCTTGAACAGTGTTTTCTGAGGGAGGACGCCGCAGCGGTATTCTGTGCGGCCGGGGGAGATTTCCTGAGTGAAATACTTCCGTATATTCACTGGAATGTCCTCAGGGATCATCCGAAATGGCTGATCGGGGCATCCGATCCCACATCCCTGCTGTACTGCTATCTGACAAAATACGATACCGCCGTGATCTACGGCATGAATGCCGGTTCATTTGATACGGGAGAAATATATCCCTATGTCAGGGACAGCCTGAATATTCTGAAGGGAAAGCGGATTGTCCAGCGTTCCTGCGGCCGGTATGCGTCGGTTCCGTTTGCGGATGAACTGGTATTCGACAAAGAAACGGAATGGAAATGCTCTCAGAAAAAACTGGATGTCAGAGGCAGAGCGATCGGCGGATGCCTGGATGTGCTGAAAGATCTGATCGGGACTAAATATGAGAACACGAAGGGATTTGTCCGGAAATATAAGAACGACGGAATCCTGTGGTTCCTGGATGTTTATTCCATGCCGGCGGAACATGTGTACCGCACACTGCTTCAGATGCGGTATGCCGGGTGGCTGGAACATGCTTCGGCAATTGTGCTGGGCAGAGTATTGTTTGAATCGAGTGAAACCGGAATGACATATGAAGAAGCGCTCCGGAGAGCATGTCCGGATATTCCCTGTGTATATAATGCGGATATCGGACATACGGATCCCTATATGACATTGATTCTCGGCGCACCGGCCAGAATCCGGTTCGGAAACGGAAAAGGAACGCTGTGCTTTGAAACAAAGGAGGCAGAAGAATGAACTGGCGGAAAGAACATGACACAATGGGAGAAGTGCTTGTCCCGGAAGAGCATCTCTGGGGTGCACAGACACAGCGCTCACTGGAGAATTTCCGGATCGGGACAGAAACAATTCCGCAGGAAGTGATTGAAGCCTTTGCGATTCTGAAGCTTTCTGCCGCAAAGGCCAACCGGGACCTGGGAAAGCTGGAGGAAGAAAAGGCTGAGGCAATTGTTCAGGCGTGCTCTGCCATACTGAACGGTGAATATCCGGAGGAGTTTCCGCTCAGGGTCTGGCAGACCGGCAGCGGTACCCAGTCGAATATGAATGTGAATGAAGTGATCGCCCATATCTGCGCGGCGCATGGCGTGAGTGTACACCCGAACGACCATGTGAATATGTCCCAGAGCTCCAATGATACCTTCCCGACGGCGATGCATACGGCTGCGGCGGTATGCATTGCACGTGATCTGATTCCGGCGGTGAATGTCATGATTTCCGTTCTGGAACAGCTGGAAGAGAAAAACAGGGATGTGATCAAAATCGGCAGAACCCATCTGCAGGACGCTGTGCCGATCCGCTTCAGCCAGGAAATCAGCGGCTGGAGAGGAATGATGGAACGGGACAGGGACATGATCTGCGAAGCATCGCTCCGGCTGCGTGAGCTTGCCATCGGCGGTACGGCAGTCGGCACCGGCCTGAACTGTCCGGAAGGATTTGCGGAGCGCTGCGCCTGCTATATTTCCGAAGTGACGGGGATACCTTTTACCTCTTCGGACAACAAATTCCATGCGCTGACTTCCAAAGACGCCTATGTATATGTACACGGGGCACTGAAGGCGCTGGCGGCGGATCTGATGAAGATTGCCAACGATGTGCGCTGGCTGGCCAGCGGTCCGAGATGCGGTCTCGGCGAGATTACGATTCCGGCCAATGAACCGGGCAGTTCCATCATGCCGGGCAAGGTCAATCCTACCCAGTGCGAAGCTGTGACAATGATTGCGGTTCAGGTGATGGGCAATGATACAGCCATCGGATTCGGAGCATCGCAGGGCAATTTCCAGCTGAATGTATTCATGCCGGTGCTGGCGTATAATATGATGCAGTCCATCCGGCTGCTCTCAGACGGAATCCGCTCGTTTACAGCCAACTGCATATCCGGCATTCAGGCGGATACGGAAAGAATGGCTGAGTATCTGAACCGGTCGCTGATGCTGGTGACATGCCTGTCCCCGGCAATCGGATATGAAAATGCCGCGAAAGCGGCGCATCTGGCGTTTGAAAAAGGAACAACGCTGAAAGAAGCGGTAACCGCACTCGGACTGCTGAGCGCGGAAGAATATGATGAGCAGGTCAGGCCTGAAAAAATGGTGCAGTAAAGGAGGCAGTACATGACAGCGATGAATGAACAGGACAAACATGCGTTTCTGAATGAAATGCGCAGAGGCGGTGAAATCTACCAGGCAGAAGTCTGGGGAACAGTGACTGCAGATAAGAAAACACAGGCAATGTTCAGCTCCCTGCCGTCCCGCATGGCACTCGCGGATGTATATGCATATATCGGCATGAGCGAGGAAAACATCAATATTGTGGCGGTAAACACCCAGAAGCCGGATGTGATTCTCGGCAGGATGCGGCTCCCGTTTGAGAAGATCACTTCCGCCGAGATACACAATTCCCTGATACCGGGAAGAAAGACCGTTGATCTGATGGTGGAAGGCAGGGCCGTGCGCCTCCGCTTCACCGGCAGCACTGTCGGAACCGACCTTCAGAACCAGAAGGAAGGAATCCGGAAGATTGCCGACAGACTGAAAGCAATGTATCACTGAGCTTTCAGTTTTTTTCTGAATTTTATGTGTATTCTGCAGGCAGAGTCTTTGCGCGCGGAAAAACAGTACTATATGATCATAAAAAGAGCAGGGAGGACATGCATATGAGTATGCGCGGACCGGGCGGAAGAGGTGCGTATCTCTCCGATGAAGAAAAAGCAAACGCCCCAAAGGTCACCGGTGAACTGGTGAAGCGGGTTGTATCCTATCTGGTGCCTTACTGGAAACAGATGGCCGTTGTTCTGATTGCGATTGCGGCGTCATCCGTACTGGGCATGATGCCGGCGATGCTGACGGGACGGATTATTGATGAAGGTCTGATCGGCCGCAATATGGAGATGCTTGTGAAGCTGATCATCGCTTCCCTGGCAGTGACTTTCGGATCCAATCTGATCGGTGTGCTCCAGAGCTGGATGAATACCTGGATTGCCGAGCATATCACATATGACATGCGTTCCCAGATGTTCCGGCACCTGCAGAAGATGCCGCAGAGCTTCTTCACTTCCAATAACCAGGGCGACATCATTACCCGCATGACAAGTGATATCAGCGGTGTTCAGAGAGTAATTACCGATACTCTGACAAGCATTCTCTCCAACAGCATTACCCTGGCGGTCGCATTGATCGCAATGTACAGCCGCAACTGGGTGCTGGCAACGCTCGGCGTGCTTGTGGTGCCGCTGTTTACCATACCGACAAGAAGCGCCGGCAGGAAAAGATGGTCTCTCACCAGGGAATCCCAGACAATCAGCGATGAGATCAACGGCATTCTGAACGAAACGCTTTCCGTCAGCGGCCAGACACTGGTCAAGCTGTTCAACCGAGAGGAAAAAGAAGCGGAAAAGTATGAAGCTGCCGCAAGAAGACAGATCGACCTGAACGTACGTGAAAATATGGCCGGACGTTGGTTCCGCGTCGTGATCTCCACATTCACCAGCATCGGACCGATGCTGCTGTATCTGGTCGGCGGCATCCTGATGATGAAGTACAATGCCGATCTGACTGTCGGTGATATCACGGTCATGGTCAGCCTGCTCGGCAGGATGTACGGCCCGGTCAATTCCCTGCTGAATATTCAGGTGGACTGGATCCGTTCCATGGCAATGTTTACAAGAATCTTTGAATATCTGGATATGCCTGTTGCTATTGATAATGCACCGGATGCCGTAACGCCGGATCATGCGGACGGAAATATCGTATTCAATGATGTTCGTTTCTCCTATGAACCTTCCAGAGAAATCCTGAAGGGAATTAATTTTGAACTGAAATCCGGAAAGAGCATTGCGCTGGTAGGACCTTCCGGTTCCGGTAAGAGCACGATTATCAATCTGATTCCGCGTCTTTATGATGTTGATTCGGGCAGTGTTACTTTTGACGGCATTGATGTCAGAAAACTGGATCTGAAGTTTCTGAGGGAACAGGTAGGCATTGTGTCCCAGGAAACCTATCTGTTCAACGGAACAATCATGGAAAACCTGAAATATGCAAATCCTTCCGCAACCGGTGAGACAATTGTTGAGGCATGCAAAAAGGCTAATATCTATGACTTTATTGTCAGCCAGGAAAAGGGATTCAACACCATGGTCGGCAACCGCGGACTGAAGCTTTCCGGCGGTGAAAAACAGCGCCTGTCCATTGCCCGTGTACTGCTGAAGGACCCGACCATCCTGATTTTTGATGAGGCAACTTCGGCACTGGATTCCATCAGTGAGAACCTGATTCAGGAAGCGATTGATCCGCTGATCAAAGAAAAGACAAGCATCCTGATTGCCCACCGTCTGTCCACAATTCTTGCGGCAGATGAGATTCTGGTCATTAAGGACGGCAGGATAGCCGAGAGGGGAACACATCATGACCTGGTGAATGCCGGCGGTGTATATACCGAACTGTATGAAACACAATTCAAAAAGGCACTTGAAGCATAACATATTGCCTGCAGAGAACCGGAGAAATCCGGTTTTCATGATGAAAACAATTACC
Source organism: Erysipelotrichaceae bacterium (assembly GCA_015058875.1). Lineage (GTDB taxonomy): Bacteria > Bacillota_I > Bacilli_A > Erysipelotrichales > Erysipelotrichaceae > Bulleidia. The sequence goes on along the minus strand of SVBN01000046.1, from coordinate 2,455 downwards.
GGAATTATGCCGTGAAAGTTTTGAAAAGCGGGGAAGAAATCAAACGAAATATTAATTGATTCCCGTTTATTAATAGCTAAAATTTGGTAAAATATAAACGGAGAGGAGGGTGAATCATGTTCAGTAAAAATCTCAAATATTACAGATTGAAAAACAGAATGACAAAAAAGGAATTGGCTGAAAAAGTGAATGTTTCTGCTATGGCGATAACCAATTATGAAAATGGTACCCGGCGCCCCAGCATGGACATACTGAATTCCCTTGCAGAAGTTCTGGATATCCGTGTTTCGGATTTTCTGAAGGTTCGGAATGAAAATCTCGTGTTTTCGCATGGTGAGTTTCGGAAGACTTCTTCTCTTTCAGCCGGACAGCAGGAGTATATCCGGGAATCTGTGGAAGAGTATTTCAGCCGGTTTATGACTGCTGTTGAAGTGCTTGGTGGAAATGTGCTGCCTGAGGCACCGGAGAACCATTCTATTCCTCTTTCAGATGATGCTGAAGAGAATGCAGAAATGCTGAAAAAACATCTGGGACTTGCTGCGAATGGTCCGGTCGAAGACCTGATCGGGATATTGGAGAATAAAGGGATACTGATATATGAATGCAATCCTGATAACAGCAGTTTTTCCGGCATGAACGGATTAATCAACGACCGTCCCTATATTGTTCTGAATTCGGAAATGACTCCTGAAAGGAACCGCTCAACTGCCGTTCATGAATTAGCTCATCTGATGTTTGTATGGCCGGAAGAAATGGAAGAGAAAGAAGCCGAAAGAATGGCAACTGCAATCGGCGGCGCATTTCTGTTTCCTGAGTCTGATGCAGTACGTGAGCTTGGCGTGCACAGATCTGCGATTACCAATGATATGCTGGCTGTTGCAAAAGAATATGGTATTTCAATGATGCTGCTGGTAAAGAGAGCCGAGTTATGCGGTATCATCACTCCGTCAGCCGCAAAAAGTTTCTATATTAAAGCATCCAGGGCAGGCTGGAAAACGGCAGAGCCTTCAAGAATAAACAGGGAAGAACCGACGTTGTTTCACCAGCTGGTTTACCGGGCGGTCAATGAAAACGAGATCAGTATTCAGCGAGGGGCAGAACTGCTGAACACCTCTTATGAATCTGTGAAGGAAATGAGCAGTTCAATTGAGGTGGAACCCTGCTTATGACATATATCAGCAGCGACACCAATATATGGATCGATTTCATGACAATCGAAAAGCTGGAACTTCCTTTCCGGATTCCATATACCTTTCTGATGTATGAATTACCACGTGAGATTGCCACAGCAATCACTCGTGGTAATTCATAATGGTTAATAATCTGTCTGTATTCAAAGACTCATAATAATGTCTGACTGTTTTGAGCAGTGAACTGATATGTAAGAACCTTTGTCAACCTTTATTCAGGAATTTGAAAGATTCGTCCTTAAGGACATGTGGAAAAAGCCTCAGACAGTATCAGTTCATCGGTAGTTGGCCATTCTGATATTCGCTTATTGGTTTCCCTCGGCCAGGTCAATGGTTCCGCCGTGAAGTTCTGCTGTCTACTCGCGCGGATCACCTGTGAAAGCGTGCCTGCATAGTTCACTCACAGATAACTGAACATTTTTACCTTGAATGCCCAAGCGCTTCTTCCAGATGTCCTTAAGGTTTTATTTGTCTCCGTATATCGGAGTTGTTGAGTGATACTTCCGATTTGTTTCTGCAGGTATGAAGCAGTTCTGTATCTTAGGAGATATGATCTGTCATCATTCCCCATATGAAGCACGACAGTTCTCTGGCAACTGCCGCTGCAGCTATATTTTTGTTCTTTCTTAACGACAGATTCAGATACATCTTTCTCATTCGTTCGTTCGCTTTGTCCGCATATGCTATAACTTCCGGTGAGCATTTCTGCTGTCTTTTTATTAATGCCTTTGACTTGGTTTTCCTGGTTCTTCCGATTGCGTGTGCTGCCTCTATGTCCAGCATCCGCAAATGACGGTTTCCCGCTTTGGTAATCCCCAGGCGATTAACATTCGTACTGCTGGAGCTTTCTCCCGGTACTTCTCCAAGATAGGCAGAGTATGCAGGAGCCTTAGGGAAACGGTTAAAGTCTCCGGTTTCAACAATATGACACAGTGACTTATGTACAGACATACCGGAAAAGCAGCACAGACGGTCTACATCTTCTTTGTAGCGCTCCCGGTTGGAGATCTCTTCGATCTTCTCATCCATCTGTTTGATACGGAGAGTATAGTAATCGAATGTGATCAGATATTCATCCAGGATCAGTCTCTGCATAGCAGTCATTTTTAAAGTTCTCAGCCACTTAATGTGTTTCTGGGTCCACTTGGATTTTCCTTCAGTAAAGACAAATCCATTTCTCATGCAGAATGCATTGATCTGCTGTTTTGTTTTTTTCAATGTCTGCTTATGGTCATCTCTCATGCGGATATATTCTTTGACATCCT
>SVBN01000045.1 GCA_015058875.1 Erysipelotrichaceae bacterium | reverse complement strand
ATAAAACCCAGTGTTTAAGCCAAATATGAGAAAAGGTTCGGATTTATCAAAGGTTCGGATAACAGAAAAAATCCGAACCTTCGGATTTTTCTTTTGCACCATACCTGGTTTGATATAAAAAAATACCTATGATTTTATCGGAATCCTCCATGAAAACACTTTCAAAATCCCTGTCTTTCCGCCATGGATTGCTATATAATATTTACGTCGAAACAGGAGGACATATGAGTACAGAAAACAAAAAGGTTTTCCAGGCGATGGACGGTAACGCCGCAACAGCGCATTCCGCTTATGCGTTTACCGAAGTCGCAGGCATTTACCCCATCACACCTTCTTCCCCGATGGCAGAGAATGTTGATGAATGGTCAACTCAGGGAAGAAAGAACGTCTTTGGCGACAGAGTGAAGGTTGTTGAAATGCAGTCCGAAGGCGGCGCTGCAGGTGCAGTTCACGGCGCACTGCAGGGCGGGTCCCTCGCTACTACATTCACAGCTTCCCAGGGTCTGCTGCTGATGATTCCGAACCTGTACAAGCTGAGCGGCGAACTTCTGCCGGGCGTTGTACATGTTGCAGCAAGAACACTTGCAAGCCACACACTGAGTATCTTCGGTGACCATCAGGACGTTTATGCATGCCGTCAGACCGGTATGGTCATGATGTGCTCCCACTCTGTTCAGGACTGCATGGACCTGGCAGGCGTAGCTCATCTGATCGCTATTGACGGAAGCGTTGCTGTCATGCATTTCTTTGACGGTTTCCGTACATCCCACGAAATTCAGAAAGTCGAAGTCATGGACTATGACTTCCTCAAGTCTCTGCTCCCGATGGAGAAGGTTGAAGCATTCCGCGCCAACGCTCTGAACCCGCACGGACACGCAGTAACACGCGGCGGTTCCCAGAACGATGACATCTTCTTCCAGGCACGTGAAGCACAGAATGAACATTTCTCCAGAGTTCCTGATATTGCTGCGAAGTACTTCAAGGCTGTCAGCGAACATACAGGACGTGACTATGCACCGTTTGTTTACTACGGCGCACCGGATGCCGAACGCGTTATCATCGCTATGGGCTCCGTCACAGATACAATCATGGAAACAGTCGACTCCCTGAATGCCAAGGGCGAAAAAGTCGGTCTGATTAAGGTTTATCTGTATCGTCCGTTCAGCACCGAGTACCTCGAGAAGGCACTCCCTGCAAGCGCAAAGAAGATCGCTGTTCTTGACCGTTCCAAGGAAATCGGTTCCAGAGAACCTCTGTTCCTCGATGTCCAGAACGCTCTGCGCAAGCACAGAGATCTGACTCTGATCGGCGGCCGTTACGGTCTGTCCAGCAAGGATACAAACCCGAGCCACATCGCAGCTGTTTATGCTGAGCTGGCAAAGGAAGAGCCGAAAGAAGAATTCACAATCGGTATCAACGACGATGTTACACATCTGTCCCTGGAACCGGTTGACGTTGATGTCGTAGCTGATTACAGCTCCTGCCTGTTCTATGGTCTGGGTTCCGACGGTACAGTCGGTGCCAACAAGAGCACAGTCAAGATCATCGGCAACAACACCGATCTGTATGCTCAGGCTTACTTCGCATATGACTCCAAGAAGGCCGGCGGCGTTACACGTTCCCACCTGAGATTCGGAAAGAGCCCGATCCACAGCCCGTACTATATTGACAAGGCTGACTTCATTTCCTGCTCACTCGACAGCTACTGCTACAAGTTCGACATGGTCCGCAACCTGAAGGAAGGCGGAACATTCCTGCTGAATACAACATTCGCAGCTGACGAAGTTGAAAAGCACCTGCCGCCGAGAATGCTCGCAGGACTGGCTAAGAAGCATGCAAACTTCTATGTCATCGACGCTACAAAGCTGGCGATCCAGACACACATGGGCCGTCACACAAATACAATTCTGCAGTCCGCATTCTTCGCTCTGAACGAGCAGATCATGCCGTATGACAAGGCTGTGGAACTGATGAAGGACAGCGCACGTCACACATACGCACGTAAGGGTGAAGACGTTGTCAAGAACAACTGCGATGCGATCGACACAGGTAAGTCCGGTCTCGTCAAGGTTGATGTCAAGCCGGAATGGGCAAATCTCGAATATCCGGATTCCCTGTTCGAAAAGACAGGAGACGAATACTTCGACAACAACCTCCAGAGAATCAACGCTCTTGAAGGTTATGATATGCCGGTATCCAGCTTCATGAAGTACGGCGTACTCGACGGAACAATCCCCGAGAACGTTGCATTCCGTGAGAAGAGAAACATCGCTGTTTCCGTTCCTTCCTGGGATTCCGCGAAGTGCGTAGAGTGCGGCAACTGTGCTTATGTCTGCCCGCATGCTACAATCCGTCCGTTCCTGCTGACACAGGACGAAGTCGCCAAGGCTGCAGCTATCGCTGAAGAAAACGGCGCTGAATGGTCCGTCAAGGAACCGACAGCTCTCTACAAGGGCGCTAAGGAAGCCGGTCTGAGCTACCGTATCCAGATTTCCCCGATGAACTGTGTCGGCTGCGGCGTCTGCCTTAAGGCCTGCCCGACAAAGGCACTCGGCGTTGCTGAAATCAACGATGCTGTCAACCAGGAACCTGTAGCTGATTACCTGTACAAGGGAACAGAATACAGAGCTGAATACGGCAACCCGAACACAGTCGCAGGCGTATCCCTGATGATGCCTTACTTCGAAGTAAGCGGATGCTGCCCGGGCTGCGGCGAAGCTCCGTACTACCGTCTGGCTTCCCAGCTGTTCGGTAAGGATATGCTCGTTGCCAACGCAACAGGCTGCTCCATGATCTACTGCTCCGCTACACCGTCCACTCCGTTCGTAACAGACAAGGACAACAACGGTGTCGCATGGGCGAACTCCCTGTTTGAAGACAACGCTGAATACGGCTTCGGTATGGCAATCGCTCAGAGCTACAAGGAAGCAAGAATCCTGAAGCTCATCGAAGAGAACATGGAAGCTGCTGAACCTGAACTCAAGGCTGCATTCGAGAAGTATCTGGCTGCCAATGAAAACCGTGACGCTCAGAGAGCTGTCAAGGACGAACTGGTTGCTGCACTGAAGGCTTCCAAGCTCGATGCTGCAAAAGAACTTCTGGATATGGAAAGAGACCTCGTATCCAAGTCTGTCTGGATCGTCGGCGGCGACGGCTGGGCATATGATATCGGTTACGGCGGACTTGACCACGTCATGGCAAACAACCTGAATGTCAACGTTCTGGTTCTCGATACAGAAGTTTACTCCAACACAGGCGGACAGTCCTCCAAGTCCTCCCAGGCTGCTTCCATCGCGAAGTTCGCTGCCGGCGGTAAGGGACTGGCCAAGAAAGACCTCGGTCAGATCGTTATGGAATACGGCACAGCTTATGTTGCATCCGTATCCATGGGCGCTAACCCTGTACAGACACTGAAGGCAATGAAGGAAGCTGAAAGCTACAACGGACCTTCCATCATCATCGCTTACAGCCCTTGCCAGGAACATGGTATCAAGGGTGGTCTGGTCAACGCTCAGCAGAGAGAAAAGGACGCAGTTGCATGCGGATATGTACCTCTGTACCGTTTCGACCCGAGACTTGAAAAGCCTCTGACAATCGACTCCAAGGAACCGGATTGGACGAAGTTCCATGACTATCTGCTTGCTGAAGCACGTTACTTCAACCTCCCGAAACTCAAGGGCGCTGAAGCTGCTGAAGAACTGTTCGCAAAGACAGAATCAGATGCCAAGATCCGTTACAACAAGCTGGTTGCCAAGAAAAAGCTCCAGGACGAACAGTAATCAGACTGTTTGAAAACTGATCTTAAATGAATGGAAGAGACCGGGAAACCGGTCTCTTTTATATGCCGTGCAGATTCCTTAAGGATTGTTTCAGAGTGTCCCGGCGTGTTTTCAAGACCATGGTTGTTGAAGTATAATATCTGGGATATGGATGATTTCACTGTATCTGAATACAGGGTCTCCATAAGAGAATAAAAATTACAGGAGAATTCTTTATATATGAATATTGCTTTGTTTTCAGATACCTATATTCCCGATGTCAACGGGGTGGCGCACAGTACGGAAATACTGCGTGCGGAGCTGGAGAAACACGGGCACAATGCCTATGTTGTCGCAACCAGACCGGCGCTGGGCTTTTCGGAATGGGATGAAAAGCACAGAGTGCTGAGGCTTGCCGGCGTTGAAGTGAAACAGCTGTACGGTTATGCCGTAACGACTCCTTTTCATCTGAAGGCACTGCGTGAAATCGCCAAGCTGGATCTTGATCTGATCCATGTGCAGACGGAATTCGGGGTCGGACTGTTCGGACGCTTCTGTGCGAAATCACTCGGCATTCCGCTTGTCTGCTCGTATCATACAACCTATGAGGACTATACGCATTACATCAACCTGATCAATTCCAAAATGGTGGACGGGGTCGCAAAGAAGGCCGTGGCGGCTTTCTCCAGAAATTACAGCGATGCGGCGCTGGCGGTGATTTCCCCCAGTGTCAAAACGCGCGATCTTCTGCTGAAATACAATGTGCATACGCAGATTCATGTTGTTCCGACCGGACTGCAGCTGGAACGCTTTTCACCGGATCTGCTGAATCCCGATGCATCAGAGGAAATATACGAAAAGGCGGGATTCTCCGAAACTGACAGCGTGATTGTCTATGTCGGAAGAATTGCCGAGGAAAAGGCGCTGGACATTGTCATCCGGGGATTTGCGGAAGCGCACAATGCCGGCTGCACCTCAAAGCTTCTGATCGTCGGCGGCGGACCGGACGAGGACAAGCTGCATCAGATGGTAAAGGAGCTCGGCATGGAAGGCGTGATTGCCTTTGCGGGCAAGCAGCCGCCGGAACGCGTACCGGATTATTACCGGGCAAGCCGTGCGTTTATCTCCGCATCGCTCTCCGAAACCCAGGGCATGACCTTTGTCGAGGCAATGGCTTCCGGCATTCCGCTGTTCGCCCGTCATGATGAGGTTCTGGATGACCTGATCATTCCGGAAAAAACCGGATGGTTCTTTGCGGATGAACACGACCTTGTCAGATGCATCAGGGAACTGGAAGAACTGAGTGAGGAAGAATATCAGGCAATGAAAACAGCATGCCTGAAACAGGTAGTTCCCTACAGCAGTGAGATCTTCTATGAAAAAGCAATGGAAGTCTATGAAGGGGCAATAGAATTGTTCCGTCATATGAACGTCATTGAAGATATCGACCTGCGGGATGACAGCGCACTGCTGTACATCACCGGCGAGGAAAAGGAAGAAACAAAGATTCAGATTTCCCTGGATGACTATATGGAAGAAGGATACCGCAAGGGTACACGTCTTTCCGACAGTCAGGTGGAGGAACTGAAGGAAAGGGAAAAGGGGCTGCTGGCATATCAGAAATGCGTGCGGCGCATTTCCTATAAGGACAGGACGAAGAAGGAAATCCAGGACTGGCTGAAGCAGGAAACCGACTGCGGTCCCGATACCATTGAAAACGTGATCCGCAGACTTGAGGAAAAGGGACTGATCGATGACAGCCGATACGCCGAGGAAGCGATCCACCGGATGAAAGGCGGACTGCAGGGGGAAGACAGGATTTCACGTGAGCTGAAAAAGCGCGGCATCTCCGCAGAGATCATCCGGCAGAAACTGGAAAACAGACCGGAAGATGAAGAAGAGAATGCCCGGATGTATGCGGAAAAGATCCGCAATACCATTCACGGCGAATCTCTGGTCATGAAAAAACGCAAAATCCGTACCAAAATGCTTCAGCGCGGTTTCAGCAGTGATATCATAGACCGTGTTGAAGAAGATCTGGATTTCACATCGGATCAGTCAAAGGAAACGGAAAATCTCCGCAAATGCGCTCTGAAGGCGAGAAAGCGGTATGAAAAGAAATATACTTCCTCACAGCTGCGCAATGCCGTATACCGGTTCTGCAGCGCCCATGGCTATGAGGGAGATGATATCAATATGGTTCTGGAAGAAATGGAGTGGGAAAATGGTGAAAATTAAGGATCTGAAGGAAAAGGATCATCTGAAGACAAATCTGATGCTGAAAAGCTGTACGAAGGGCACCACATCCAAAGGCTCTCCGTATCTCAATCTGGTTTTCCAGGACAACACCGGCTCCATTGACGGCAAGCTCTGGGACGCGAAGGTGCAGGATGAAGCGAACGCGGTGCAGGGACATGTTGTGGAAGTGCAGTTTGAAGTGCTCGAATACAACCGGAATCTGCAGCTGAGGGTCAACAGAATCCTGGATCTGGATCAGAGCACCATCGATCTTTCCGAATATATTATTTCTTCCGCGATGAGCAGAAGCGAAAGCGAATCCATGTTTGCGGAGCTGCTGGCTTCTTTGAAGAATGAGAATCTGCGGATCCTGGTCAGCGGAATGCTGGATAAGGTCGGAGATTCCTATTTCAAATATCCTGCGGCATCCAGAATCCATCACAGCTATATGGGCGGACTGGCGGAGCATTCCCTCGGCATGGTCAGACTTGCCGAGCAGGTTGCCGAACTGTATCCGCTGCTGAACAGGGATCTTCTGATTGCCGGCGCAATGATTCACGATATGGGCAAGACCGCGGAGCTCGGCGGAATGATTTCTTCCGAATATACCGATCAGGGAAGACTGCTCGGACATATTTCCATCGCCCAGGCATGGCTGGCGGAAGTGGCTGAGGAAAAGGGCATTGCGGACAGCGAAGAGGCTGTACTGCTCAGACATATGGTACTGAGCCACCACGGCAAATATGAATTCGGTTCACCGGTGCTTCCCGAGATTCCCGAAGCCGAAGCGCTGTCGCTGATCGATAATCTGGATGCGAGAATGAATACTCTGACCGGCATCCTGGAAGGCGTCAAGCCGGGTCAGTGGACGCAGCGTATTTTCTCCATGGAAAACAGACAGTTCTATAAAGCGAAAGGCAGTGCAAAATGAGCCTGACACTGAGACTTGTAAAAACACTGCATCATATTCTCAGCAAAGCGGGAAGGGGCGGCTCCCTGCCGGGCAGTCTTGCGCTGAAGCTGGATCCGGATTTTATCAGCCGGTTCCATATGCCCGGGATCGTAGTTATCGTAACCGGCACCAACGGCAAGACAACCACGTCCAACCTGATTGCCGAATCACTGCGCGCATGCGGTCTGAAGGTAATCAACAATCACCGCGGGGACAATCTGAATGTCGGGATTGCGACGCTTCTGGCTGTCAGCAGCGATTCCCGTTTCAATGTGCAGGCAGATGCGGCCGTGATTGAAGTGGATGAGCTGACGGTATACCGGCAGTTTAAAAACCTGCATCCCACTGCGCTTGTGGTGACGAATTTCTTCCGCGACCAGCTGGACAGAGCCGGAGAGATGGAAACGATCATCCGCAAGATCATGGAAGTGACGGAAGATTTTGAAGGCGATCTGATCCTGAACGGCGATGATCCGAATGTCATCCGGATCGGTGAAAATGTGGGGAAAGCAAAGGTCCGCTGGTTCTCGGTGGGACGGTGCGGCGTCAGCCGCGGGACGACCGACGAAGCCAGTGAAGGGAAATTCTGTCCCAGATGCGGCAGACCGCTGAAATATGAATACTATCAGTATTCGCATATCGGCCGCTTCTGCTGTGAACATGACGGATTCGGCAGAATCTCACCGTATCTGCAGGTCGACGCAGTAGACTTCCATGACGGAACATTCCGGGCGGACGGACATGTCTTCCATTCCTTTATCAATACGATTTATGCGGTATACAACTGCGCTGCGACGGTATGTGTGCTGAAATCGCTCGGGCTGGATGAAACACGGGCAGATGAAGTGTTTACCGGCTATGAGCTGAAAGAAGGCAGAAATGAGGTCTTCCGTCTTTCAAAGCCCTGCGTGATCAATCTGGTCAAGAATCCGACCGGCACGAACGAAGTGCTGAAAAGCATCCTCTCGATACCTGGCGAGAAAAATGTATGCATTTTCCTGAACGACAACGATCAGGACGGACATGATGTGTCCTGGATCTGGGATGCGCATTTTGAGCGGCTGAATGATCCGCAGGTAAAGACCGTTGTATGCAGCGGACTGCGGGCATATGACATGGCGCTGCGGCTGAAATACGAAGGTCTGGAAGACAGGGTCATGGTCATTGAAAACAGCACGAAGGCTGTGAAATGGCTGGATGAGCAGAACATGGACAGCTATATCATCGCGACCTATACGGCTCTGCATGCAACCCGGGCGATCTTAAGAAAAGAGGAACACGCATGAATCTCAGAATACTGTGGATGTATCACGATCTGATGGATCTTTACGGTGATAAAGGAAATATTCAGGTTCTGAAAACAAGATGCGCAAAGCGCGGCATTGACTGCTCTGTCGATACCTGCACGATCGGGGAAAAGAAAGATCCGGCGGATTACGATCTGTTCTTCATGGGCGGCGGTGCTGACAGGGAACAGAATCTGATCTATGAGGATCTGATCGCAAGAAAGGAAGATATCCGCAGGGCAATGGATGAGCGTACGGCGTTCCTGCTGATCTGCGGCGGATACCAGCTGTTCGGGCAGTATTACCGCGACCAGGACGGCAGTGAAATCCAGGGCCTCGGATTCTTTGACTACTATACGATTGCGGCCGACAGGGATCACCGCTGCATCGGCAATATCGCCGTGGAAACAGTCATTGACGGCGTATCCATGAAGGCTGTCGGATTTGAAAATCACGGCGGACAGACACAGAATGTGTCTTCTCCGTTTGCCAGGGTCCTTTCCGGACACGGGAATATGTACCGCTCGGAGTATGAAGGATTCATGAATGATCAGGTGCTGGCGACCTATATGCACGGACCGCTGCTTCCGAAGAATCCCGGCATTGCGGATCAGATCATCCGCAGAGCATTGAAAAAAAGATCCGGAGAGGTGACTCTCGCGGATCTGGATGACACACTGGAAATCAGTGCCAGAAATATTATGCTGGACCGTCTGAAGGTCTCACACTGAGATTACTTTCCGGTTACCTGATGCAGGACTTCATTGAGGTCCTGCTTTTCTGATTCATTGAAGACGATGGAGATTGCATCATTCTCACTGTATCGCGGGATCAGATGGAAATGCAGATGCTCAACGGACTGGCCGGCGACGGCGCCGCAGTTGTTCAGCACATTGAGCCCGGATGCGCCGGTATTCTTCACAAGCTGTGCGGAAAGACGGTGAATCACTTTCATGCATTTGACAGCGGTTTCCTCATCTGCCTCAATCAGATTGGCATAATGCTTCTTCGGCATGACAAGCGTATGGCCGCGGGTTACCTGGGACAGGTCCAGGATTGCCAGGACGTCGTCATCTTCATATACCTTGGAGCCGGGAATATTGCCGGCAATAATTTCGCAGAATACACACATGTTCAATTTCCTCCCTGAATTCTTTTTCCATTATATCAGATGCCTGAAGCGAAAAGAAAAGGGAACCCGAAGGTTCCCGTGAATCACTGTGCCGAGATCGGAACTTCCTGTGTCAGGATGCCCGGATTGGACTCTTTCAGTGCGTTGTACAGATCGATGTCATAGACACGGAATCCGTACTTTTCAAAGTAATGCGCCGTAGTCTGATCATCGATGTCGGCAACGCTGCCGAATGTGCTGGTTACTTCGTCCTTCATCGCGGAAGCATCATTCTCTTCCACGCGGATGACATATACTTCTCCGCTTGTCTGGGAAGTGACGCTGCTCCAGCCGTCATCCTTTGTGGCACTGCGGATGAGGGCAAGCGCCATGACATCGTATGTGTTGTTTTCGATCGTGATGATTTCCGGTGTTCCGGATGTGGCGGATTCATATTCTTCCGCTGCTTCTTCCGGGGTCATTGTGCCGTCTTTCAGTGCGGAAAGTGCGGCGTTGGCATTATCCAGTGAGGTGAACTGCAGTACAGTTGCCTTGACCGGATGGTAGCGCTCAACGAGTGCATCGAAGCTTTCTTCGATATACTTGTCGGTCAGCGCATCTGCCTGAAGACCCGGAATCAGATAATCCTCAATATAGGATTCCTCTGTCATTCCCGCATTCTCCAGATAGGAGGCGAAGGAATCACCGTAAATGGTCTTGTACATGTTCAGGGAAGATTCCGCCGATTCTCTCATTTCATCGGTGACTTCCACTTCAATCGCTGTGATTTTCTTTGTGGCGTCGCTGACAACCTGGGAAGCGCCTGCATAGGTGTTCATGATTGTGTAGATGTCGCCTTTTGTGACTGTCTGTGTTCCGACTTTCATGACCGTTGAAGAAGCATCCTTCAGAGCGGCCGTCGCGTCCTTGCATCCGCTGAGCAGAAGCAGAAGGGCAAGTGAGATAGCTGTATTCTTTTTCATGACCTGCCTCCTCATTCAATTCCGTAATAGCTCTTCAGCGCGGATTCGAGATCTTCGCTTCCGGCAAAGTCAATGCCGAGCTCTTCGGCTTTGGCCCAGATGGCTCTGCCGCTCAGTGTTGTATCATAGCTGCTTACCAGATCTTCATACGGATCTGTTTCGCTTCCGACAGTTACTTCCGTAACGCCTTCATCGTTGACATCGGATGTTGTTTCGCTTCCGGCTTCGAGTGTTTCCCTTGTGGAAGCATCATTTCTGATGCGGAAGAATCCGAAACTGGAAGAATATACCCAGTCGCTGACTTCTCCTTCTTTCAGCTCCAGCGCTGCATTCAGGAAAGCTTCATCCAGGCTGGATGTGTTGACATCGACTACGCCGAGCACGCCGCCGTTCGGTGCGGTAGAGGTATCCTCGGAGAATTCCTTTGCCGCATCGGCGAAGCTTGTGCCGGATGCCAGGGCGTCATCGACCGCCTGCATTCTCGCCGCTTCATCTTCATTCGGTTCTTCGGTCTTTTCCGAATCCTCGGCGAACTGAACCAGAATGTAGGAAATCTTTCTGATCTTCAGTTCATCGAAATGTTCCTGTGCATACTGCTTTGTGATTTCCGTTGTCTTTGCATAGTTGACCAGATATGCTTCCAGATCATCGTAACCGGAATAGCCCATCTGTTTCAGAGTGGAATCCAGCTGGTCTCTGTAGTCCGTAGGATAGTTGGACTGGTAGCTCGCGATAATGTTTGCGGCATTTGCGGCAGCTGTATTCTTCATTTCCGCTGTAGTTTCCATAGACTGTTCGGCAACCGCTTTTTCCAGCAGCGAGGCGACTGCGCTTGTTCCGTGTGTCTTATACAGGGAATCATACAGCTGGGATACGGTGGTATCCTCGCCGTTGATCTCGTAGATCACATCTTCGCCGCCGGCTGTCTTTCCTTTCAGCTTGCCGTGGTTCGTATCATAGATATAGTAGACGCTGATAATTGCAAACAATGCAATGACCAGTGTCACGAACCAGTTCTTTTTTAAGAATCCGTTCATAACTTCCTCCCCAAAAACGCTTAATCATTATAAGATACTCATTTTTACTTTGCAATGAAGGAAACCGATGTGAATCTGAATCTTATGTGAACAGCGAACCGGGTCAAATAATCGTTTTCCAACAAGATGATGTGAATTAATGCTATAATGCCTTGGCGTGAAGGGTGGACATATATGAAAACATTAAAGATCAGAGATCTCCATGTGGAGATTGAAGGCCGTGAAATACTGAAAGGGGTCTCCCTGACTGTGAATGAAAATGAAGTTCATGCACTGATGGGCCCGAACGGCAACGGCAAATCGACGCTGCTTGCGGCGATTATGGGTCATCCGAAATATACAGTGACTCAGGGAACAATTGAGTATGACGGAAAAGATGTGCTGGCGATGCCGGTGGAAGAGCGTTCCAAGGCCGGACTGTTCCTTGCCATGCAGTATCCGCAGGAAATCCCGGGCGTAACCAACAGCGATTTCCTGAGAGCCGCAATGAATGTGCGCAGGGAAAAGCCGATCCCGCTGTTTTCCTTTATCCGCGAAATGGAAAAGATCATCCGCGACCTTGAAATGAAGGAAGATCTGGCACATCGTTTTGTCAATGAAGGATTCTCCGGCGGCGAAAAGAAGCGCAATGAGATCGTGCAGATGAAGCTGCTTAAGCCTTCGCTTTCCATGCTGGATGAAATCGACAGCGGATTGGACGTCGATGCGCTGCGCATTGTCGCGGACGCGATCAACAGCATGCGGAAAGAAACAGGCATGAGTCTGATTATCGTTTCCCATTATGAGCGGTTCTATGAGCTGATTGAACCGCAGTTTACACATGTTCTGGTTGACGGAAAGATCATTCTGGAAGGCGATGCGGAACTGGCAAGAAAGATTGATACGGAAGGGTACGACTGGATTTACCGGGAGTACAATGTCCGTCCGGCAAGCGAACAGGAAAAGGAGCTTCCTGTCAGCATCGGTACATGCGCAGTACGTGAAACAGCTGAGAAGGCGGTGAAAAAATGATTCCGGTTCATGTGAATACCGATATCATTCTGCCGCAGGGATACAGCGAATATGAGATTGATTCCGACCGTGATCTGGAGATTACCTTCAGCGGTACGGGAAAATCGGAAGTATTTGTCCGTATTGTCAAATGTCCGAATCTCAGGATCCGTACATTTACCGGTGCGGATGCGGCCGTGACTTATCTGTTCTGGAACGACTGCAGTGCAGAACTGAAGACAGATGAATCGCATGAAGTGATGCGGGACGGTGATCTGAGAATTGCGTACGGTGAATGCAATCAGGCGGACACAAAACGCACGTCATGGGTAGCTTTGCGTGAGCGCGGTGCCCATGCGCTGGTATCCAGTGCATCGCTGGTTGAAAACCGCAAGGAAACAAAGATGGAAGTCGGCAACTACGCACCGCATACGCTCGGAGAAATGAAGAATTTCGCAGTTGTGCTCAAGGGCGGAAAACTGTTTATCGATGCGATCGGCAAGATCGTCAAAGGTGCATACGGTTCCGAAAGCCACCAGACATCCAGAGCGCTTTGTTTTGAGGACGGTCAGAATTCGACGATTCTGCCCGAGCTTCTGATTGATGAGAACGATGTTCAGGCATCCCACGCCATGAGCATCGGCCGGATGGATGACGAACAGCTGTATTATCTGCGCAGCAGGGGACTGAGCGAAAGGCAGAGCATTATGCTGATGAGCACCGGCTATCTGATGCCGGTAACGGAATTTATCAATGATGAAGCCCTGAAGGAAAAACTGCGTGCACAGATGGAGGAGAAGATTGCACGGTTATGATTGACGTTGAAAAAATCAGACAGGATTTTCCGATGATACGCAATCATCCGGAACTGATATATTTTGACAATGGCGCAACGACATTCAAGCCGCAGTGCGTGATCGATGCCGTGACGGCATTCTATACGCACGGAACCTCCAATGTTCATCGCGGCGATTATGAGATTGCCGTGCAGGCGGACCGTCATTACGACGCTTCCCGCAGAAGCATTGCGAGACTGCTGAACTGCGATCCGAAAGAAGTCGCATTTACTGCCGGCGATACGGCGGCGCTGAATCAGATCGCCTACGGGATGGGCAGAAACTTCCTGAAAAGCGGCGATACGATACTGACAACCGAAGCGGAGCACGCCAGCAACCTGCTGCCGTGGTACCGCCTGGAAAAAGAATACGGCATTCATGTCGAATATATTCCGGTTGACAGACAGGGTGTATGCCATATGGAAGATGTGGAACAGGCGTGGCATGAAGGCGTGCGCGCTGTTGCCATGGCCCAGGTGACGAATGTTCTGGGATCGCTGCAGCCGGTAAAGGAGATTGCCGCATATGCGCACAGGCATGGCGCATATATGATCGTCGATGGGGCGCAGAGCGTTCCGCACAGACCGACGGATGTCAGAGATCTCGATATCGATTTCCTTGCATTCTCTTCCCACAAGATGTGCGGACCCGACGGTGTCGGCGTCCTGTACGGGAAATATGAGCTTCTGCAGAAGATGGATCCGGTATTCCTCGGCGGAGGGATGAACGCAAGATTTCAGTCCTGCGGGGAGATGCTGCTGAAGGAAGCGCCGGAAAAGTTTGAAGCCGGCACGCCGAATATCGAAGGTGTCATCGGGCTCGGTGCTGCGGCGGAATATCTGATGTCGATCGGACTGGATAATATCATGGAATACGAAAGGGATCTCCGCGCTTATTTTGCCTCAGAGATAAAGAAGCTGGATCATCTGGAATTCTACAATCCGGACAATGAAACCGGACCGGTCGCATTCAATGCGAAGGGCATCTTTGCCCAGGATGCGGCAGGCTATCTTGCCTCGCGGAATGTCGCCGTGCGCTCGGGCAATCACTGTGCGAAGATTCTGCATGAAATCATCGGCACGGATCAGACCATCCGTGCATCCCTGTATTTCTACAACACAAAAGAAGAGGTGGACCGCTTTATCGAAGCCGCAAAAGACATTTCGATTGAAAACGCCATCAGCATTCTTTTATAGGAGGCCGACTATGAACGAAACAGAAAAGCTGTTAAGTGATCCGACCATTCTCAGAGAACTGATCATGGATCATTATCAATATCCCCACAACCATAAACTGACCCGTTCGGATCTGTACCGGTCCGTGCATATGGCCAGCGAAAGCTGTATCGATGATATTACGGTGGAGTCCAAGATCGAAAACGGTGTCATTCAGGACATCCAGTTTGAAGGGGAAGCATGCACGATTTCCACCAGCTCCACCAGCGTCATGACCGATCTGCTGATCGGCAAAACCGTTGAAGAAGCAAAGAAAATCATCGACAACTATTTCAGCATGGTTGACGGGAAGGAATATGATCCCGATCTGCTGCAGGAAGCGCTGATCATGAAGAATGTCCATAAGCAGGCAAACCGGATCAAGTGCGCAACCATCGGCTGGAAGGCAATGAAGCAGATGATTGAAGAAAGCGAGGCTGCCCATGAGTGAAGCAGATCAGAGTGTCCTGAGATCACAGGACGAATATCAGTACGGCTTTCATGACAGGGATATCTCCGTATTCGATACCGGCAAAGGACTGAGCGAAGAGGTTGTCCGCGAGATCTCCAGAATCAAGGGAGAACCGGAATGGATGACCGAATTCCGCGTCAAGTCCTATCATATCTTTGAAAGCATGCCGATGCAGAAATGGGGACCGGATCTTTCCGAAATCGACTTCCAGGATTTTACCTACTATAAGAAAGCCACCAGCGATACGGAAAAGAGCTGGGATGATGTTCCCGAGGAAATCAAGAACACATTTGAACGCCTCGGTATTCCGGAAGCGGAGCGCAAGTTCCTGGCCGGCGTTACGACCCAGTATGAGTCCGAAGCCGTTTATCACAACATGCTGGAAGAAGTGCAGTCCAAGGGCGTTATTTTCCTGGATATCGACAGTGCGCTGAAAGAATATCCGGATCTTTTCCGGCAGTATTTTGCGACGATTGTACCGCCTTCCGACAACAAGCTTGCGGCATTGAACTCCGCGGTATGGTCCGGCGGAAGCTTCATCTACGTACCTCCGGGAGTGAAGCTGGATAAGCCGCTGCAGTCCTATTTCCGCATCAACAGCGAAAGCATGGGACAGTTTGAACGCTCCATCATCATCGTCGACAAAGGCGCGGAAGTACACTATGTGGAAGGCTGCACGGCCCCGCAGTATTCGCGTGACTCCATGCATGCGGCGGTTGTCGAAGTGTTTGTCGGGGAAGGTGCGAAGGCGCGTTATTCCTCCGTGCAGAACTGGTCCGGAAATATTCTGAATCTGGTTACCAAGCGTGCAAAGGTGGAAGCGCACGGCACAATGGAATGGATTGACGGAAACATCGGATCCCGTATTTCCATGAAATATCCTGCCTGCATCCTGGCCGGAGAATACGCCCGCGGCATGTGCATCTCCGTCGGCGTCGGCAGCAAGGGTCAGTTCCAGGATACCGGTGCCAAGATGATTCATCTTGCGCCGCATACTTCCTCCTCGATTGTTTCCAAATCCGTTTCCAGAAACGGCGGTGTAACCAACTTCCGCGACTGGATCCGCATGGCACCCGGCGCTTCCGATTCCCGGGCGAAAATCGAGTGCGATACGCTGATTCTGGATAACATTTCCAGAAGCGATACGATCCCTCTGAACATCAATACCAACAACTCATCGACGATTGAACATGAGGCCAAGGTATCCAAGATTTCCGAGGAAGAGCTGTTCTATCTGATGAGCAGGGGACTGAGCGAAGCCCAGGCGACCGAAATGATTGTCATGGGATTCCTGGAGCCGTTTACCAGAGAACTGCCGATGGAATATGCGGTGGAACTGAACCAGCTTCTGAAGATCGATATGACCGGCTCCATCGGCTGATGAAGAAAGAGGAAGCCCGCAGAAAAGGGCTTGCCGCAAGAAAGGCACTGCATCCTGTAGAGCGCAGCCGGTATGAGAGCATCATCTTTGAAAAGGTCATGGCGGAAGTATCGGATGCTGCCGCCGTGGGATGCTATGTCTCGTTCGGCGATGAGGCGGATACGCACCGCATCATTCTGGAGCTGCTGAAACGGAACAAACGGGTCGCTGTTCCGAAGACGCTGAAAAGCGGACTGGAATTCCATGTGATATCTTCCATGGAAGAGCTGAAGCCCGGAGTATGGGGCATTCCGGAACCGGAGAATGATGATATCATTCCTCCGCGCGAAATCGATGTCATGCTGGTGCCGCTGAGCGCCTTTGACGATCAGATGCACCGGACCGGATACGGGAAGGGATATTACGACCGGATTCTTGCGGAATGCAGAAGAAAAACAGGAATTGCCTATTCCTGTCAGAAGACGGATGAAATTGAAACCGATCCATGGGATGTGGATCTTGATTGTGTGATTACGGAATGCTCCGGCTGAGTGCCGGGGCATTTTTACGGACTTGAACAGTATGCAGATTGTGCTAAAATAAATGAGCGTAACGGAGGCTTAGCTCAGTTGGGAGAGCGCACCCTTCACAGGGGTGATGTCGCAGGTTCGAGTCCTGTAGCCTCCACTTTTATTTTTCTCTGAATTCTCAGCAGATGAATCGGATTCAGTGCTGTATGGTATGATTACGGTGTATGAAAAAATCAGGAATGGAACTGTATATTGAGTGGCGCGGCGATCTTCTGATCAGGGAAGACGGTTTTCATATTGCGGATAATATCATCCTGTCGGAACTGGTTTATCTGGATCTGCGTCCGGTTTTTGATCATATAAAGAAAAATGAAGCGACGCTGCAGGAATGCGGAAGAATCCTGAAGGAGACAGGCACATACTGCCTGAAAACACTGACCGGAGGACATGAAGATCTGATTTATAAGATCTGTGAATCACGCCGGTTCAGGGATATCAGAGTACGGGAATACGAGGATATTTTCAGCGAGGATCAGGAAATCCAGTTTGCGGCGGCGGAGTTTGAAATTGATGCCGGAAGAAGCTATGTGGCATTCCGCGGAACAGATAATACGATAATCGGCTGGAAGGAAGACTTCATGATGTCCTTTACCGAGATTCCTTCCCAGAAATATGCAGCGCAGTATCTGCAGAGGATCATGCGTCCGTTCCGGAAATATTACGTCGGAGGCCATTCCAAGGGCGGCAACCTTGCAATGTATTCCTGCGCGATGCTGCCGGAAAAAAAGCGGAACAAGATACTGCATATCTTTTCCAATGACGGTCCGGGATTCTCTCCGGAAGTACTGCCGGCGGAAAAGCTGGAACCTTACGGGGACAGACTGACGAAACTGCTTCCTGCCTTTGCCGTGATCGGACGGATTTTTGAAAACAGCATCGGGGAAAAGCACATCGTCAGATGCGATGACAATACGCTGATGGCACACGATCTGATCTACTGGCGGATTCTTGGCAAAGATGAGGAAGCGGCAGAGAGCTTTGAGCCTGTCAGTGAATGGATGACGACATCCATTGATGAGTGGGTGGAGAAAATCTCTTATGAAGAACGGCGGCTGTTTGTGGAAGATATGTTTTCGGCATTGATGGCAGGCGGTGCTTCCACTGTGCAGGAAGTGACCGGAAAAGGATTCATCCGTGTAGTCAGCGCGGCAGCCACATCCAGTCCGACATCCAAAAAACTGATCCTGGATCTTGCCTCGGAAGCGATAGCGGCCGGCAGAAAAAAGGATGATAAAAACGGAGATCACGCATGAAGTTAGTACAGTGCTGGGTTGAGCATCCTTCCCGGAGTCTCGACCAGGTATTTACATATACATATGACGGTGAAATCGAACCGGGGGTCCGGGTATCGGTTCCTTTCGGCACGCGTGAAATCATCGGCTTTGTGGAACACGTTGAGGAAACGGATGAAACACAGGTGCAGGCGGAAGAAAGACTCGGCATGAAGCTGAAACCGGTGAATTATGTGCTGGATGCAGCGCCGCTTATTACGCCCGAACTGCATGAAATGGCGATGTGGATGCGGAAAACAACGCTTTCTACCGCAATCAGCTGCTTTCAGTGCATGCTGCCGGGGAAGGTCAAGCCGAGCAGTTCCGCAGCTCCTGCGGCAAAGGAAAAATGGGTGCGCATTACCGGCGAAGAAGGATCGCTGACCGTAAAGCAGCTGCAGGCGTATTCCTTTATCCGTGAAAAGGGAGATGTTCTTTATTCCGAAGTCAGGAAGCAGTATGCGGGAGTCATCGGAAAACTGCTGGAAAAGGGCATGGTCGAAATCTATGAAAAGGAGAAGGAAGCGGATCTCCGCTTTTCCGATATCACCGACGGGGAAAAGCAGCTTACGGAAGATCAGCAGAAGGCCGTGGATGAAATCTCCGGATCCGGCGACCGTGTTTTCCTGCTGAAGGGCGTGACCGGTTCGGGCAAGACCGAAGTCTATCTGCATCTTGCCGCTATGGCGCTGCGCCAGGGAAAGCAGGTACTGATCCTGGTGCCGGAAATATCGCTGACGCCGCAGATGATCGAACGTGTATCTTCACGTTTCCGTACCGGTCTTGCAATCTATCATTCCGGTCTTTCCTCCCAGGAAAAATATGAGCAGTACCGTCTCGTGCTGAGCGGGAAGGCAAGGATTGTCGTCGGTACAAGAAGCTCGGTATTCCTTCCGTTTACCGACCTCGGTCTTGTAGTGATGGATGAAGAACATGATTCCTCCTACAAGCAGGAAAACCAGCCGGCGTATCACTGCCGGGATGCGGCCCTGTGGCGCTGCGAGTATCATAACTGCAAACTTGTATTGGGTTCGGCGACGCCTTCCCTGGAAAGCTATGCCCGGACCATCCGCAAGGTATATCATCTGGTGGAACTGCCGCACCGGATCAACCGGACGCTGCCGCAGATTACCGTTGTCAATATGAAGCAGGCGATGGAAGAAGGCCAGTCCGGTATTCTTTCCGATGCCCTTTGCACGAGGCTGAGCCAGACATTGAAAAACGGCAGGCAGGCAATCCTGCTGCTCAACCGCAGAGGCTACCATTCACTGATCAAGTGCAGAAGCTGCCAGTCGGTCATCAAATGCCCGCACTGCGATATCTCGATGAGCTGGCACCGGGAAGACCGGATGCTGAAATGCCATACCTGCGGCACGATGATGCCGCTGCCGAAGGCGTGTCCCGACTGTCACAGCACAGCCGGATTCAGCGCCTACGGATTCGGAACGGAGAAGCTGGAACATGAACTGTCCGCACAGTTCCCCGATGCCCGGATCATGCGCATGGATGCGGATACAACATCCCGCAAGAACAGCCATGAGAAAATACTGGGCGCGTTCGGCAGGAAGGAAGCGGATATCCTGGTCGGCACGCAGATGATTGCCAAGGGACTGGATTATCCGAATGTATCACTGGTCGGAATTATAAACGGGGATGAAGGATTGAACCGTACGGATTTCCGGAGCTGCGAAGTATCCTTTGATCTTCTGATGCAGGCCTCCGGACGCAGCGGCCGAAGCGATATCCCCGGAGAGGTTGTGCTTCAGGTGACGGATCCTTCCCATTATGCGGTGCAGTGCGCCTGTGCCCAGGATTATGACGGCTTTTTTGCCCGCGAGATGTATTTTCGTCACGCCGGCATGTATCCGCCCTATACTTATCTGATTGCGCTGACGGTTTCCGCTGCGACACAGGAAGCCTCCGACCGTGCGGCAATGCGCATCCGCGATCATCTGCAGGGCAGCTACCGGACCATCGGCATTCTGTCATTGCTGAAAATCAATGACCGCTGCCGCAGCCGGATTCTGCTGAAGGGCAGGGATCTGGATGAAATGAGAAATGATGTCCGGAAATTTCTGGACAGCGAAGAAGGGAAGAGCATCCGGGATCTGAGAATCGATGTCAACCCGATGGTGCTGGACTGATCAATGAACCCAAGAGAATATGCCAGAAATATTCTGGAAGAAACAGTATTGAATCACGGCTTTGCGAGTCTGCTGCTGAGAAAGCAGAGCGGTTTTTCAACGCGCGATCACGCCCTGATCAGTGAAATCGTCTACGGCACGCTGCGCAGCTGGACATTTCTGCAGTATCAGTGGGAAGATCTTGTGAATACAAAAGTCCGTCCGAAGACAGCTGTGCTGCTGAATATGGCGGTGTATCAGCTGCTGTACATGGACCGGATTCCGGCATACGCCGTGATCAGCGAATCTGTGGATCTGGCTTCGAAGAAAGAACAGAAATTCGTGAATGCAGTCCTGCGGAAAGTGAGCGCGCGGGGAATGAAGCAGGCGCATGGCGATACGCCGCTGGAAACGGCGGCACTGCAGTACAGCCATCCGCTGTGGATTATGAATCTGTGGAAGGCGCATTACGGTGAGGAAACAGCAATCCGGATTGCGGAACACGACAGCACGCGGGCCTGTGTTTACGGGAGAATCAATACGCTGAAAGCGAAGAAGGAAGAGCTGGAACAGATTCCGGAAGTACACTTTGTCAACGATATCAGCTTTACCTATGACGGCATTCTGACCGACAGTGATATCTTCCGGGAAGGGAAAGCCGTGATACAGGATATTGCGTCCGCAATGATTCCGCAGTATCTTGATGTCATGCCCGGAATGAGCGTGCTGGATGTCTGTGCCGCACCGGGCACAAAAACCCAGGAGACTGCCATGTTCATGCAGAATCAGGGGAAGATTCTTGCCGGCGATCTGTATGAGCACCGTGTGAAGCTGATCGGTTCACTGATGGAACGCGCCGGCGTCAGCATCGTCACCGCTCAGGTCAGGGACGGCATTGCATGCAGCGATACGGACAGCTATGACCGTGTACTCATCGATGCCCCGTGCTCCGGACTGGGAGACCTCAGGGGCAAGCCGGAAATCCGGCTGCACACAAAGCCGGAAGATCTGGATGAGCTTGTCAGAACGCAGAAGGCGCTTCTGGAAAACAACGGGCGTCTGGTCAGGCCGGGAGGCGTCCTGGTTTACAGCACATGCACGCTGAACCGCAAGGAAAATGAAGGACAGATACAGAATTATCTGAAGGGGCATCCGGAATTCACGCTGGTAAAAGAGAAAACGTTTTTCCCGTTTGAAATGAACAGCGACGGATTCTATGCTGCGGTGCTTGCAAAAAAATAAACGGAGTATGCTAGAATAAAACACATGCAGACAATATATGATCTTACTTTAAAACAGATGGAAGAGATGCTCGGCACACTCGGCCAGAAGCCGTACCGTGCCAAGCAGCTTTATACGTGGCTGTACCGCAAGCGGGCACAGTCATTTGATGAAATGAGCGATCTGCCTGCTGCGCTGATCGCACAGCTGAAGGAGAGATATGTTATCTCTCCACTGAAACTTGTGACAAAGCAGGTGGCAAAGGATCTGACTGCCAAGTACCTGTTTGAACTGACGGACGGGATGACGATCGAGACCGTGCTGATGCATTTTAATTTCGGCGAGAGCGTATGCGTTTCCTCGCAGGTCGGCTGCAACATGGCGTGCACGTTCTGCGCTTCCGGACTGCTGAAAAAGCAGCGGGATCTGACGGCCGGAGAGATGACCGGACAGATCATGTACATCCAGAGAGAACTGGATCAGGAAGAAAAGAGAGTGGATAACGTCGTTATTATGGGAACCGGCGAGCCGTTTGACAATTTTGATAATGTCATGGACTTCTGCGCGGTGATCAACAGCGATCACGGCCTGGCGATCGGTGCCCGTCATCTGACCATTTCCACCTGCGGAATCGTTCCGAAGATCCGTGAATTCGCTTCGCGTCATCTGCAGTACAATCTGGCAATTTCCCTGCATGCCCCGACCGATGAGCTGCGGCGTAAGCTGATGCCGGTTGACCGGGCGTATCCGCTGGATGAGCTGATGCAGGCGCTGAGGGAATACAGCGAAGGCAATCACCGCCGGCTGACATTTGAATACATTCTTCTGAAGGGCGTCAACGATACGGACGCGCATGCGGTTAAGCTTGCCGATCTGATCCGGGGCATGAATGCCTATGTCAATCTGATTCCCTACAATGAAGTGGATGAAAACGGATACCGGAAAACCGATGCGAAAGGTGCGCTGCACTTTTATGATGTGCTGATGAAGCATGGCGTCAAGGCGACGCTGCGGACAACGCACGGAGATGATATTGATGCGGCCTGCGGACAGCTGCGGGCAAAACACGAAAGGTCCAGGACAGCCTGATGAAATATTACGGCATTACCGACCGCGGCATTGCGCGGAAGAGCAACCAGGACAGCTATATCATTGCGACCAGCAGAACGGGTGATCTTTTCTGTCTGGTCTGCGACGGAATCGGCGGCGCCAGAGGCGGCGATGTGGCCAGCAGAACTGCTGTCAGCCATATTTCCGAAGCCTTTTCGCGTACGTCCGGTTTTCATGATGAATCGGATGTGAGGCTGTGGCTGAGAGATGAGATCAGTGCCGTAAACAAAGTGATTCTGACCATGGGCACCAGCAACGAACGCCTGAGCGGAATGGGTACCACGCTTGCGGCAGTGCTTCTGACCGACAGCGGCAGGTATATTGTCAATATCGGTGACAGCCGGGTATACGGCTGGAAAAAAGACGGCACGCTGCGGCAGCTGACAACGGATCATACCCTGGTGGAAGACCTGATCCGGCACGGCGAACTGACACGCGAACAGGCCGCAACCTATCCCAGACGCAACGTTGTGACCAATGCACTCGGTGTCTGGGAAAATGTCCGCTTCGATCTGGAAGCGCATAATGAAGCTCTGGACGGATTTCTGATCTGTTCGGACGGCCTGCACGGATATGTTCCGGAGGAAAAGATAAGCGAGATCCTCTGTGATACGGAACATGATCCTTCCCTGCGGGCACGGCGTCTGATCCGTCAGGCACTCGATGCCGGCGGCTATGACAATGTAAGTGTGATCCTTCTGGATCTGGAAGGAGATGCTGTATGAGCAGAAATATGATTGCAAACCGGTATGAAGTTTTTCAGCATATCGGACAGGGCGGCATGGCCGATGTCTTCCTGGCAATGGATACGATTCTGAACCGCCAGGTAGCGGTCAAGATACTCAGAAGCGAGCTGAGCACGGATGCGGTATCGGTGCTGCGGTTCGAGCGTGAGGCGCAGGCCGCGACGGCGCTGACCCATCCCAATATCGTTGACATCTATGATGTCGGCGATTATAAAGGCCATCATTTTATCGTCATGGAATATGTTCAGGGCAGAACCCTGAAGCAGGTTGTACAGGCAAGAGGCGCACTGCTCAAGGAAGAGGCTGTGGATATCATGAAGCAGCTGTGCTCGGCGATTGCCGAAGCGCATAAGCGGGGATTATCCACC
>SVBN01000044.1 GCA_015058875.1 Erysipelotrichaceae bacterium | reverse complement strand
TCTTTGCATTTCTTCAGAGTGCAGAGACAGTGGGATTCCGTGATCTTCATCCTCTGAAAGCAAAGCAAATGTAATCCGGAAACGGATAGGGGGCGCGTGTCCGTCCCTGAGTATTACGGAAAGCCTGAGAGAATACTCAGGTTCGAAAGAGGAAACTTTCACGGATCTCAGAATCCATTACCCATAGGATATGAGCCATGCTCATACCGCATGGGTATGGTAGTTCACGAGGATGTGATTGATGAACTGCTCAAATACAATATCGAGCCGCTGATCACACTCTCCCATTTTGAAACCCCGCTGTATCTGATGACGGAATACGGCGGATGGCTGAACCGGAAACTGATCGGCTTCTTCGAGCGCTATGCAAGATGCGTCATGACCCGCTATAAGGGCAAGGTAAAATACTGGCTGACATTCAATGAGATCAACAACATCGAAATGATCGGCTATATTGCCGGCGGCATCATGAAGAACGATCCGGCTTCCAAGGCGGTCGCGGCCCACAATGAATTTGTTGCCGGCGCTCTGGCTGTCAAAGCGGCGCATGAGATCGATGAGAACATGCGCGTCGGCATGATGGTATCCTACCGTCCGAATTACACATTCACATGCGATCCTGAGGACCAGCTGCTGGCAATGAAGGAACAGCGAAAGAGACTGTTCTACAGCGACATGCAGATGACAGGCGTATATCCGAACTATAAGCTGATTGAATATAAAAAAGCGGGAATTGTGCTGGATGATGAACCGGAAGACTATGAACTGCTGAAAACCTATACACACGACTTCCTCAGCTTCTCCTGCTATCAGAGCGGCACAGTCACCGTTCATACGGATCTTGCTCCGCCGACCGGAGGCAACTTTGCCAACGGCGTCCGCAATCCGTATCTGCAGGCAAACGCCTGGGGCTGGCAGACCGACCCGGCAGTGCTCCGGCTGGCATTGAATATTCTCTGGGAGAGATATCACAAACCGCTTTGGATCGTGGAAAACGGAATCGGCTGGGAAGACATCAAAGAAGCAGACGGATCCGTGCATGATGATTACAGAATCGATTACCTGCGTCAGAACATCGCTTCCATGCGCGATGCGGTATGCCTGGACGGCATCCCGCTGATGGGCTATACGATGTGGGGATGCATTGACCTGGTATCGGCAGGAACCGGTGAGATGAGAAAGAGATATGGCTTCGTCTATGTCGATAAGGATGACGAAGGAAACGGCACTCTGGCACGTTCCAGAAAGGATTCCTTCTATTGGTACAAGAAGTGCATTGAAACAGACGGAGAAGATCTGAGCTGAACATGAAAAGGCGATGGGAACAAAATCCCACCGCCTTATTTGAATTCTGATCAGAGATCAAATTCGTGATTTCCGACTTTCACGGCGCCGCGTTTTGCGCCTGCTTTGTGCACCTCCAGCATGCCGAGGGTATTGTAGCCGCAGCTGTTCAGGAAGCTGATCATGACCTGATTGTCCGGCTGGACGGTATTTGTGACTTCCTCCAGTCCGGCTTCCGCAGCCCTGCTTTCCGCTTTCTTCATCAGCGCGCCGGCAATACCTTTTCGGCGGCTGTCGGAGCGGACAAACAGTTCCTTCAGACGCAGCTCATCCGGTGACTCCAGAAGAACAATATAGCCGAGATATCTGCCGTGGTCGCTTGCCGCAAAGATAATGCATCCCTGATCCAGCAGATCTTCCAGTTCATCCTGCGCGCGGTCCGGATCGGATTCCGGCGCTTCGCCGGTATACCTGGCCGCAAAGCGGTTATATTCATCTTTCAGGAAGATCAGATTCATGTAATTCTTATCAGTGATATCAACAATCCGCAGATTCAGCTTTTCTTCTTTCGGAACAGGAACAGGGATTTCTTCTTCCTCCTCTTCATAAAGATCATCCTCTTCATCATCATCCAGCGGCTTCAGCCTGTCCTCATAGATGATTCCGTTTTCCTCGCACCATACCATGGCGGTCGCCCGGTGTGCTTTTTCCTGGAAATCATACCAGTCGGAGAGCATGTCAAAGCGTTCTGCGGCAGCCCGGAACATGCGGAATGCGCCGCGTCCGTGAATGGCGTTGCCCATCCATTCCTTTGCGTCCCCGTCCGGCTGGCTTTCGATAAAGCGGACCATGTTTCCGTAATCATCAACTTCTTTTCTTGTCGGAAGGGCAATCAGATCATCGTTGTATACGGTTTCCGGCATGCCCGGATCGCTCCATCCGCTGTAATCGCTGTAAGAGACGATTTCTTCTCTCGGAATGTAATAGTAATAAGCGTATTCATCACTCAGATTTTCAATTGCTTCAATGACATCATTCAGATTTACTTTCATGCCGGGCACCTTCTTTCATCAGAATTATATCATTGTTTATGGCTGCGTCTCTGTCTGCTATTCATTTCATGCATACCGGCGATACCTGCAAAGCAATTTATCTTTCCGGCGGATTATCATAAGATGTATATGTCGAGCAAAGAACGGAAGGGAAAGTGTATTTATGAAAGAGAGCAGACTGAGATATGTGATTGTGGCTGCAGCTGTATGTCTGATGGCGTGCGGATCCATGGGACTTGCAAATGCATACGGGGTTTTTTACCGCCCGATGGCGGAAGATCTCGGCGTGGGACAGGGTGCAGTGACACTGCATATGTCAATTTCCAGACTGGTTACCGGTCTGGCTTCACCGGTCGTTGCTTCTCTGCTGAGAAGAAGATTGCCGTTCCGGGTGATTCTCGGAGCAGGACTTGCACTGATGACCGGATCCGGACTGATGATCTGGCTGTCGCATAATGTCTATCTGATTGATGCCTTTGCACTTCTTCACGGCATCGGCGTAGCCACCTGCTCCACGATGATCGTAACGATGCTGATAGGGAACTGGTTTGTCAAAAGCAGGGGAACGCTGTCCGGACTGGCGCTTTCTTTTTCCGGAATCGGCAGCGCCGTCTCTTCTCCGATTCTGACCAGGTGCATCGCATCTTTCGGTTTTCGGAACACGTATCTCGGATTTGTTATCGCAATCTTCCTGATGGTGCTGCCGGCGGTATTCCTGTGTCCGCTGAAGCCGGAACAGGTCGGCATGAAACCGTATGGTGCGGAAGAAGTGACCCATGACGTCAGAAAGGCATACGGCAGACCGGATCCCGAGCTGCAGAAGGGATCATGGATGTTCATCCTGCTGTCGCTGCTTGTGGTCCTGACGGTTGCTCTGACGAGCATCAATTCCCATCTTCCTTCCTACGCCCAGTCAGTCGGATTCACCGCTTCGGCAGGTGCGCTTCTGCTGTCGGCATCGATGATGGGCAATATGTCGTCCAAATTCCTGCTCGGCGTTATTATCGATAAAGTCGGTGTATTCAAGGGCTATGCGCTGATGCTGGCAAGCTGTCTTGCCGGATTGGTCGTGATGCTGACGGTGCACGGAAGTGCGGCAGTTCTGCTTGCGGCAGGCTTCCTGTACGGTTTCTCCTATTCCCTCGGCTCACTCGGACTTTCTTCCCTGACCCGTCAGCTGTATGGGGATTCCAATTATTCCGATGCCTATTCCGTCATCAGCATGCTGATGTATCTTGCAAGCGGTGCAACCGTGCCGCTGATCGGTCTGATTTACGATATGACCGGAAGCTATACGGTGTCTCTGCTGGGCGGAATTGCGAGCGCTGTGCTCGGACTGCTTCTGCTGATGGGGATTTACCGTGCCATGGTCCGCCGTGATCAGTCTGCCGCATGAAAACAAGCCGTCCGCAGACGGCCTGAAACACGGAAGCATCCTATAATTTTCTGAAACCGGGTTCGATCTTGTTCTTGATCGAACCTTTTGTTATTTTTCCCCATCCGAGCGGATAATCTCCGGCACAGATCAGTACCCATCCGGAATACTGAGAATCGGCCTGAATGGTTTCTCCCTTCAGGTATTTTGCAATCCTCTGATCGTCCGGATCAAAGGAAAGCACCTGATCAAACTGATCTTTCCTGAGATACTGTGCGAGATGCTGGGAAGGCTCAAAGGAATTCTTTTTCACGGTTCCCAGCAGCAGCCCGGAGCGGACGGTACGGATACCGGTATGGTCAAACGACGGTTCATAAAGAACTCTGTCCCTGTTCAGAACGATCCGGGCAGTGTCAAAGGAGACACTTACATGCCGCAGGAATTCCTGCAGTGCCTCATTTTTCAGAGGATGGCCAGATACGGCGGAAGAAGTACGGCTCTGCCGGATTTCGCTGCCGCTTTTTTTCAGCAGCGCCGCAAAATGCCCTTCTCCGCGGATTCTGTGGGGATAAAGACGGATGCAGTTTTCCGTTCCCGGCAGGATGCCCGGCGCAAACCCCGGATCATACGGCAGCGGTCTGATGATTTCCAGCCCGGGACACAGGTCTTTCATATAAAGAATGATTTCTTCGTCCTCCTGCGGTGAGAAAGTGCAGGTGGAATATACCATCATGCCGCCCGGTTTCAGCATGCCGATTGCCGATCGGACAATTTCCTTCTGGATTGAAGCGTATTCTTCCGGTCCTTTCTGAAGCCATGCATCAATCAGGGAAGGGTCCCTGCGGAACATGCCCTCTCCGGAACACGGGACATCCAGCAGGATCTTATCGAAATACTCCTGATATTTTCCGGCCAGGTCATTGAGATTTTCCGCAGTTACGACAGCGGAGGAGATACCGAATCTCTGAATATTTTTCAAAGTGGCGTTCTGTCTTGACGCACTGATGTCATTGGAAACAAGCACACCGGCATCATGCATGCGGCAGGCAATGGCTGTGGATTTGCCTCCGGGTGCACAGCAGGCATCGAGTACCGTATCACCCGGCTGCACAGGGAATATCTCTGAGGGAATCATGGCGGAAGCCTCCTGCAGATAATACAGACCGGCGTGCCACCACGGATGCAGGGAAGGGCGTTCGTCCGGATCATAATAAAAACCGGAGGCACACCATGGTACCGGAGTCAGATGAAAACGTGAGGCAGCCGCAAACGCTTCCGGTGATATTTTCAGCGTATTGACACGCAGGGATGCAGTCGGTGCATCACGAAAAGAATCAATATATTTTTCATATTCATCGCCCAAAAGATCTTTCATTCTGCGGCAGTATTCTTCAGGAAGTTTCATGTGACTATTGTACATGAAACCGCAGGAAATGCACTCCCGGCTGCTGTAATTCCATGTTTGTCTGCCATTCGGAAACAGTTGTTTCTGAATTGAAAATAAAAATGAAAGAAGTGAAAGCACTTTCAATATCAATGAAAATAGTGTGAAAAATACGATGAAACATCCCTTGCGTAAGCGATAACAAACCATTAAAGTTTGCTTACACAAAAGGAAGGTATGTGTGATGAAAAGAAAGGTTATGACACTCGCCATGACATCTGCAATCGCAATGTCCATGGCAGGATGTTCTTCCGGATCTCAGCCATCCGGTCAGGCATCCGCAGCTCCGTCTGAAGCGTCCGCTTCAGAAACAGCATCCACCTCAGACCACGCAGACAAAGTTACTGTTGCGGTATTCTCCCAGTTTACCAATTTCGACCCTGCCACAAACGGCGAGCTGGTCAACGGCTACGTCCTGCATCACCTGTATGCAAACATGTTCAGCAGAGACGGGGAAGGAATTATTCAGAATGACCTGTGCACGGATTATGATATTTCCGAAGACGGCCTGACTCACACCTTTACGCTCAGAGATGATGCTGTATGGAGTGACGGAACTCCTGTAACAGCGAATGATTTTGTTTACGCATACCTTCGTGCCCTCAGCTACGGGACAGATGCGGCAAGCCAGATCTACAACATGACAACCTTTATTGAGGGAGCGGAAGAATACAACCTGCGTGCTCTTGAAGCAGGCGACGCATTTGACTGCACGGTTGAAGATCACAGCGATGTCGGCATAGAGGCTCCCGATGATCACACACTGGTTCTCACTCTTAAGATGCCCTGCACTTACATGACAACCCTGATGACCAGCGGGGCATGGACACCTCTGCCTCAGACCACTCCCCAGCATACGGGAAGCTGGGCAATGGGGACGGATATTGTTACCAGCGGCGCATATACAATGACGGAAATGAACCCGAATGATAAATGCGTCATCGTAAAGAGCGACTCATTCTATAACGCAGATCAGATTACAATGCCGGAAATCGTCTGGCAGGTTGTACCTGATATGGAAGCTGAACATCTGGCATTCCAGGCGGGCGATATCGACGTCGCAACAAGCATTTCCTCCGATACAGCTGTCAGCTATAAAGGAATGGATGAGCTCTGGGTAGCGGAACTGCCGCAGACATACTGCCTGATTATCAACACCGGCGAAAAGGGACCGGAATGGGCGAAGGATGTCCGGGTCAGAAAAGCGCTTGCCAAGGCAATCGATCAATCCGCAATTGTAGATGTTATAGGCGGTGAGGAATTCTATCCGGTACTGAAGAGCTACATGCCGATCGGCCTGGAAGGCGTGAACGGCGACTTCCGCAAGGAAAGAGATGAGCAGGGCGGATATGATCTGGAATACAATCCGGATGAAGCAATGGATCTGCTGGCTCAGGCAGGATACGATGAATCCAATCCGCTGAAGATTGAATACTACTACTCCACAAACTCCATTCATAACGATGTCGCGACCTGCCTCCAGCAGATGTGGTCGGCAGTCGGTGTCGAAACGACCTTCAAGGCAGTCGAATCCGGCGTGTACTACGAAGGCTGGTACAACGGCGAATATGAAATCGCACGTTACGGCGTTGCGCTGACACACCCGGTACTTGCACTGAATACATTTACGACCGAATATCAGAGAGTTGCGACTGTTGCGGATGAGGATTACGACAATCTGGTAAAGGCAATTGCGGCCGAACCGGATCCTGATACTGCAATTCAGATGGCTCATGAAGCGGAAGATCTGCTTGTGGATGAACGCGTTCATCTGATTCCGATGTTCCAGTTCACTCTCCCGATGCTTGTCAATCCGGCTCTGAAGAAATATGAAGCACACGGCTCCTATGTCTACTTCGGCCACTCCAGCTGGTAATATTTTCTGAATCCTAGCGTTCCGGGATACTCTGCCCGGAGCGCTTTTTTCACTGCTGTACGAATCCGGAAATTATCACTAAAATGAATAGTTGTAAAGCAGGGAGGGAAAAAGAATATGAAAAAAGGACTTGTGACATGCGGCGCTCTGATTGCCGGAGGATATCTTTACAGCATCATGCCGTCATTGCGCACGCATAAGGATATGGAAAAACTGAAAACATACCGCTATGCCCACCGCGGACTGCATGATAACGCATCGGATGCTCCGGAAAACTCACTCAGGGCATTCGCAAAAGCGGCGGATGCAGGATACGGCATTGAACTGGATGTCCAGCTCAGCAAAGACGATATACCCGTGATCATGCATGATTTTGTGCTCGGCAGGATTGCCAGGGATGAATACGGAAACGCACCGGAAGGAAAAGTCAGGGACTATACATTTGAGGAACTGCAGAAGTTCTTCCTGCTGGACAGCGACCAGAGAATTCCTTCCTTTGCCCAGGTGCTGGAGCTGGTAAACGGCAGGGTGCCGCTGATTGTGGAATACAAAACCGAAGAAAAGGAAATGACCGTCTGCGAAAAGGGCAATGAACTGCTGAAGGATTACAGGGGCCTGTATTGCGTGGAGAGCTTTAATCCGATGGCAGTGAACTGGTACCGGATTCACCGTCCGGATATCATCCGCGGTCAGCTTTCCGACGCCTACACACAGGATCCGAACTATCAGGGAGCGCTCTATGCGGCATTGGAATATCTGATGCTGAACTGGAAGACGAAGCCGGACTTTATTGCCTTCAACCGGAAACATGAGGAAAATCTCAGCCGGAAACTCTGCCGGAAGCTGTTTCACAATACGGCAGTCGGCTGGACGATTAAGGATGAAGACCAGCTGATCGAGGCAAAGCAGCTGTATGACATCGTCATCTTTGACAGCTTTGTACCGAAGCAGGGGCCGAGGGTCAATCTCTGAAAAAGGCAGAAATCAATGGCGTATGCCGCTGCGGCTTTTCACAATTCTCTTGCAATCCGCACGGGAAGGAATAAAATCGATTATCAGGGAGACAAATAAATCTATGAAATATTCAGTTCGTGAATTGAGTGTCTGCGGAATGATGGCCGCGCTGATCTGCGTCCTTGCGCCGGTATCACTTCCGCTTGTATCTGAGGTACCGATCTCGCTTGCCACACTGGCAGTCATGCTGTGCGGCGTGCTGCTCGGAAGAAATCTCGGATCGCTTGCAGTACTGATTTATATTATTCTCGGAGCGATCGGTCTGCCGGTATTTGCCGGGTGGTCTTCCGGACTGGGCATCGTGCTCGGAGTAACCGGAGGATATATCATCGGCTACCTGCCTCTGGCATGGATTTCCGGATACTTCAGCGAGAAGTTCGGCAAAAACTGCAGGGGTTTTGCCAAATATGCCGTATTGGCCGGAGGCATGATTCTCGGCAATGCCGTGCTGTATCTGATCGGAACAATCTGGTTTATCAAAGCGACAGGCATGGGACTTGCGGCTTCCATGTCGGTTTGCGTGATTCCGTTTATTCCGGGTGATCTGATCAAGACAGCGGTTGTCGCAGTTCTGGCGGAACGTCTGGAAAGCGTATCCGACGCCGTACTGCGCAGAAGCGCTGCGCGATGAAACAATGAGATTCTGCACAGAATGCAGGATCTTTTTTCTTATCTTTGAGAGCGATTATGCTACACTTGTCTGCAGTAAAGGGGATTTGAATTATGGAAATCGGAATATTGCTGCTGAAGCAGATCTGCGTCATGTTTCTGCTGATGTCTGCCGGATATGTATTCTACAAAAAGAAAATGATCAGTGATCAGGGATCCAAGGAGCTCGGCACCATCCTGCTGTATCTGGTCATCCCGGTTGTTGTCATCAACAACTTCTGCATAGAGCGCACTGCGGAAAAGTCTGCGGAGCTGCTGCAGTCGACCGTACTTGCCGGCATCGGCATGATTGCGGCAATCGCAATCTCGCATATTGTCTTCGGGAAACGTGACGGAATCTCGTGTTTCTCATCCGCATTTTCCAACGCCGGATTCATCGGCATTCCGCTTGTGACCGCGGTGATGGGCGCACAGTACATCTTCTATATTTCCGTCATGATTGTATTTGTCAACGCCCTGCAGTGGACATACGGCGTCTATGTCATCACCGATGACAGCAGCGTCATGTCACCGAAAAAGGTGATTACAAATCCGATTATTCTGGCAGTGGCTGCCGCGCTCGTCATTTATTTCTCGGGTCTTGGAAATCATGTACCGTCCGTTGTGACAAGTGTGTTCTCCGCCATTGCCGGACTGAACACGCCGCTGGCAATGATGGTCAGCGGTATCTTCCTGGCACAGTCGGATCTGCTTGCCATGTTCAAAAAGAAAAGGACATACCTGGTATGCCTCTTCCGTCTGATATTGATTCCTGCCGCAACGCTGCTTCTCTTTAAGATCCTTCCCGTGGGGAATCTTGAAATGAAACTGGCGCTGATGATTGCCTGTGCGGCGCCGGTCGGCTCGAATGTCGCGGTATTTGCCAGAAATTATGACAAGGATTATACCTCGGCGGTAGAACAGGTCTGCCTCAGCACAATTCTGTGTCTGATTGCACTGCCGCTGATGATCACACTTTCATCCATGATCCTTGGCTGAGATACGGTTCAGGATGAACGCGCAAAGACTCAGTGTCAGAAGATAAATGATAATCTCCGCAGGTCTGCCCATAGATGCTTCAATGGCTGAGAAGACCGGCTGGAGAGTTGAAGTAAACGGCGAGATGTAGAACATATCCGGGATGCCGGTTCCCCATGGACTGTGATATCCGGCGGCGTTGATGATCTCTGCAATTCCCGATAATAACAGAAACAGAATGAGAGCACCTCTGAATCCTTTCCGGGTACAGAGGTGTTTTCTGATGCACAGCAGGGAAACAAACACCAGCCAGCCGTGATACAGAAAGGAATGCAGCGTCAGGAATACATATTCCGACAGCATATTCTCCGGATAAAGCAATGCGCAGAGGGCGGAGATCATTGTATAGGAACCGAGAAATGTGCAGATCCATTCCTGTACTGTTTCAGATCTGCTTTCAAATCTGAACAGCAGGTACATCGGTACGGAACACAGCTGGAAGGGGAAATACCACCAGTCAAACAGGCCATGATTGACAGTGAAGTACAGAAAGATCTGCTTTCCGATTTCCGCAAGCAGAAAGACCTGCGCACTGCGTGCCAGAATTGCAGGGCACTGATCCTTTCCGTATTTCTCAGAATACTTTGCGGCAAAATATGCGGCCAGAATCGAACCTGCGGAAAGCAGAAAATGGGCCGCGCTGAAAAGAGAAGGCCTGTGCATCATTATTGCTCCGGATAAAAACAGGACTTCTCTCATAACAGTTACCTGAAGGTGACAAAGCCGGAAAGCGGCCTTTTGGGAACGTAATAGTTCATATCCTCATCCACATAGTAGGATGTGTTCCCGTCAGCGGGAAGATCCACCACTGTGCTCTTATGGGCAGGATATCCCATGGAGATGACCAGTCTTGCGGTCTCCTCTTCCGGGATTTCCAGAAGTTCATTGACTTTGGTGACATTGAAATTCATCATCATGCAGGAGCCGATGCCTTTTTCCCATGCGGAAGCACAGATCACATCCGCCGCAATTCCGACATCGATGTCTGCAGTCGCATAATTCTCCTTCGGACGGATCACGATGATGTAGGCCATAGCCTCTTCCTCTTTCTTCGGCTGTCCGATTTCACGGGGCAGTGAAGCAGCGTAATGTACCTGCCGGGCGATTTCACCGCACAGCTCAGGCGTCCGTACTACGATGAATTTCAGACGCTGACGGTTGTTTCCGCAATGGCTGAGACGCACATTTTCCATGATGGATTTCAGATCTTCTTCCGGAATGGATTCCTGACGGAATTTACGGTAAGTCCGGTTGCCGGTATACAGTTCTTTGAGATTCATGACATTAACTCCTTATCATCTTCATCATACGACGCAGGGAGAATTATTTTCAATTGCAGTGCCGGTTTGCTGTATACTGCAGAAAAGAGAAGGAGGCGTTTATGAACTGGGATTATGATCATTCCATCCTGCAGGTAAGCGGATCCCTGTACCGGTATTTCGGAATGGACAGGGGACACGGCAGCGATCCCGAAATGGACGCATATCTGGATCGGAACAGACCGCAGTGCATCATTGCGGTCCTGGTCGATGCGCTCGGTACAAGCATACTGGACAGTTATCCGGAAGAAACGGCATTCCTCCGCTCGCATCTGCTGAAAAGTGTTTCCACGGTTTATCCGCCGACCACAACCGCAGCCACCACTTCCTTTCTGACCGGCAGAAGTCCGGCGGAAAACGGATGGCTTGGCTGGAATCAGTATTTCAAAGAAAAAGATGACAATATCATTCTCTTTCTCAACCGCTCACAGTATGAAGGGACACGTTATCCGGCCGGCTGGTCGGAACATGCGCTGCCGGTGGAAAAAATCTATGATCTGCTGAACCGGAAGGACATTCCTGCGGATTCCGTATGGCCCGGATGGGCACCGCACAATCCTGCGGATACCTATGCTTCGCAGCTGGAACTGGCGGCGGAACTGACCGGGCAGAACCGGTTCCTGTATGTCTATCATGATCTTCTGGATGATATGCTGCACAGGTACGGAACCGACGATGAGCAGATCAGGGAAAAGCTGAGGGAGCTGAATGATGAAACGGAACGGTTTGTACGGATGCTTCCCGGATCGGTTTCCGTACTTGTGATAGCGGATCATTCCCAGATCAATGTACGCTGCATCGATCTGGAACAGGATGAAGAGCTCTGTGCCTGCTTTGCAAAACCGCCGGCACTGGAGCCGAGAACCATTGCGTTCTATATCAGGGAAGGAATGAAACAGCGGTTTGAGCAGCTCTTCCGCAGTCATTACGGCAGTGAATTTCTTCTGCTGAATCATCAGGAGACGATCTCCTCCGGTATTTTCGGACCGGGCATTCCGCATGAGCGGTTTGAAGAGTTCATCGGGGACTATACAGCTTTTGCAATATCGGATATTGAACTTGACTACATGCGCTTAAACCATATGAAAGGAGATCATGCCGGTATGGTGAAAGAAGAACGGTATATCCCTCTGATCCTGATGCAGGGGGCGAAAACAGAATAAGCCGGAAGAAAAGCCACCTTGCGGTGGCTTTCAGCGTTCATGGGGTTCAGCGGATCAGTAATCCAGCATCGGTGTCCATGTTTCGGCATTGTAGATGTCGGTCAGACGATAGCCGTATTTGAGCGGCGTATCGGTAATCTGATAAACGCCGACATTCAGCTCGCCGTCAAATGCCAGCGGTTCTCCGAGATAATAGGAGTTCTGGTAATTGCCGTCATAATCATAGTAGTCGCAGATGAATTCGATTGTATCGCCTTCATGCAGTTCGACATAACCCTTGGCTTCCATGCCGTCATCATAGACTTTCTGCGCACCGAGTACGACGCCGTCCGGTGCATCTTCGGTGAATTCAACAATGAATTTCACCTGTACGGTTTCTGTTTCGGTTTCGCCTGTTTCCTGATCTGTATAGGTTGTTGTTACAAATGCAGGAACATAGCCTTTGATGTTATAGCTGTCGTCGGAATAGAATTCCTCACTCAGCACATAGTAGGAAACCAGCTGATCATCCAGGCATGTCCATTTTCCGTCATATTCCATGAGGAGATCGCCGTCATCATCGAACTCGAAGATGTCGTCCACGCCGAGATCGATATACCCGTTTCCGTCATCTGCCCAGACATTCAGACCGACCGCATTGATCAGATCCCACTGTTCCTGGGAGAGGCTCAGAACCTGTGTTCCGTTCTTTTCCGAGAGGATCAGCTCATCCGTATCAACCATAGCTCTTGCGCCGAGCAGCTGGGAGAACAGATCCAGTGAGGAATTGTCCACGCCGGCGCTGCCGCCAAGCAGGGAATTCAGGCTTCCGTAAGGGGAAGAAGACTGGGATGCGCCTGAACCCATCAGGAGGTTCAGGATATCTCCGGAGCTGTAAATCTGCTGGCCGGAAGAAACGGGCTGTCCGCCGAGGATGCTGTAGATCGGGTTGCTGTTGTTATAGGTGACCATCTGGCCGCTGGATTCCAGTGTCGCAAAGGAACGGATTGCGTCCGTATAGTCGCTGGACATGCCGAGGTTGCTGTAGAGGCGTGCGGCTGTGGCAACCTTGGATGTGGAACGGTACGGGAAGTAAATGCTCAGACCGGAAGCGTTTGTCATGTTCTTGATCCGGTTGTACTTGACGCAGTTCTTCACTGCCGAGATCAGTGTCTTTGCCTCAGCGGAATTGACATTCTCGCAGAAGTGCACCAGATCGATCTGGTCAATCTTGTTGGACTGTGCGAATTCCTTCGTGACGGAACGTGCGTTGGCAATCTGACGGTAGCCTTCGCTCTTGACGGAGTTGGTGATTGTCTTTGCGAATGCATTCAGTGCGGAAGGCACCTGGGCTTCGAATTCCGCCAGATCGATCACGGACAGGGATGTCAGTTCACGGTTGGTGGATCTGGTGATGAAGTCATCGACAATCTGCTTTCCGATTGTTGTGGTCGGCGTGCTGGAGTTGTTTGCCAGCATGTTCAGCCAGTTGGTGTAATACCAGCCGGTGCCCGGTTCCGTCTCTTCGGAAGCGATCATATAATCGGCATACGGTGATACCGCGTAAGCAGTTTCCACATTTGCCATCAGGCAGGCATCGAAGCCGACAACATCGAACTTGACGCCGCTGTTCTTCAGTACGGATGAGATTTCATCCACGGTCATTGTGTCATTCGGATATACCTGGTCATAGCCGTATCCGTGGATGGATCCTCCGCCATGGTCCCAGAATATCAGCATATATCTGTCAGCCGGGAAGTTCGTGACGCCGAAGGAGATGAAATCCTGCAGTGTCTGGGTGGCTGTCATCTGCTTTCTGCCGACATTTCTGTCGAGTGCGATCAGGGAGTTGGAAGCGATCTTCCATCTCTCGTTTGTGGCAGTGCTCATGACATTGTTCTGCCATCTCTTGGTACCGCCGGTTTCAACGATGACGTTGACCTTGTCGGACTGTGCGGCACTGACCATTTCGTTGATATCGGATGTCGCCATACCGTAGTTGGATTCCAGATCGGTGGCGCACATGTATACCAGAATGGTGACAGTATCCTGACCGCTGCCTCTGAGCTTCGTGAACTTCTCACGGGCTCCGGAACTTACGGTTTCGCTGACTGCGGCTGTATTGGTATCCGTATAAGTGGTGACCGGTGCCGTAAAGTGACCGGAAGTACCGGTATTCTGGGAGTTATTATTTCCCGAAGGCTGCACAGGCGTTGTCTGCTGTTGCTGGGGCTTGGGTGTCGGGGTCGGCGTTGCCTGGGAAGCTGTGCCTCCGGATCCGCCTCCGCCCAGCAGCTGCATCAGAAGGAATGCCGCGATGGCAAGTCCGCCGATGCCGCCGGCGCGCTTGACTCCGAATCCTCCGGAAGGTGCTGAGGACTTTCCTCTTCCGCTGTAGCCGGCGTTGCCGACTTTGCCTGTATTCAGGCCGTCACCGCGTTTATGTACTCCGCCGGAAGACGTCGTTTCTCCGCGCTTGCGGCCCTGGGGTCTCTTATTTTCGGACATAGTGCTGTATGCTCCTTTCATGCTTTACATTATTATGTCATATTGCCGCAAAAAAGGGGATTTAAATTGATTGCACAGACGTACGGCAAAACTGAATTTTATGTGAAGAATATGCCGGAAAACGCCCGAAAATGAAAGAAAAACCGATTGACACGCGTAAACCGCAGGTCTATACTATAGGTACGGGCTTCAAATATAGTTCCAGAAAGGATAAATGCATTATGCATGAAACACAGAACGACACTGTTTTTATGGTTGTCTATGAATGCGGTTCGTCTCTGATCCACGAGTATATGTCCGAATCGGACTTCCGGAATCTTGAAAATAAGGAAAAAGACGGCAGCGTCAGGATCATGGACGACGAATATCATATTCATAACAGATAACCGTGCGGGGGCATATGACTGCCCTCGCTTTCTTTTGTTAAGGATTTAACATGTCTGCCGTTTGTGGTACTATTTAAGCGGTATTTATCAGTTTTCTGAAGAAAGGAACACTTATGTCCGACAGTAATTTTCTGATCAATGTTTCGGTCCTGTACCGGAACGTACAGAAATACCTGGATAAAGAGCTTGCGAAATTTGATATCGGCTCCGGACAGATCATGTTCCTGTTTTTTATTAATGAAAATGAAGGCGTGACGATGCAGGAGGTGACCCGCATTGTCCAGGTTGACAAGGGCACGACAACCAAAAGCATCCAGAAGCTGATCGAGCAGGATTATATCCAGTCAAGAACCGATGAAAATGACCGCAGAGTCAAACGTTTATATACCACGCCGCGGGCGGCGGAAGTGATGAATGCACTGTATGAATGCCGCAGCCATCTGCGTCTGCTTTTAAGCAGGGATATGGAATTCGAACTGTTTGAATCACTGCTGGACAGAGCCTGTGAGAATACCAGGAGTGAACTGGGAGAAGGGAATGACCTTGCCCCGATACGTCTTGGCGGAATGGTGAAAACCACACTCAGGGATTATCCCGGGAAGCTTGCCTGCACGGTGCTGACGGCGGGCTGCGGATTCAAATGCCCGTACTGCCGGAACCGTGATCTGGTCTTCCTGCCGGAAAACTTCCGGTATCTGGAAGAAAACGATGTGCTGTCCTATCTGGAAAAAAGAAAAGGGATACTGGACGGGGTTGTTGTCAGCGGTGGCGAACCGCTGATGCATGAGGACCTGCTTTCATTCATTGAGCAGATCCGGCAGCTTGGCTATCCGGTAAAAATCGATACCAACGGCAACCATCCGGCAATGCTGGAAAAGGTGATTGAATCAGGTCTGGTTGATTATATTGCCATGGATATCAAAAACTGCAGGGAGAAATATGCGGCTACGGTCGGCCTGAACCCCGAAGTATTCCGGCTTGAAAATATTGAGGAATCCATCCGGATTATCCGGAATTCGCATACGCCGTATGAGTTCCGCACCACGGTGGTGAAGGAATTCCATACGGAGGAAGACCTGGTGAAGATTGCGGAGTGGCTCGGCAGGGGAAGCAGATACTTCCTGAGG
Source organism: Erysipelotrichaceae bacterium (assembly GCA_015058875.1). Taxonomy (GTDB): domain Bacteria; phylum Bacillota_I; class Bacilli_A; order Erysipelotrichales; family Erysipelotrichaceae; genus Bulleidia. The sequence continues at coordinate 8,022 of SVBN01000044.1, read as the reverse complement.
CAGTATGAGCCTTCGGACAATACCATACAGAGCGGGTGGACCGCATATGATCATCATGAAATGAAGCAGATGCTGGAAGCAGTACGGAAGATCATTCCGGATGCACAGCTGAAAGAAAGCGGAGGGCAGGATGTACAGAGTACTGAAACGTGACGGAAGCGAAGCCGAATTTGATATCAGCAAAATCATCAATGCGATCCGGAAGGCATTTGAGGCATGTGAAAGACAGTATCATCCCGGCATCATCGATATGATCGCTATCCGGGTGACCAGTGATTATGAACCCAAGATCAAAAATGATGTCATCGGCGTGGAAGAAATCCAGGACTCCGTGGAAAAGGTGCTGAGTGAAGCGGGTTATTCCGATGTAGCCAAGGCGTATATTCTCTACCGCAAGCAGCGTGAAAATATCCGCAATATCCAGGCAACCACGCTGGACTACAAGAATATTGTGGACGGTTATCTGCAGGGACTGGCAGGAGAAGGAACGGAAGGACTGGCACAGCCGTATTCCGTCGGCGGCCTGATTCTTTCCAATTCCTCGGCGATCACCGCGAATTACTGGCTGGGAGAAGCCTTTGACAAAGAGATCTCGGAAGCGCACCGTGCCGGCGATATTCATATTCATGATCTGAATATGCTGGCGGGATACAGCGCCGGCTGGTCCATCCTGCAGCTGATCCGTGAAGGCCTGACCGGAATCCCCGGACGGGTCTCCAGAGGGCCGGCAAAGCATCTGAGCACACTGATTTCGCAGATGGTGAATTTCCTCGGCATCATGCAGAATGAATGGGCGGGCGCCCAGTCATTCTCCGGCTTTGATACATATCTTGCCCCGTATGTCAGAAGCGACGGGCTGAGCTTTGATCAAGTGAAGCAGGCAGTGCAGTCATTTGTGTATGAGATCAATACCGCTTCCCGCTGGGGAACCCAGGCGCCGTTTATCTGCATTACCATGGACTGGAATGTTCCGGAAGATCTGAAAGATCAGCCGGCGGTCATTGCCGGCAACGAAGCGGATTTTACGTATGGCGAATGCCAGAAGGAAATGGATCTGATCAACCGGGCGTTCATTGAGGTGATGCTGGAAGGCGACTGGTCCTCCGACCGGTTCCGCTACCCGATTCCGACTTACTGCATAACAGATGATTTTGAATGGGATGAGTCGGAAAACAGCCGTCTGCTGTTTGAACTGACCGCCAAATACGGAATTCCTTATTTCGCCAATTACTGTTCATCTTCCCTGAAACCGGAAGATATCAGAAAAACCGGACCGTTTGATCCGGCCGTGCTTCAGAACAAAGCCGGCGGTTATTTCGGCAGCGGCGAACATACCGGATCGATCGGCGTGATTACGATCAATCTGCCGAGAATCGCATATCTTTCGGAAAACGAGGATGATTTCTACCGGAGACTGGACCGGATGACCGACATTGCCGCAAGGGCGCTGAAGGTCAAACGCGATATTCTGACGAGACTCCTGGAAGGCGGTCTGTATCCGTATACGAAAAAATACCTGGGTACATTTGAGCATCATTTCAGCACCATCAGTATGATCGGCATGAATGAAGCCTGCCTGAACGCCGCATGGCTGAAGAAAGATCTGAGCGATATGGATGCAGTGCATTTTGCGGAAAGCGTGATGGATCATGAACTGCAGAATCTCAGGGAGATCCAGGCATTGTACGGAACGCCGTACAATCTGGAAGCGGCGCCGGCGGAAACGACTGCCGGAAGACTTGCGCGGCTGGATAAAGAACTGTATCCGCAGATCATCACTGCCGGCACTGAGGAAGTGCCGTATTATACCAACAGCACACAGCTGCCTGTTTCCGCTGAAAGCGATCTGTTTTCTGCGCTGGATTGTCAGGAAACGCTGCAATCGCGCTATACCGGCGGAACGGTGTTCCATGTCTGGCTGAAAAACCGTCTGAGTGACTGGAAGGAAGCGCAGCTGCTGGTAAGGAAGATTGTATCCAATTACCGGATTCCGTATGTGACTGTCAGTCCCGTATATTCTGTCTGTGAAGAGCACGGGTATCTTCCGGGAGATGTACGCATCTGTCCGAAATGCGGAAAGAAGACAGCTGTCTATACACGCATCAGCGGATACTACAGTGCGGTATCCGAACTCAATGACAGCAAGGCGCAGGAATACAGCGATCTGATGCCGTTTACCGAATGAACGTCCTTCGGGACGTTTTTTCAGAAACTGCAGGGGAATGAAGTGGAATCCTGAATGCCGGATGCCGCATCATGAATCTGCAATGAAGGAAAGAAGCAGAAAGACAGGATATCTTTTCTGCACAAGGAGTGAAAAGCATGATCATTTATTCAGACAGAATTGTTCTTCCCGGAAGAATTATCTCCGGATCTGTCACAGTCAATGAAAGCGGAAAGATTACGGAGATCCGGGAAGGAAAACCGGAAACATGCGATATCAATGCCGGAGGATATACAATCATTCCGGGCATCATTGATACGCATAATCACGGTGCCGGGGGATACCGGTTTGATTCCGCCGATCCCGATGAAGTCAGAAACTGCCTGAAGGTACAGGCTGCCTTCGGCGTTACCGGCATCTTCCCGACGACAACAAATCATAAAGGATACCATGATCTGGTTCGGATCATGTCGGAAAACAATGACGGTGCCAGGATCCTCGGCATTCATTCAGAGGGACCGTGGGGATCGAGAGTCGGGGAAAAGGGCATCAATCCCGGTTATCCCCGGCCCAGCCTGCAGGAAGCCCGTGAGCGGTATGAAGCGGGTGAAGGAAAACTGGTGCTGTTTGATATCGCACCGGAAGTTCCCGGAGCACTGGAAGTGATCGATTACATGGTTTCCAAAGGCGTGACCGTCGGAAACTTCCACACCAATGCGAACTATGAAGAAGCCAATGCCGGAATTGACCACGGCATCACCGTCGCAACGCATCTGTTCAATGTCATGACCGGCCTGCATCACCGCGATGTCGGTACGGCCGGTGCGGATATCCTGCGGGATGAAGTGTGGTGCGAGTTGATCTGCGATGGCCTGCATGTATCATTGCCGATGGTGCAGCTGGCATTAAGAATGAAGAATCATGATCAGATCATGATGGTCTCCGACAACGGAGCATTTGCCGGACTGCCTGCCGGAAAGTATGACGGTGCATCCATGGGCAGCGGCGGCGTCAGCGACCGGAAAACAATCATGGTCACGGAGGAAGGATACTGCCTGAGTGAAACCGGCAGACTGACGGGTTCCGGCAAGCCGGTGCTGTTCGGACTTCAGAATCTGGTTCAGAAGCTGCATATGCCGGTTGAAGAAGCAGTCCGCATGTCTTCATACAATCCATCAGTCAAATACAGATTGAACGGAAAAGGAGAGCTGAAAGAAGGAAATGATTTCGATGCGGTGATCATCGATGATGATTTCAATGTCATGCAGACATTTGTCGAAGGAAGATGCGTCTTTGACAGCACGAAGGAAACCATTCCATACAGTCAGGAGTTCATCCGGAAATACAGAATTGAATGAAACAGAAAAAGCCATGTCCCTCATGATTGTGATCCGTCACATCAGACATGGCTTTTCTTTGACTATAATCTTTATTCTTCCTGATTACCGGTTTCTGTCACCGGGATCTTCTGCGCTCAGCTTTCCTTCCAGGAAATGCTTCCGGCATAATGCGATATATTCATCGTTCGCACCGAGCATCACCTGGGCGCCGGAGCGGACAATGCCGTGCTTGTTGTATCTGGCGTTGCAGGTTGCTTTTTTGCCGCACCAGCATACGGTTTTGACTTCCTTGATCTCATCGGCGATGGCAAGCAGCCGCTCGCTGCCTTCAAACAGATTCAGCTGGAAGTCCGAACGCAGACCGTAGCAGAGTACCGGAACATTCAGATCATCCACGATATGGGCGAGGAAATCAATCTGTTCGCGTTTTGCGAACTGGATTTCATCGACAATCACGGCATTATATGTCTTCAGCTCTTCATCGCTCATTTCGCATACCGCATCCAGCAGCACGCATTCTTTCTGCAGGCCGATGCGGGAACGGATGATATTCACGCCGTCTCTGGTATCGGTGCTTGTCTTTGCGAGCAGCACTTTCTGGCCGCGTTCACGGTAATTGTATTCTGCCATCAGGGCATTGGCTGTTTTGGAACTTCCCATCGCTCCGTAATAGAAATAAAGTTTTGCCATAATGTTTCTTCTCCAATGATCAGCTTCATGGTATCAGCGATTTGTTCTGACGATAAGTCTTTACTTTTTTTCTGAGTCTGCTTCATCGATCATTCTGCGCAGGGTATTCATGACATGTTTCTTATCCGCGCACCACTGCGGGTCGATAAGCAGGCTTTTCGGTCCGTCTCCGGTAATCCGGTGCACGACGATTTCCGGATCCAGTACCTTCAGACATCGGATGATGAGATTTCCGTATTCTTTCAGTGACATGACACGCCAGGGATGAGCCAGATAATCTTCCGCCATCTTTGTTCCTTTGAGAATCTGCAGAAGATGCAGCTTGATGCCCTGGGGATGCAGGGATGATACATAGGATACAGTTTCCAGCATCATCTCTTCCGTTTCCCCGGGCAGTCCCAGGATGACATGAACAATGACCTCGATCCCGGCATCTTTCAGCTTATGGAACGCTTCCTCAAATTCTGCGGTGCGGTATCCCCGGTGAAATGTCTCTGCTGTCTGATCATGCATGGTCTGCAGGCCGAGCTCCACCCATACCGGTTTGATCCGGTTCAGCCCGCACAGCATTTCCATGACTTCATCATTGATGCAGTCCGGACGGGTCGCAATATCCAGCACGGCAATCTCCGGACGCTGCACTGTTTCCATATACAGCTGTCTCAGCTTTCCGGTGTCTCCCCAGGTGTTGGAAAAAGACTGGAAATAGGCGATATATTTCCTGTCTTCCGGTGCGATATGCTTCGGAAACTTATGATCCACAAGTTTTTTTGCCTGCGCGATCTGTGCATCGATATCCGCAGGTTCCGAGGCAAATTCACCGGACCCGCCTTCAGAACAGAAGGTACAGCCGCCGTATCCTTTTGTTCCGTCACGGTTCGGGCACGAACAGCCGGAGGAAAGGGAAAGGCGGTACAGCTTTGTTCCGAAGCGCTTCTGAATATATTCGTTCAGTGTCAGATAATCCATGCATCCATTATATGGTTGTACTCCCGCAAAAGTCATTCCGCGACATTGCATAAATGATAAAAAATGTTACAATAAACGCGTTTCCAGCAAAGACGGAGAAGGGAAACAGGAAATTCCCCCAGAGAGCTGCCGGATGGTGAAATGGCGGCGGAAGGAACTGTTTTTATCAAAGCCTCCCGAGCTGAACGCAGATCTGCGATAAAGACATCAATGAAGGCGGCTGCGGCCGTGAATTAGGGTGGTACCACGGACAAGCTCCCGTCCCTATGGACAGGGGCTTTTATATATTTCGGAGGAAAGAGAAATGGAAGAGAACAGAAATCCGGCGGAAGAACTCCGCGAAAATCTGAGCCAGGTAAAGGACAAGGCGGAAAAGGCTGTTGAAAAGAAGGCGAAGGAACTCATCCAGAAGGAACTGAACGACCAGCAGATTGCCAGAAGAAACAAGATGAACGCGCTGGCAGAGCAGGGAATCGATCCGTTCGGACAGGCATATAAGAGAACGCATGTATCCGGACAGATCCGTGCGGAATACGGCGGAAAGACACAGGAAGAACTGGACGCGCTGAATGTGGAAGTCAGGATCGCCGGCAGAATCATGTCCAAGCGCAGAATGGGCAAGCTCGGCTTTATCCATATTCTGGACAGGGACGGCAGAATCCAGGTTCTGGTGAACAAGAGAATCGTCGGTGACGATGTATATGAACTGTTCAAGTCCAGTGATGTCGGCGATATCATCGGCATTCAGGGAAAGGTCATCAAGACACAGACCGGAGAGCTCTCCATTGAAGCGCATGAATATACGCATCTGACAAAGTCCCTGCGGCCGCTGCCGGAAAAGTTCCACGGACTGACGGACAAGGAAGAGCGCTACAGAAGAAGATATGTCGATCTGATCATGAATGATGACAGCAGAAGAGTCGCATTCCTGCGTCCGGCAATTCTTTCCTGCATCAGAAATTATATGAACGGGCAGGGATTCACCGAGGTTGAAACACCGGTGCTTTCCACACTGCTGACCGGCGCAAGCGCAAGACCGTTTGTGACGCATCACAATGCCCAGGATCTGGATATGTATATGCGCATCGCGCTGGAACTCCCGCTGAAGAGACTGCTTGTCGGCGGCATGGAAGCAGTATACGAAATCGGCAGAGTATTCCGCAATGAAGGCATGGATCCCAACCACAATCCGGAATTCACCCTGATGGAAGCATACCTTGCTTTCAGCAACCTGGAAGGAATGATGGATCTGACCGAAGGCATGTATCAGACCATTGCGAAGGAAGTCATCGGCAAGATGACATATAACTACAACGGCTATGAAATCAATCTGGAAGGACCGTGGAAGCGTGTCTCCATGACCGATGCGATCAAAGAACAGACCGGCATTGATTTCCGTGCCATCCATGATCTGGATGAATGCCTGAGACTTGCGGCAGAACATGAGATTGAACTGGAAGAACACGAGAAGCAGTACGGACATATCATCAACAAGTTCTTTGAGAAGTATGTCGAAGAAACACTGATCCAGCCGACATTCCTGTACGGTCATCCGCTGGAAATCTCCCCGCTGACAAAAAAGAATCCGGAAGATCCGAGATTCGTTGACAGATTCGAACTGTTTATCGGCGGAAAGGAATTTGCGAACGCATATACCGAACTGAACAATCCGGTTGATCAGCTCGAACGTTTCCAGGAACAGCTGAAAGAACGTGATCTCGGAAATGACGAAGCCAATGATATTGATATGGACTATGTCGAAGCACTCGAATACGGCATGCCTCCGGCAGGCGGTATCGGATACGGTATTGACAGACTCTGCATGCTGTTCTGCGAACAGGAAAGCATCCGCGATGTGCTGCTCTTCCCGACAATGAAACCACGTGAAGATTAGCGCATAAATAAGCCATTTTTGAGACCGTACCACAAATCGTACCACAAATTTTTACCACATATGGCCAGTTGTGGAGATTTAGTGGAAAAAAAGGTTTCTCAGTTTTGAGCATTTTTGCATAAAAATATTCACCATAAATATCCATAAGTGAGTCGATTTTTCCGGCTCACTTTTTTTGGTGAAAAACTATGAAGCGCAACAATGAAACCCTCGTAAAAATAATCGGATTTTGAACAGGGAAGGAGAGAAATTTATGGGGAAAAACGATACATTTTATTTCCTGAAAGTCGAATTGGGAATTGATACCTGTGAAGAGGTGGCTGCGATCGAACGGCTGAAGCATGGACCGGAATACTTGTGGCTTTGGATCCGGCTTGCCCTGAAATACGCAAACTATGGTGGTGTTCTTTGCCGTCGGATCGGTGAGCAGGTACTTCCTGTAACAGCTGATGATCTGGAAGCTGAGATGAAGGGTGGCTTTACGGATGTCTCTATCAAAGATGGTGTAGCGACATTGATCCGGGGATCATTGATCTATATCAACTCGAATGGATTCATGGCGATCACCGGGCTGACGATCTCCGGAGACCCTAAGGAACCTACGCTTCATAAGCAGAACAGTAATACAGACATTGTCCGCCCTCTGAGCATCGGTAATGACACAAAGAGTGCCGTTTACCAGCGTGAGCGCAGAAAGCAGTTGAAAGAAGGCGGAAACGTACTGCAGCTGCCGGCACTTCCGTCTCCGGGAATGACATATGCCGAAATAGCTCAGAAGGCAAAATGCAGTAAGCAGACGGTTATCAATTACGTCAGGCGATTGAAGTGTGAGAAACACATCATCACAAACGGCCAGAGAAAGATCGTGCCGCTCAATCTGGCAAAATTCATCGTTGCCAGAATTACAGGAAAAGATCCGGATCCGGAAGTGATAGAAGGTTTACGGTTGGATGGATTTGACGCTT
>SVBN01000043.1 GCA_015058875.1 Erysipelotrichaceae bacterium | reverse complement strand
CGCAACAGATCAGGGAACCTGTCAGTGCCTGAGCTAACATGTGGTCAGAAGTTCTGACCGTGATGAACTCTGGAAAAGCAGATATCTTCCTGAGAACCCCGTGACTTCAGTCATCGGGAGCAGTCAGCGGCAGAGACAGGGATATTTACCTGAACCTGTTTCAGAGCGAATGAGAGGAGAATATTATGGTCAGACTGATCAAACCGGAAAATATGAACATGGACGAAAACATCAGAAGGCTGCGCAGAGCATTGGATGAGGCGGATGCTGTCGTCATCGGAGCCGGCGCAGGTCTTTCGACATCCGCAGGCTACATCTATGCGGGAGAACGCTTTGAAAGATATTTCTCTGATTTTACAGAGAAATACGGATTCCGTGACATGTACTCCGGAGGATTCCATGTGCTGCAGAGTTCACCGGAAGAGATGTGGGCCTATTGGAGCAGATACATCTGGATCAACCGCTATGCGCCGATTCCGAATGATACCTATGATCTGCTTCTGAACCTTGTTAAAGACAAGGACTACTTCGTAATCACGACCAATGTGGATCACTGCTTCCAGCGTTCCGGCTTCGACAGGAAGCGGCTCTTCTATACCCAGGGCGACTACGGTCTTCTGCAGAGTTCCAATCCGCACGGCGCTTCAGCTCATAAGACTTATGAGAACGAAGAGATCATGCGGAAGATGGTTCTGGCGCAGGGATTTGAGATAGGTGAGAATAATGAACTGATTGTTCCGGAAGGCAGGGAAATATCCATGCGGATTCCTTCAGATCTGATCCCGTACTGTCCGGATGACGGGGAGCCGATGACCATGAATCTCCGGTCGGATGATACGTTTGTGCAGGATGAAGGCTGGGAGGCTGCTTCGCAGAGATATACGGAGTTCCTGAGAAGGCATCAGAATGTGAAGACACTGTTTCTGGAACTGGCAGTCGGATTCAATACGCCGGTGATTATCAAGCTGCCTTTCATACAGATGACGGAACACTGGAAGGATGCGGCTTATGCATGTCTGAATTACGGGGAAGCATGCACTGCGGAATCGATTGAAGATAAATCCATCTGCATCGACGGAGATATCCGGGAAATACTGTCTGAGCTGAAATTACACAGAAAAGCTGTCTGATGAGGACAGCTTTTATAAACATCAAATGAATATATGAAGTCTGTTATTGGCTTCGGGTTGTTCAGTACGCTGTGATGAATTCTTCCGTCAGGAATCCTTCCCTGATGCCGGTATCAGAAACGACCAGTTCTTCCGCTTTATAGATGCGCATGATCTCCAGAAGCATATGCATGCCGGGAAGAAGCACCGGAATCCGGGAAGGGGCGAGTACTTTCTGTGCGGCGGAAAGAACAGGAGGATCTTCAGACATCAGGCGCCGGTATGTTTCGCTGATGAGCTCACGGGGAAGAAGATGTCCGGTATGGTACAGCTGTGTGCAGAGCAGTCTGACTGCACGGACGGTGCCGCCGATCCCGAGCACTGTTTCGGAGGCGATATTGAGGGAAGGGCAAGCTTCCCTGGCTTTGAGAATCTCTTCTTCACACCGTTCCGTATTCAGAGGCAGGTGCCTGAGCCGCACGCATCCCAGCGGAAAGCTCATTGCAGTCAGCACTTTGTGATTCTGAAATGAAATCAGTTCCGTGGATCCGCCGCCGATATCAAAGGCAATGCCGGAGGAGATCTGCGGATACTGCAGCGCAGCCCCGCACCAGTCGTAATACGCCTCCTGCTCACCGCTCAGCGGCATTACCGGAAGGATATGGGAAAATCGCTGCAGCATTTCCCCGGCATTGTCAATGCCGCGGCACGGTTCCGTGATGAATCCGCGGTACTGACGCACATTCTTTTCTTTCAGAACATTGTCAAAATGATGCAGAACAGCTTCTGCGGCTCTGATGCCTTCTTCCCCCATATGTCCGTCATGAATGCAATCAATCAGATGCACGGGATGCGATTCATAGTGGATTTGATGCGGTATATGTTCCTGTATTTCATATACGGCAAGCACAAGCGTGTTTGAACCGATATCAATGATTCCGTATGTGTCCATAGAGCACCTCGGCATAATCATACAAAAAACAGGCGAAAAGTACACCGATGTAATAATTGGGATGGTATAATGTCTCCAGCAGATGGAGGAAATCATCATGTATAAGCGTGTCTTGCTCAAACTCAGCGGTGAGGCTCTTTCGGGGAGCGAAAAAAACTTTGATCCCGCTGTTCTTAAAGATCTGGCACAGGAAATTAAAGAAGTAACAGAACTTGGCGTGGAAGTCGCCATTGTTGTCGGCGGAGGAAATTTCATCCGCGGCAAGACGCTCGTTGATATCGGCATTGACCGTGTTCAGGGCGATTATATGGGAATGCTGGCAACGATCATCAATGCACTGGCGATCCAGGCATCACTGGAAGAGGCAGGCGTTGATACCAGAGTCCAGACATCCATCGATATGCCCAAGGTTGCGGAACCGTTCATCCAGAGAAGAGCGATCCGGCATCTGGAAAAGGGCAGGGTTGTCATCTTCGGCGGCGGAACCGGAAGCCCGTACTTCTCCACCGATACAACCGCAGCTCTGAGAGCATCGGAGATCAGGGCAGATGTCATCCTGATGGCAAAGAACGGTGTTGACGGCGTTTATTCCGCAGATCCGAAGAAAGATCCCAATGCCGTCAGATATGAACATCTGACCTATATGGATCTTCTGAACCAGGGACTTCAGGTCATGGATTCCACAGCCACCAGCATGTGCATGGACAATAATATGGAACTGGTTGTCTTCAACATGAACCAGAGAGGCAATATCGTGAGGGCAGTCAGCGGCGAAAATATCGGTACAGTTATCAACAAGGAGGAAAAATAATTATGGCATATCAGATTGTCGAAACCAGCACCGAGAGAATGCAGAAAGCAGTCGAATATCTGAAGGAAGAACTCAACACGATCCGCACCGGCATGGCAAATGCAAACATGCTTGACAGAGTCAATGTGGATTATTACGGATCACCCACACCGCTGAAGCAGATTGCCAGCATTTCCGTACAGGAAGGCCGCACTCTGGTCATCAAGCCGTTCGATCCGTCCAGCCTGAAGAATATTGAAAAGGCATGCAACATGGCAGATCTCGGAATCGCTCCGCAGAATGACGGCGCAGTCATTCGTCTGACTGTTCCGCAGCTGACCGGTGAAACCCGTAAGGAAATGTCCAAGAAGGTAAGCAAGCTTGCCGAAGAAGCGAAGGTTCAGATCCGCAATGTCCGCCGTGATGCCAATGCGGCAGTCAAGAACGACAAGACAATGGACGAAGACATCCAGAAGGATGCCCAGAATGAAATTCAGAAACTGACTGACAAGTTCACCAAGACAATTGATGAAATCGCCGATAAGAAGGCAAAGGAAGTTCTCAAGGTTTAATCATACAGGAAGACGCTCCGGCGTCTTTTCTGTTTTCATAAGGCTGTTCCCGAAGGTATAATTAGCTCATGCCGGAAAACAGGAGAAACATTGTCAGAATCATTTTATACGGAATGTTTTTCCTGTTTTTATATGTGATTTTTCACCTTACGCCGCTGTGCGGGGATGACTGGGTGTATGCTTCGGCAATGCGTGAGTCATCATTGATTGCCAATACGCTGGGATTCTATCAGACCTGGTCGGGCCGGGTGCTCGGTGAGTTCTTCAGCTTCCTGTTCGCATCGCACAAGCGTCTGTGGGAAGTGATGAACGCCGGTATTCTGACCGGTACGGTTTATCTGATTGCCCGGATGAAAAAGAACAATTCGCCTGCGGGAATCCTGTTATTGATGTTTCTGTTTTTATCCGTGCCGTATTATCTGCGCGCCCAGACCTATACATTCATTGTCGGCAGTGCGGCCTATCTTGTCCCGCTGCCGCTGCTGGTGATTTACCTGACATGCCTGAAGGACATGGTGCGGCAGGGGACGATCAGTACCGGAAGGACGGCAGTATGTGCATTCTGCGCATTTGTTCTGACGCTGTTCATGCAGAATCTTTCGGCACTGACGGTATTTCTTTCCCTGATGGCCGCAGGATATGCGCTCACAAAGAAAATCTGCCGGAAAGAGACGGTCCTGTTCCTTGCCCTCAGCATTGCCGGCACGCTGATCATCGCCTTATCGCCGGGCAGCTCATTCCGCATGGCGCGCGATTTTCCGGAATTTGCTTCGCTGGGCATCTTCGGAAAGATCGGTGTCAATCTGCGGCAGTTTCTCAATCTGACCTTCTTTTACCATAAGCCGCTGATGATCATGCTGTGCGGCATGCTGGCAATACAGGCAAAAGAGCTGCAGGAAAGGAATATACGCATACCGGTGCTGGGGATCATGATGATTCATATCGCCCTGACTCTGAGCGGCGGAACCGGAAATCTGACTGCGGATACGGTATGGGCGGCGGTATTTACCTGTGTTCTTCTTTATCTTTCCTCAAAGGGGAAGCAGCCGCTTTTTATGAGTGCACTGGTTCTCGGGGCAGGGGCTTCCAACGCGGTGATGATGGCTTCACCTGTCTTCGGCGACCGCTCCGCATTGTATACGGTTGTGCTGCTGATCATCTATCTGTATCTGCTGTTTGATGTACAGATAATCAGTGAACGCGTCCGGCAGCTGACTGCCGTGCTCCTTGCGGTGGGGATTGCTGTTTCATCAGTCAGGCTGGGACTGGTATACCGGATGGTCAGGGATGTCAATGCGGTTAGATACCACCAGACGGAATACTACCGGATCCGTCCGGATGCGGAAGAAGCCTGGTTCCTGGCTTATCCGGATTATTCCATCCATTCGCCGAATATCGAAGAGACAGATACCGTGCATATCGAGGCGTTCCGCAGGTATTACTGGCTGGGAGAAAACACCCGGATCCGCTTCTATTATCTCGATGATTATTCCCATCAGCGGCTGATGGAAGAGCTGAAACAGACGGATGAATAACAGGTGCTGTGTTGTATAATAATCAATGTATGAAAAAAGCAGTGAAAGCGGAAAAAATGTTTCTCTATCTTCTTCTGATCTGCTTTTTTATGTTCTTTCTGTTTATCAGCCGCTATGCGCCGGTTGCCGGAGATGACTGGGGATATGCGCTGGGCGGCAGATACAATAATCCGTTCATGAAGGCGTGGGAATTCTATCATATCTGGTCCGGCCGTTTTTTCAGCGAGCTGTGGGGCTTCCTGGTTGCGCCGCATAAAGGTCTTTGGAACCTGCTGAATCCGGCAATCTTTACCGGTGTTCTGTATATGCTTGTCAGAAATTCCGGAACAGCAAAGCATCCGTATCTCACGCCGCTGATTGCAGCAGGGCTGATACTGAGCGTGCCGAACGGTCTGCGCAAGCAGACGTATGCCTGGATCATGGGGACAACCTATGTCATTCCGCTGCTGTTATTCCTGGTTGAGTTTTATCTGGTTTCCGGCATCCTGCTGGAAAACCGGCAGAGCAGGGCAGGAATTATCATTGCCGGCGTTCCGGCATTCATGATTCCGCTGTATATGGAAAATGCGGCCGCCATGACATTCGGATTCTTTGCGCTGTGCGTGATCTATGCATGGTTCAGGGACAGGAAAGATCTGAAACAGATGATTGTGTATCTTGCAATCAGCCTTGCCGGCCTGATCCTGATCCGTTATTCTCCCGGTGCCATGAGCCGCATGGCAAGGGAACACGCCGCATTCAATGCATTGCCGCTGCTGCAGAAGATGGCGGTGAACTGGCAGAGCTTTCTGACCTATACCTATACGGGAAATCACTGGCTCGTGCTGGTGCTGAGCATCATGATAATCCGGATGGTTCTCGGAAAGGAAAGCAGTCCGGTACGGAATCTGACCGCCGGAGTCCTCGGCCTGGGAGTGCTGCAGAGCATGTGCGGAATTGTTTCCGATTTCAGCGGGGAAGCCTTCCTGCTTTCCGGGGCGGATACGATGCCGGGAATCCTCACGGTGATTTATGTGCTGTATACCGCGGCGCTGTTTGCGGCGGTGCAGCTGTATGTTTCGGATGATGTGAGAAAATGGAAAATGACGGCGGCGCTGTTCTGTGCGGGCGGTGCGAATCTTGTGATGCTGATCAGTCCGATCTTTGATATCCGCTCATCCATCTACACGGTGTTTATTCTGATATTGGTGTGCATGATGGCGGCGGAAGAGACTGAGATACGGCCGCTGTCCGCAAAACTGCTTGCGGCAGGATGCGCGGCGCTGTTTCTCGGATACGGCGTCCGCTATGTCATGATGTACCGGCTGATTCATCTGATTGATATCAGACGGCAGGCGCAGCTTGCCTATTATTCCGACCATCCGGAAGATACGGACGCCTATGTCATGGCTTATCCGGTGGACTGGGTTCATTCCGCCGATGTGGTGGAAGGGGATGAATACCATCTGGAATTCTTCCGCTATTACTATGAACTGTCGGATGAGATCGATATTCATTTCTATTACCTGGAAGACTATACGGCAGAAAACATCCTGAACGGATAAGGAGCAGAGCATATGAAACGGGGCGGACTTTCACATCTGAGAAACAGACAGATTCATACCAGCAGGATGAATGCCTTTTACCGCTGCACAAAATGCGGTTATGTTTATGACCAGCAGAAAGAAGCGGTAAAATTCCGCATGCTTTCCGCGGATTGGAAATGCCCGGAATGCGGAGCTGAAAAGCGGGATTTCATCCGCCTGCACAGGACAAAAGAATAAGACGATAATGCGGATATGTATAATCATATCCGGCGGTATGGTATAATTTTCGGAGATTTGGAGAACATCTATGAAAGAATGCAGTCATGTGGCAATTATTATGGACGGCAACGGAAGATGGGCGAAGGCACAGGGAAAACCGCGTACCGCCGGTCATCTGGCAGGAGCTGACAACGTGAGAACGATTGCGATTGCCGCAAATGAACTTGGAGTAAAATATCTGACTCTGTATGCTTTTTCTACGGAAAACTGGAAGCGTTCGCAGGAAGAAGTCGGATATCTGATGAAGCTTCCGAAATTCTTTTTTGAGAAATACATGAAGGAGTTTATCGGGCGCGGCTTCCGGATCCGCATCATCGGCGAGATGGATGCACTGCCGGAAGGAACGGCACAGGTGCTCCGGGAAGCGGAGGAGGAATCCGCTTCCAATACCGGACTGAGTCTGAATATCGCAATGAATTACGGAAGTCAGAGAGAAATCCTGCTGGCCGCAAAGGCATATGCCAGGGATGTCGCGGAAGGAAAGGCGGACCTGAATCTGGATGAGACCGGATTTGAACAGTATCTGATGACAAAGGACTTTCCGCCGGTGGATCTTCTGATCCGCACCAGCGGCGAGCAGCGCATCTCGAATTATCTGCTCTGGCAGATTGCCTATGCCGAACTGGAATTCGTGGACGAAGCATGGCCGGAATTTACACCGGAAGTGCTGAAGCGGTGCCTGGAAGAGTATTCCCATCGTGACCGCCGCTTCGGAGGCGTGAAGCAATGAGTAAAAAGATGCTGATCAAAATCGTAACCGGAGTCGTGATCATCGCATGCGTCCTTCCTCCGATTCTGCTCGGAGGAATCCCGATGGAATGCCTGATCGGTTTTGTTGCGGCCTGCTCAGCATACGAAATCTCTTCCCTGAGCGATCAGAAACCGCATTATATCCGGGCGGTGCTGCTGTTTGCGGTCATTGAGATCATGGGCCATATGAATGATCTGCAGGTACCGTTTGCGGCTTCGCTGTTTATGACGCTGCTGTTTCTGACGCATTTCTGCGACAGAAGCTTCAGCGAGGATCAGCTGGCGTATACATTCCTGGTCACAATGATTCTGGTCTTTGCCGTGCACGGCATCTACCGTATCTATGCAGTACAGAAAGGCTGGGGCATGATGTTCGTCGCACTGGCGACCTATCTCTGTGATACCGGCGCTTATTTCTTCGGTTCTTTCTTCGGAAAGCACAAGATGGCTCCGCGGATTTCTCCCAATAAGACATGGGAAGGCGCAATCGGCGGATACCTGGCCGGAGCGCTCGGCGCATATCTCTGGGGAAGGTATCTCTGCCCGGCATTTCCGCAGTATCTGGTACTCTGCGGAGCGCTGGTTCTTCCGGCAGTCGGAGAAATCGGCGATCTGGCTTTTTCCAGCATTAAGAGAAGATTTGAGATCAAGGATTTCGGATCGCTTCTGCCGGGACACGGCGGCATTCTCGACAGGGTGGATTCACTGCTGTTCTGTCTGATGATGTTCAACGGTCTGATGATGATCTGGGGGTTATAATGAAACGTCTTGTACTGCTCGGAGCGAGCGGATCAATCGGCATTCAGACGATTGACGTCATCCGCCAGCATCCCGATTTATATGAACTGAAGGCTTACGGCGTCGGCAGGAATACCGGTGCGCTGCGGAAGCTGCTTGCGGAATTTCCCGTGGAGTGTGTTTCCGTGCAGGAAGAAAGCGACGCGGCGGAATTAAGAAAAGAATACCCGCATGTGAGGATTCTTTCCGGAGAAGACGGACTGAATGAACTTGCGGCAATGCAGGATTATGATGTCCTGGTCAATGCACTGGTCGGCTACGCCGGCTTTGCGCCGACCCTGACGGCAATCAAAAACAGGCATGATGTTGCCCTGGCCAATAAGGAAACGCTGGTCGTCGGCGGTGAACTGATCAAAAAGGCACTGCGGAAATACGGCGTCAGTCTGTATCCGATTGACAGCGAGCATTCCGCAATCTTTCAGGCACTGCAGGGCAACAGGCACGAACAGGTGAAGCGGCTGATCATTACGGCAAGCGGCGGATCCTTCCGTACGCTGAACCGCGATCAGCTGAAAGACGTGACTGTTGAGCAGGCGCTGGCTCATCCGAACTGGTCGATGGGACCGAAGATTACGATCGATTCGGCAACGATGATGAACAAGGGATTTGAGGTTATGGAAGCGCACTGGCTGTTTGATATGCCTTATGACAGGATTGATGTCCTGATGCATCAGGAGAGCGTGATCCATTCCATGGTGGAATATATCGACCATTCCGTGATCGCCCAGCTGGGGGCGCCGGATATGCGTCTGCCGATCCAGTATGCGCTGAGCTGGCCGGACCGCTTCGATCTGTTTGAAGAGCATCCGCTGGATCTGGCTGAGATCGGAACCCTGCATTTTGCAAAACCCGATACGGAGCGTTTCCCGCTGCTGAAAGCCGCATATGATGCCGGTACAAAGGGCGGCAACCTGCCGGCGGTCATGAACGCCGCAAACGAGGCCGCAAACCTGGCATTCCGCAATCATGAGATTTCATTCCTGGATATTGAAACGATCATCCTGGATGCACTGAATACCGTTGTTTACCGCAGCGTGGAAACGCCGGAAGATCTGGAAAGTGCGGATTCCTGGGGCTGGGGATATGCGCTTGAAAGGATTGATTCTCTGAAATGACGATTATTTACTTTCTACTGCTGCTGTCGGTGATCATCTGCATCCATGAGGCGGGACATCTGGCAGCCGCAAAAATCTTCAATGTCTACTGCTATGAATATTCCTTCGGCATGGGCCCCCTGCTGTTTCAGAAACAGGGAAAAGAGACGAAGTATTCGATCAGGGCGCTGCCGATCGGCGGCTATGTCTCCATGGCCGGAGAAACCGACGCCCAGGATGTATATCCGGATGTGGAAGTTCCCGAAGGACGGAGGCTGAACGATATCGCCAAATGGAAGAAGATCATCATTCTTCTGGCCGGCGTCTTCATGAACTTCGTGCTTGCCTGGCTGATCTTCTCGATGATCATGCTGGGTACGGGCGCATACGCCGAATCTCCGAAAGCGGAAGTCGGCTCGCTGATGGAAAACAGCGCTGCGGAGAAAGCCGGGTTCCTGCCGGGGGATAAAATCCTGACGGTCACAAAGGCTGACGGCAACAGCGCAAATCCGAAGACCTATCTTGATCTGCAGGTATTCCTTGCGGATAATGAAGACGGCGAACTGCTGTATACGATACAGCGCGGCGAACAGGTGCTCGATATTACCGTAACGCCGGAATACAACGAGGAACACGGCAGTTATCTGATCGGTATTGTCGGACCGGATGCGGAAGTGAGATCCGTCAATCTGCTGAACTGCTGGTGGTACGGCGTGCTGGAAATGCGGTCGATCATGCGGATCATGATCACGACGCTGATCTCGCTGATCCACGGGTTCGGACTGAACCAGCTGAGCGGACCGGTCGGCATCTACAACGCGGCCGGAGAAGCGGCATCCTACGGACTGGCGTCATTCGTGATGCTGATTGGAGAGCTGTCGCTGAACGTAGGCATCTTCAACCTTCTGCCTGTGCCTGTACTGGACGGCGGTCAGGTTGTGGTGACGCTGGTGGAAGCTGTACTGCACAGGGAACTGAACGAAAAACTGAAGACTGCGGTCATGGCTGCCTGCTGGGTGCTGCTGATCGCGATGATGCTGTATGTAACCTGGAATGATATTTCCAGGCTGATATTCTGAAGAAGGAGAAGAAATTATGACGACAATTCTTGTAACAGGCGGAACCGGCTATATCGGTTCCCACACATGCGTATCGCTGATTGAAGCCGGCTTCGATGTGATCGCGCTCGATAATCTCTATAATTCCAATGAAGCAGTTCTCGGCCGCATTGAAACAATCACCGGCACAAAACCGAAGTTCTACCGTACCGATATTCTTGACCGTGCAGGTCTGGACAGAGTGTTTGAAGAAAACAAAATCGATGCTGTCATCCACTTTGCCGGATACAAGGCAGTCGGTGAATCCGTGCAGATTCCGCTGACTTATTATGAAAACAATATCTCCGGTTCCGTGAACCTGTATCAGTCCATGAAGGAACATGGCGTGAAGACACTGGTCTTCTCCTCCAGCGCAACGGTATACGGCGCACCGAAGTCTGTTCCGATCCGTGAAGACTTCGAAACGCATACAACCAATCCTTACGGTACAACGAAGCTGATGAATGAACAGATTCTGACGGATCTCTGCAATTCTGATCCGGAATGGTCCGTATTGCTGCTGAGATATTTCAACCCGATCGGAGCCCATAAATCCGGACTGATCGGTGAAGTGCCGAACGGCATTCCGAACAATCTGGTTCCCTATATCGCAAGAGTCGCCAACGGCACACTCGAGTTCCTGCGTGTCTGGGGCAATGATTATCCGACACCGGACGGAACCGGCGTGCGCGATTACATCCATGTCGTCGATCTGGCGGAAGGTCATATCTGCGCACTGAACTACGCACTTGCGCATAAGGGCGTTGAAATGATCAACCT
Source organism: Erysipelotrichaceae bacterium (assembly GCA_015058875.1). Lineage (GTDB taxonomy): Bacteria > Bacillota_I > Bacilli_A > Erysipelotrichales > Erysipelotrichaceae > Bulleidia. The sequence continues at coordinate 13,117 of SVBN01000043.1, read as the reverse complement.
CGGTACCGGCAACGGCTACAGCGTTCTGGAAGTTCTCCATGCCTATGAAAAGGCATGCGGAAAGAAGCTTCCGTATCAGATCATGGAACGCCGTCCCGGTGACATCGCGACATGCTATGCGGATACCGAAAAGGCACAGAGACTGCTGGGCTGGAAGGCAAAGTACGGCATTGACCAGATGTGCGAGGATTCCTGGAACTTCACGCTGAAGAATCCGGACGGAATCAGATAATGAGAGTGAACAGGCGGTATCGGAAGATGCCGTCTGTTTTCGTTTCGGACGGTCTGATACAATAGCGGCAGATCTGAGGAGGGCTTGCAGCAATGGAATATCTGGATATCTGCGATGAATACGGGATGCCGACGGGAAAGATCATTGGGCGCAGCACTGCCCATCGGGAGGGGATCCTGCACAGGACAGCCCATGTATGGATCGTGCGGAAAGACCGGAACGGAATGCAGGTGCTGCTGCAGAAGCGCAGCCGGAATAAAGAGTCCTTTCCTGGCATGTACGATACCTCTTCCGCCGGGCATATACCGGCAGGGGATGAGCCCGTATCCTCCGCATTGCGCGAGCTGAAGGAAGAACTCGGAATCAGTGCTTCGGAGAATGAACTGGAATTCGCCGGGCTGTTCCGGGGACAATATGAGAAATGCTTTCACGGTTCTCTGTTCCGGGATAATGAAGCTGTCTTTGTGTATGTGCTGAAAAAGAATGTTTGCATCGGCAATATGAAGCTGCAGAAGAGTGAAGTGGAGGAGGTGCGCTGGTTTGATCTGAATGAAGTATATGAAGAGATCAGAACAGACCGCAGCCGTTTCTGTGTTCCTTCCGGCGGACTGGAACTTCTGATACGCTTTCTGGAAAAACAGCATGAGATTCATGGCTGATATCTCAGCATGTACTGCAGGATTTTTATATGAGGGATGACACAAAAATAAAAGCAGCGTGTTCCGGATGAACCGGTACACACTGCCCGAGGTTGGTATACTGATCAGATCTGGGATAACCAGATTTTTTTTCAGTAATCACAGATGAAGGATCATGCTGTGATCTGTGGAAGGATGGGCTGACTGTTTCAGGCCCCTGCTCTGTATTCAGGCAAGTGCTTAATCTGCGTATCCCTTAGCCGTTGTTTTCTTCACCGGCGTTCTCTTCGGCAGGTGCCGCTGTTGCCGGTGTTTCTTCTTCAGGCGGTGTCCAGTTGTCCCAGTTTTCAGGACCGATGGATACTGTGTAGGCAACGGTTTCCATGGAGTTTTTGCCTTCGGTATCATTCCACATGATTGTTCCCATCGGTACGGAGTCGGAATACTGTTCGGTCTTGGATGCCTTGAGTCCGAGCTCGTTCAGCTTGTTCAGCAGCTGTTCTTCACTCCATCCGGCCATGTTCGGAACCTGGATTCCGCCGGATACGGTGAGAGAAATCAGGCTTCCTGTACCGCAGTATGTTGTGCCTTTCTGCTCGACGCCATTGATATACTGCTTCAGAATGGTTCCCTTATTCATTCCGGTATATTCGTAGTTGATCTCATATTTCAGATTTGCGGAGGAATTGTACTTGGCGTTGGTTGCCGCGATTCCTGCGGCCGCATCATCTGTTGTTTTGCCTGTGTAATCCGCAACCGGTACATAGCCGACGGATACCTGGAAGGTGATCTGTGCCGTTTCGGGAACGATGCCTGCATTCGGGCTCATGCCTACGATGACGCCGGCATCCGCATTTCCGTATACTTCAATAAATACCGGGTTCAGCTTGTTGTTTGTACAGTATGCCTGCGCATCATTCTTTGTCTTACCGATCTGGCTGACCAGATTGACCGGCTTGCCGGAGCAGTAGGTAACTACGATTGTATCGTTCTTATTGACTTTGGAACCTGCCGCAACGGACTGACGGATATACTGTTCAGGCTGATAGGATGCTGTGGCTTCCCACTGTACTTTGACGTTGACCCCGTTCTGTGTTCCCCAGCCGGTCGCATTGCTCCAGGCGATTGTGGAGAAGTCGGGAACCGTGATTGTGCCGTCGGAGTTGACGCCGCCCTGATTGGAAGGCGTTGTATTGCCGGCTGTGCTTTCTCCGGTACCGCCGCCTCCGGCAAGAGTAACGATAACGGTATCTTTTCTGCGGACGGTCTTTCCGGAAGTCGGATTGACTGAGAGGAATGTTCCGTCGCTGACTGTCTTGTCTTCTTTTGTTTCGTATGTGACTGCAGAGAACTTGTGCTCATTGAACCATGCTTCTACGGACTCTCTGGACTGTCCGGCAAAGTCCGGCAGGATGAACATTGTCTCCGGGTCGGCGCCTTCGGAAACCTGGAAGGTGACAATACTGTCGCCCAGTACGGTATCTGCCGGGACGCTCTGTCCCATAATCACATCCGCATCCGTCGTTTCATCGAAGGAATACTCGAATACAAACTGATCTTCACTGACATTGTTTTCGTCTGCCCATGCAAGAGCTTTGTCTTTGGTCTGGCCGGTAAAATCCGGAAGGGTGAGTTCCTTTTCGGAATCACCGCTCAGAAGGAGGTATATTCCGGTGCCCCCCAGCGCTACCAGCAGCGCGGCAGCTGTACCGGCCAATACCTTGGTTCTTGTACTTGCATACCCTATACTCATAATCTTCAACCTCTTTACAACCGCGATTATAACATAAAGGTTTACAAATGTAGTACTTTCTTTGAAGAAATTAAGAAAAAACTGCGGAATCCTGTCCGCAGTCATGAATTTATGAATATTTTTTCATTTTCAAAGGTTTGCAATACCTTTGGTAAAGGTCTGAATGACTTCATAAGCATCATCCAGAACAGTCATGTCGGCGTCATATCCGGCTTTGATCATGCCGATATGATCCTGCTCAGACAGCAGTGAAGCGGGATTGATTGTGCAGGCATTGAGAGCGATGCTGAACGGAACGCCGGCTTTTTTCGCCAGATTGCGAAGGCCTTCGTTCATTTTCATTGTGCTTCCGGCAAGATTCTTTTCCTTTACAAGATGCGCGCTGCCGTCCGGGTAGATTTCCACCTCATGACCGGCAAAGTCAAACCTGTCGCCGGGATTGAAGCCCTTGCACATCAGGGAATCGCTGATCATAATGCATTTATCAGCGGGCTTGCTGCGGAAAAAGAGATTCAGTGCTTCCGGGGTGCTGTGATTGCAGTCGCAGATGACTTCCGCATACATTCCGTCCAGCCGCAATGCAGCCCCGAGCATGTTGTTATTGCGGTGATTGAAGCCGGACATGCCGTTGAAGGTATGGGTAAAGGATCTGGCTCCGTTTGCGGCAGCCATGGCAGCCTGTTCAAAGGATGCGCCGCTGTGGCCGAGCGATACATTGACGTTATGATCTGAACACCAGCGGGTGAGTTCGAAACCGGTATCATGTTCCGGAGCCAGCGTGATGATGCGGATATTTCCTTCGGCAGCTTCCTGGTATTCCATGAACTCCTGCACATCGGCTTTTGCGATCGCTTCCGGCGGCTGGGCTCCGCGGTATTCCATATCGAGATAAGGTCCTTCAAAATGAACGCCGAGAATATCCGCGCCTTCCGTTACCGTCCGTTTCACCTCCGCCGCGTTACGCAGTGCTTTTTTCAGCGTTTCCTTTGCGTCGGTGACAGTTGTCGGGAGGAATGAGGTAACGCCTTCATTCACCAGCTTCTTTTTCCAGCTGATCAGTCCCTCACGGTCTGCGGTATTGGTATCAAAACCGTATGCGCCGTGGGTGTGGATGTCGATGAAGCCGGGCAGGATCCGGCTGTTTCCGTAATCGAGATCCGCTTCGGTATCATAAGGGAGAATGCGGGTAATTGTCCGGCCTTCCATATTGATGACGCAGCTGAGAAAATGCCCGTCAATCCAGACTCTTGTACTTTTGATTTTCATGATGATTCCTCCGGTCACTTCTGATAATACAATACCACTGAATCAGGCAGGAGGTGCATGCAGAAAAAAACGGGATTATCCGGCCTGCATATGACTTCTGTTCATTGTCTGTTTAAAAGATGCAATGAAGTTGCATGTAACATGAATATGCGCAACAAAGCTGCAGAATCCTGTGCTATGATACCTCCGCAGAAGAAAGACAGGAGGCTGTTATGAGACTGAAGGATATGCCAGAAAGCGAACTGCCGCGTGAAAAGGCGGAAAGAAACGGAGTGGAGCTGCTTTCCAACAGGGAACTGCTGGCACTGATAATAAGAAAAGGCACAAAAAACAGAAATGTACTGGAAATTGCGGATGAGCTGCTGGCTGTATCCGGAGGTCTTGCCGGTCTTGCACGGATGTCAGTGCCGGCGCTGTGCAGAGTTTCCGGGATCTCAAAGGTGACGGCTGTTCAGCTGAAGGCCTGCATGGAACTGATGCAGAGGATCTCATCTGCCAGGCTGCAGAATGTGTGCATTATGGACAGGGGAGATGACCTGAGACAGTGGCTTCAGATGAAGCTGGGATCCAAAATGCAGGAGGAGTTCCTGGTGATTTTTCTGGACCAGGCGTATCAGATTCTGAAAGAAAAGACACTGTTCAGAGGTACGGTGAACAGTTCCGTCGTTTCCGTCAGGGAAGTGCTGAAGGAAGCGCTGGAAGTCAGCGCGCGTCATCTGATCCTCGTGCATAACCATCCCAGCGGCAATACCGAGCCGAGCCTGGAGGATATGCAGTTCACTTCCCGGATGATACAGGCTGCGGAAATGATGGATATTGACGTTCTGGATCATTATGTCGTATCGCAGAACGGCGTCACCAGCCTGCGGCACGGATCTGTGGAAAATCCGCTGTTCCAATTTGTCTGACATCATCCGGGGCACTCGCTGATGCCTGCAGTGTGGTATACTCTTTATGGCAGGTTATTTGATCATGATCAGACGATTAATGAAATTATTCACTGCGGTTCTGTCATCCTGTCTTCTGCTCAGCGGATGCACGATGATCAAGACCCAGGCAGCATATACGGTATATCCGGTCGGCTTCCTGATCGGCAGGCTGGCAGGGGAAACCATTACGGCAAAGACGATACAGACGGAGTCGATTGTCCAGCGGTCGCAGATCCGCGGTGATTATGAAGAGATTCTGAACGATTCCGAAGTGTTCTTCCATATCGGACTGCTGGAACCATATCTGAATGTATATTCTTCCGAGATCAATGCGCTTCCGCTGACGAAGATTGATCTTTCGACGATGAATGCCGTATATGATTTCCAGAGATATTCCCAGGTTGTGACCGACGGGGAAATCAGCTATGTCGAGATGCCTTATTACCGCGGCGATGCATTTGAAATGATTGACACGGATATCCAGGATCTGTACCTCTGGACCGATCCGATCGCGATGCTGTCGATGGCAAAGAATATCCGCGACTGGCTGATTCAGACCTATCCTGATGAAAAACCTGTTTATGAAGAGAACTTCAAGAAGCTGGAAACAGACCTGATCAATCTGGATGCGCAGTATCAGGCGCTGGCTACCGCCAATGAGAACAACAATAAAGTGATCCGGTTCGTGACAATCAGCGCGAGCTTCGGCAACTGGCAGAAGACGTACGGATTCCAGGTATACCCGGTGATTCTGTCCAAGTACGGTGCGCTGCCGAATGAAGAACAGCTGGCACTGATTGAAGAGAGGATCAGGACGGACGGCGTCCGCTATATTGCCTATGAGCCGAACATGACGGATGACATGATCGCACTGTTCAACCGGGTGGAGGACGATCTGAAACTGACCAGGGTAGAGCTCAGCAACCTCTCGTCCCTGACAGCTTCGGAAGCCAATGCCGGAAAGGATTACCTTTCCATTATGTATGAGAATCTGAGCGCTCTGGAAACCATGACGGAAGACAGAGTCCAGGCTGTTCCGGAAGACGGACTGACTGAAACAGGTACGGAAAACTGACAGAAGGTGTGTGCCTTCTGTCTCTTGTCTTTCCGGGAAGAATAAGGAGAAGTATATGAAGAAACTGTTACTGGCTGACGGCAACAGCATGCTGTTCCGGGCATATTATGCGACCGCTTACGGACAGAAGATGACAAGTCCCGACGGACTGCCGACAAACGCCGTGTTCGGGTTTGCGAATATGATGCAGAAAGCGCTGGATCTGGTTCAGCCGGATGCCGTGCTGATCGCCTTTGATGCGGGCAAGCATACGTTCCGCCATGATCTGTATCCGGATTACAAGGGCGGCAGGAAACCGGCACCGGATGATCTGGTTCCCCAGTTCGGCATGGTCCGCGATTATCTGGACGGATTCCATATCCGCTGGGTGGAGCGCACCGACATCGAAGCGGATGATCTGATCGGCACAATGTCAAAGCATTCCGAAGGATATGAAACAACCATTCTCACCAGTGACCATGATCTGCTTCAGCTGATCGACGGGCATGTATCGGTGATGTTAATGAAAAAGGGACTGACCGATATGGAAATCATAGATCCTTCAGCCCTGAAGGAACAGATGGGAATCGAACCGCTTCAGATTATTGATCTCAAAGGCCTGATGGGAGATCACTCCGATAATATTCCGGGCATTCCCGGCGTCGGGGAAAAGACCGCGCTGAAGCTGCTGGACCAGTACGGAAGCGTTGAGGAAGTGCTGGCACACGGGGAAGAAATCAAAGGCGCACTCGGCAAAAAGGTGCGTGAGAATAAAGAAATAGCACTGTTATCAAAGCGGCTTGCAACGATCAAGACCGATGTGGAACTTGATTTTGGCGCCGATGAATGCAGATTTGAGCCGGATTATCAGTCGCTGATCCGCTTCTTTGAAACGCTGAACATGCGTTCTCTGGTCCGGAAGTATGAACCGTTCCTGAGCGAAGCGCCGGCAGATGCACCCGCGGAAGAAACGCAGCCGCTGGGAGAAACGGTCACTGCGGTACCGGAATCCTTCCTGAAAGCAGGGACGGCGGTATGGGCGGATGCCAGGGAAGAATCGTTCCTGAGCGCTGAGGTCAGCGGCCTGGCGCTTGCCCTGGGGAAGAACAGCGTTTATATCGCGCTGGAAGATGCATTGAAAGATGAAAGGCTGCTTGCCTTCCTTGCCTCGGATACGCCGAAGACGGGATTTGACGTGAAGCGGATGATGCACCTGCTGGAAAACGCCGGGATCAGTGCGCAGTTCAGCGATGATGCGATGATTGCCGCATCGCTGTCCAATTCGACGCTGACTTCTCCGGATAAGATTTTTGCATATTATGCGCTCAGCACATCTTCTTCCTATGAAGAAATCTACGGGACTGCGGCAAGGCCGAAAATGCCGCTGCCGGATGACAGAGAAAACTTCTGCCGGCAGAGTGCAGTGAACGTGTATCAATTATATGAACAGGCTTACGCGAAGCTGAAAGAGTTCGGAATGGAATCGCTGTACCGTGATCTGGAAATGCCGTTAAGCGATATCCTCTGCCGGATGGAGTCGGAAGGAGTCAGGTGCGACGCCGGCGTGCTTCATGAGATCGCCGCGGATCTCGGCGAACGGATTGACCGTCTTTCCGGCAGGATTTATGAGGCGGCAGGACATACGTTCAATATCAACAGTCCGAAGCAGCTGGCGGAAGTTCTGTACGACGAAATCGGTCTGCCTTCCGGCAAGAAGCGCAGTACATCCGCCGATGTCCTGGAACAGTTTATCGGTGTGCATCCGGTAATTGCCGATCTGCTGGAATACCGCAAGCTTCAGAAAATCAACAGCACTTATGCGGAAGGTCTGCAGAAGTATATTCAGAGCGACGGACGGATTCATACGCTGTTCAATCAGTGTGCAACCCAGACCGGCAGACTCTCGTCGAGCGAGCCGAATCTGCAGAATATATCCGTGCGTGATGAGGAAGGGAAAATCATCCGCAAGGCATTCCTGCCGGAGGAAGGCTGCGTGCTGATCTCCAGCGACTATCACCAGATCGAACTGCGGATGCTGGCGGATATGGCGGATGAAACCAGTCTGATCGAAGCATTTAATGAAGGCATTGATATCCATACAAAAACCGCAATGGATGTATTCGGGGTCTCCATGGATGAAGTATCTCCGGAAATGAGACGCAGAGCCAAGACGGTCAACTTCGGCATTGTCTACGGCATCAGTGATTTCGGACTTGCTTCGCAGCTTGATATATCCAGAAAGGAAGCGGCTTCCTTTATAGAGCAGTATTACCGGAGCTATCCGAAGATCCGGACGTATATGAATTCCATCGTGGATTCATGCGAGAAAAACGGCTATGTCAGCACGCTCATGGGCAGACGCAGGGATATTCCCGAAATCAGGGATAAGAACAGAATGGTGCGTGAATTCGGAAGAAGGGCGGCGATGAATGCCCCGATCCAGGGTTCCGCAGCCGATCTGATCAAGCTGGCGATGATTCATATCGACCGGAAAATGAAAGAAGCCGGAGTGAAGAGCAGGATGATCCTGCAGGTACATGACGAACTGATCTTCAATGTTCCCAAGGAAGAAGAGAACGTGATGAAGCAGATCATTGAAGACGGCATGGTGCATGCGATGGAACTGAAGGTTCCCCTGACTGTGGAATGCTCGGTCGGTGAGAACTGGTATGAGGCAAAATAATGCCGGAACTGCCTGAAGTGGAGACCGTGCTGCGCACGCTGGAACACAGAATTGCCGGTCAGGAAATAACAGAGGTCAGAGTGATCTGGGGGAAGACCGTTATCGGTGATCCGGATGAATTCTGCCGGCGGCTGAAGGGCAGGCATTTCCTCAGGTTCATGCGCAGGGGGAAGTACCTGCTGTTCGGAATGGAGGACTGCATTCTGATGTCCCATCTGAGAATGGAAGGAAAGTATTTCATTCAGAAGCCGGAAGAGAAGCTGATCCCCCATACGCATGTTGTGTTCGGCTTATCCGGCGGAGATGAGCTGAGATACAATGATACCAGGAAGTTCGGACGGATGGAGATCCTTCCTGCGGATACCGATCTGAACACGTTTCATGATCTCGGTCCGGAGCCGTTTGACGAGGCTTTTTCCGCGGAATATATCCATGCCTGGCGCCGGGGAAGAACCATGCCGGTCAAAAGCATGCTGCTGAATCAGAACTTCTGCGCGGGGATCGGCAATATCTATGCGGATGAGATTCTGTTTGCCTGCGGAATCCGTCCGGGAAGAAGCTGCAGCCGTCTGAAGCGAAAAGAGGAAGAGATGATCGTCACGGAAACCAGGCGGATTCTCCATGAGGCGATTCTTGCCGGGGGAACAACGATCCGTTCCTACACATCTTCGCTCGGTGTGACCGGACTGTTTCAGCTTTCCTGCAAAGTGCATACAATGAAAACCTGCAGTACCTGCGGGCATGATATTAAAATTCGGCGGATCGGCGGCCGAAGCAGTTATTACTGTCCGGTCTGCCAGAAATAGGGACTCATATGAAAAAAATAGCGATAACAGGAACCATCGGCAGCGGGAAGACGACCGTGGCATATCTTCTGCGCAGAAGAAGAATGCCGGTATTTGATGCGGACGGATATTCAAGGATCTGCTTCAACCGGACGCATCCCGCATACAATGAAATGGTGGAAGCATTCTCGGAAGATATCCTGGATGAAACCGGTGAGATCGTCCGCAGCAGACTTGCGGAAAAGGCGTTTTCCTCGGAGGAAAACCGTCTGAAGCTGAATGCGATTATTCATCCGCATGTAAAAGACGGACTGATGAGATTCTTTGAAAATCACAGCGATGCGCCGCTGGTATTTGCCGAAATCCCGCTGCTGTATGAAGTCGGCTGGGACAGTCTGTTTGATGTGTGCTGTGTGGTGACATGCAGCGATGAAACTGCTGTGGAGCGGCTGATGGAATACCGTGAGTTTACAAGGGAAGACGCAGAGCGAAGAATTGCCGCGCAGCTGGACCGGGAAGAAAAATGCCGGCGCGCGGATTATGTCCTGAACAATGACGGAACGATTAAGGATCTGGATCACAGCGTAGCGCTGTGGATTGCCGGATTGAAAGGAAACAGACATGGAACTGAAAGGAAAAGATCTCTACCGGGTAATATGCACTGATTCACTCAGTTCCGATGCGGTCACCTCGCTGATGAGTCTTTACCAGCCGCTGACCGGGACGGTTGCCGTTTCGCTGTATCTGACCCTGTATTCCGAAGGACGGAAACAGCGGACACAGGAAAATCACAGCCGTCTTTCGGCAATCATGAACCAGAGTATTGATGATCTGGAACGGGCAAGGATTGCACTGGAAGAGCATCTGCTTCTGAGATGCTATGTGCAGGAAATGCCGGAAAAAAACCAGTATATCTATCTGCTGAATCCGCCGATGAATCCCGCATCCTTTCTTTCCAGCAACGATCTGAGAGGCGAGCTGATTCATGCAATCGGTCAGAAACAGGCGGAGCTGAGCGCCAATAAATTCCAGGCTTCCGGTCCATCCACATCCGGATACCGTGATATCACGCGTCCGGTGGTCAGGAAAAGCGAAACAAGAAACTATGATGTGGATGTGGAATCCAGCAGGATCCAGCCGAGGTACAACTTCGGACTGGATGATGTCTCGATCAATTTTGATTATGAGCGCTTTATCGGAATGACCTCTCCGCTGGTATTCCCGGTGGAGCTGAGAACCGAAGAGAATCTGCGCCTGATCGGAAAGCTTGCGACAGTCAACGGACTGACGCCGGACAGGATGAGAATCCTGACCGGAAGATGCATCAATGTCGGCCGGAATGAATTCGATGCGGAAAAGCTGAAGCTGATGGCAGAGCAGTCCAAGCCGGAAATCGTTACCGCGGATGATCCTTACAAACTGCCGCCGGTATCCTTCCTGCAGTCGAAACAGAACGGCAGGGAAGTATCCCTGTCCGACAGGAGAATCCTGAGATATCTCAATGAGACGATGAATTTCCCGGTGGAAGTCATCAATATCATGATCGAGTATATTCTGTCGGTGTCGCAGAACCGTCTGGTTCCGAAATTTGTGGAAATGGTTGCCGGAGAATGGGCCAGGGACGGCGTCGCAACCCGGGAAGATGCCCTGAAGGCTGCAAAGAAAAAGAAACAGAATTATACGCCGCGGAAACAGATCGTACCGGAATATATGATCGGTTCGGAGAATAATAAGACGGAAGAAAAGAATGAGACAGACGCCGAAGAAGTTCTGGCAATGATGAGAAAGCTGGGGAACGGATGATGGAACAGGCAGGCTATATGGAGAAAAAAACCGCTTCCCTTGAGGAAGAAAGGGCAGAACTGATCCGCAGGCTGAGCACGGATAACACCGTGATCGGTCTGATGAAGGAATACGGAATTCCCGCGGAAGAGCTTTCCCGCCATCCTTACCGGATTCAGCGGTGGGTACAGGACAGAAAAGTGTGCATCAGCTGTCAGTCGCTGAAGCAGTGCCGGCGTCCCCGGAAAGGCTATATGGCCGGTCTCAGCTATGACGGCCTTCTGCAGGATACGGAAGAAGCGTGCCGTTATGAAACAGAGCGGCGAAATGCGGAAAAGCATCTGGAGAACTATCTGATCTGCGATCTGAGCGAAGAAATGCGCAGAGTGAACTTTCAGCAGATCAGTGTGCATGAAGAAAGCGGCGCGTATCTCAGCGCTATGAAGCATGCGATGGACTGCTGCATGTCAGGCAGGGGACTGTATCTGTACGGCAGCATGGGAACAGGCAAGACGTATCTTGCGGCATGTGCGGCAAACTATTATGCCATGCAGGGGAAAAAGACGGCTTTTGTTCACTATCCGTCTCTGTGCCAGCGGGTGGAAGCACAGATCCGCACCGGCGAATATAAAACGGAAACAGACCGTATGGGGTATGCGGACTTCCTGGTCATAGATGACATCGGCGCCGAGGATGTAACGGAAAGAAACCGCAATATTCTGCTTTCCGTACTCGATACGCGCATGCAGAACCGCAGACCGACCTGGTTTACTTCCAACAATGATTTCACTTCGCTTCAGCAGCATTTTTCCAACACTTCCAGGGGAGAAGATCTGATGGCGGCGATGCGGATCATGGAACGGATCCGTGCGCTTGCGGAGACGGAAAAAATAACCGGAAAAGACAGGAGAAATCTTTCTCAAACCCTTTGAGAATGATAATATTGAGACAGTAAGAGGTGCTTTATGGTAAGGAAAATCGGAATACTGACATCCGGCGGCGATTCACCCGGAATGAATGCCGCAATCCGCGCAGTGACCAGGGTTGCACTCGGGTCCGGAGTTGAAGTCTATGGAATCCGCGATGGATATAAAGGTCTTCTCGAAGGAAGAATGGAACGGATGTTCCGTTCCAGCGTTTCCGAGATTATCGGCCGCGGCGGAACGATGCTCGGTTCCGCAAGACTTCCTGAATTCAAGGAAGAGGAAATTCAGAATAAGTGCATTGATCAGCTGAAAAAGAACGGAATTGATGCACTGGTCGTCATCGGCGGCGACGGCAGCTACCGCGGTGCGCTTGCCCTGACAAAAAAGGGAATCAACTGCATCGGTCTGCCCGGTACAATTGACAATGATATTCCCGGAACGGATTTCACAATCGGTTTTGATACGGCATTGAGAACCTGTGTGGAAAATGTCGATAAACTCCGTGATACATCCAGTTCCCATCACAGATGTTCCATCGTCGAGGTTATGGGCAATCACTGCGGTGACCTTGCGCTTTATACGGCAATCAGCTGCGGTGCGGAAATGGTCATCTCTCCGGAAACCGGATTTGATGAAAACGAAGTCCTGGAACGTCTGGATTACCTGCATGAATCCGTACAGAAGAGCCACGCGATCATCATCGTTTCCGAAAAGGTATGCGATGTGGATGCGCTTGCCCGCAAGATTACCAACAACACCGGATTCAGCGGCAGAGCGACTGTGCTCGGTCATATTCAGAGAGGCGGCAGCCCGAGTCCGTTTGACCGTATGCTGGCCAGCCGGATGGGTGAAAAGGCAGTCAGTCTTCTGCTTGACGGTGTCGGCGGACACTGCGTCGGTGAAATTGACGGCGCAATCACATCCCTGCCGATTGAGGAAGCGCTGATGCGTCCGCGCAAGAGCAGAAAGCATCTGTACCGTCTGTTTGACCGGTTGGTCTGATCAGGATAATACAGCGGAAGGTTCAATATGAATCTTCCTTTTTTTTCTGCGTGCTGAGAATAATGAA
>SVBN01000125.1 GCA_015058875.1 Erysipelotrichaceae bacterium | reverse complement strand
TGGAAAAGATTGATATTCTGCTGAATTTAGCATTTCAATCCGCAGTTTCACTGAAATATAGAGAATACTTCAGCAGAAATACTGGGAATTAAGCCTGTTATTAGCACTCATGTGCAAAAACGGTTTTAAAGAAAAAGACATGCACCAGGGAAGGCCACCACTGGGGATTGCCGATGCTGAACTTCAGAACAGTCTCATACCAGAAAAAGACTGCAGCACAGATTACTGCCGGATGAAACCGCACGGACTGGCTGCTGGAAACCGCCGGGGCAGCGGAAACAGGCGTCTGAGGACCCTGCTGTTTCTGTGCCGTTTCCCGGAGCGTTCTGGATTTCGGCTGCTTTGAGAGTTTCTTTTTCTTTTTGCTCATAATGCATAAACTATCCGCTAATCCGGGAAAACTCAACAGTTAATTACCGGCAGGAAGACGGTTTTCCTGTGACACGGCAGCACCGGCTGAAAGGTTTTTCAGCCTGTTTTCCCTTCCGGCATTTGCATGAAAACGGCTTCTGATATATTGATTATCGATATAAATCAGTTATACTGAAAATGTATCGATATTCAATATAAGAGGATCCGCATGGCCAGAAAAGAATTCGCAACCCTGACACCGCAGATGTTTTATATCCTGCTGGCGCTTTATGAACCGCGCCACGGGTATGATGTGATGCAGGCAGTTCATGAGATGACAGACGGAGAAGTACAGATCGGTGCGGGCACACTGTATGCACTTCTGCCCCGCTTTCTGGAAGACGGCTATATTGCGCTCGTCGGGGAAACAGACCGGAAAAAGATCTATCAGATTACCCCTTACGGCAGAGAAAAGCTGGCAGAAGAAAGAAGAAGAATGGAAAAAATGCTGGAGCACAGCAGAAAGGCAGTCGGACGATGAAAAAGTATAAAAGAATTGGCATCCGTTTTCTCGATGAAGACGCATGCATTCAGATGCTGGAACAGATGGCCGCGAAGGGCTGGTTTCTGAACAAAGCCGGAGACATGTTTTTTGAATTCCGCAGAGCTGCCCCGAAACAGCTGCATTACTATATCGATTACAACCGGAATGATCCCGAATATGCAAAGACGCTGGAAGATCTCGGATACCGGTTCATCGATGCCAGGCGCACGGTCCGCTTTTACTGCAGCGAACAGGAGCTGCCTCCCCTGCAGAGCGATCCCATCCTGAAGAAGGATCTGATGCTGGAGGAAGTATTCCCGGAGCGGGATATCTGGCTCTCGGCACTGCTACTGCTGCTGGGGGCATATCAGATCCGGAATATGAACGGAATCAGTCTCTTCTCACTCTTTTACAGCGGCGCAGAGACACTTGCCGGCGGAATCTTCCTTGCGGCAATGTTCATGGTAGTATTGCTGATCGTGCAGTTCATAGCCGTACGCAAAGCTGTCCGGAAACAGGCGGAGGGCCTTCCCGTCCGAATGAAGCTGCTGAAGGGACTCTCTGCCCTGACGGAGATCTCCGGAATGGTTCTGGTCTGTGCCATATTTGCGGTGTACTGGTACATCTATCATCACTCGCTGTTTCTGATCCTGTATCCCCTTCTGGTGCTTGCTTCCCTGTGGGCGGGACGTACAATGCTCAACCGTTATATCATTCCGCTTTCCGAACATAAAAAAAGACTGCTGCGGACATTCATTGTGATTGCGGCTGTGGGAATCTTCCGGATCATTGCCGACAGCAGACTGAATGAACAGAAGAGTTCCGGACGCAGAACCTCACTTCCGTTATATACGGATACCGTAGTATATCCGTATGATGAAGAAGTGAATCCGTGGCTTGAGCGGATTGACGCATACGGATCTCCGTCGGTTCCGGAAGAAATCGTCATCGAATGCCGTTCAGGGACGATCTCGGATATCGTTTTCTCCCGTCTGATCCGGTACGGCGCATATCTGAAGCAGACCGGAAGCGGTCCGTCTTTCACGATGTACGGCAGAACCATGACCCCGGATACGGTGCCTGAAAGAGAGCTTCCTTCCGAAGAAGATGCGCAGGCAATGTTTATTCACACCGCCTCCAAAGATACGGACATCTATACCCTGGAGCCTGCATCCTTTAATGACAATGTGATCTCCTTTGAATCTCAGGAAAAACAGTACCGCCGCTCCGCCGCACTCATGCGCAGAGGATCCCGCATCATCATGGTTCTCGGCACGCCCGCTCAGATTGCGGAAATTCTGAACTTTCACCTGCAGTCTCAGATGTGATGTCTGATCACCAGTTTGATTTCTTCTGACGATCCTTTCATAATGACTGACAGGAGGCATACTCATGGCAATCATCATTCTTGCACTTCTGGCAAGCTTCATACCCTCGTTTCTGATCTTCTTCTGGTTCCGCCGCCGGAAATCCTTTCCGGATTACAAGGCTGTCTGCGGCAAGGCTCTGGTCAGCGGACTGCTGAGCGTCTTTCCGGTCACCCTGGCATCTGCCCTGCTGCACATCACAATGAATATCCTGCTCAAAGGCAGGGTTCCCGAGCTTGTGCTGAAGGCGTTCTACAAATTTATCGTCCTCGCCTTTGCCGAGGAGCTCGTCAAATATCTGACCGGAAACAAATATATCAAAGCAAACCTGAATAATGTCAGCTGGATGGATGTCGCTGCATTCATGACGATTGTCGCCTGCGGCTTCAATCTCAGTGAATCCGTCCTCTATGCGGTCGGTTCCGATGTCATCACGGTGCTCGTCAGAGGCATCACCGCCCTGCATGAATTCTACGGTCTGATCATGGGATACTATCTCGGCAGGCGGATGCATACGGGAAACAGAGCATATATGATCCCAGCCTTCGGCATCCCGTTCTTCCTGCACGGTCTCTATGACTATTCCCTGACGCCGGAGCTTCTGGCAGTGAATGACAATCTGATATTCCTGCCCTTCATCGCAATTCTACTCACCTGGATCTTCGGCATCCGTGTTCTGCTGAAGCTAATCAGAGGAAAAAACGACCCGTTTATACGAAACTGCTTCTTCCGGAAGCTGCGGAAGAATAACGCATTCTCTGCAATCAGTCCATGCTTTCTTATCTGATCAGAACAGGAATAAAAGCAATCATAACCAGCCGAAACATTACCGTCTGTCTCTGATCAGCACTTTCGGTGTCGATCCGCTTCTGTGTACTTGCGGACACTACATGGAATATGTTGACTGCTATGTACCGTCCCGCTTCAGGGCTGATGGTGAATCGCCGTAGACA
>SVBN01000042.1 GCA_015058875.1 Erysipelotrichaceae bacterium | reverse complement strand
ATGAGACTGACAGCTCGATTGAAGCAGATGACCGGATCAGTGTGGCAATAGACACAGCGTTTGAAGGCTTCCCGGAAGACATTGCGCTGGAGAGAGCGGAAGATCTCCTGAGCTCATTGTTTGACTATGGACAGGAAGAATACCGGAAGGGATACTTCAGCGGCATTGCTGATCTGATCCTTCATACCTTTTGAGAGCTCGACACAGATATACAGACCGCAGTGAAATATCTGCGGTTTTTATGTGTCGGACACAGGGGTGAAAATGAGCGGAAAATGAGAAAAATTAGGGTCATAAGCCACCAAATAAGCCACCAAACCCGGTTTTCAGACCATTTTCGGCTACCTGTGAGTACTGTGAGAATAAAGAAAAACCGCATAATCATGCGGTTTCCATGAGATCGGGATGACAGGATTTGAACCTGCGACACCATCGTCCCTAACGATGTGCGCTACCAAGCTGCGCTACATCCCGCTGTTATTGCAAATGGCACCCCCAGTAGGAATCGAACCTGCAACTAACCCTTAGGAGGGGTTTGTAATATCCTTTTTACTATGGGGGCATGTGCTCATTTATTATACAGGAAAATTTCCTGAAGTAAATAATAATTGGTATAATTCCTCGGGGAAGGGACAGTTATGGCAGTCAGAAAATCCGTCAGTAAAACAGTGATTACAGAACCGAAATTCAGTGAGGAACCGGTAGAAGGCAGTCTGAATGACACCGGCAGGAACATCAGAATCGAGAACCGGACATTTGAAAATGAAACATGTGAAAAACGTCTGAATATGAAAGAGTTTTATGAATGTGTTTTCAAAAATGTCAGATTCGGTTCCGAAGCAAAGAACTGCCTGTTCGCGGACGTGATATTCGATCACTGTGATCTGTCCAACCTGAAAATGGACAGCACCGTATTCCGGCGTGTCCGTATGACCGGCTGCCGCATGACCGGCACAGAACTTTCCAGGGCATCCCTGCAGGATACCGTAATCAGCGGCTGTCAGTGCGGCTACATCAATCTGAACGGCGCGAAACTGAAGCGGGTGATGTTTGAAAACTGCATTATGGAACAGGCAGGCATGTCCATGCTGGAACACACAGGCACTTCTTTCAGCAAATGCGATCTGAGCGGTGCGGAATTTATCGATACGAAGCTCGGCGGATGGGATCTGTCGGATTCAAAGCTTGACGGAATCACGGTTGATCCGATGAATCTGCGCGGTCTGACCGTCAACGATGAGCAGGCGGCAGCTTTTGCGGCATTGCTCGGAATTATCGTGAAACATGTTTACTGAAAATTTTCACGAATCTTTCACAAAACTCGCATATTCATAACACAGGGGGAATGTATCATAAAATCATCAAATGAGAGTTTGATATTTCTTTCCCCCTATAGGAAATGGGATCTGCGTGCTGGCGGACCCTTTTTCTTTTCTTTCGTCCGACAGATTTAAGCGTTTGTCTATCCCTTAACAGGATAACAGCCGCTACAATGTTAGTGATCCGGAGGTCTCTGATATATGGATATTCTTTATGCAGCACTGATTTTTGCCGGCCTTTCCCTGGACAGTTTTGTCATGATGATGAATCAGGCATCCAGGCTGGCTGATCTTCATAAAAAAGACATACTTCTGTATTGCACTGTATTTTCTCTGGCGGCATCTGCGGCAATGCTGATGGGATACGGGGCAGCCATACCGCTGAAAACGGTTGTTGCGGATAAAAATGAGCAGATGCTTGCCTGTCTGATTATCCTGGTAACAGGATTGTACATCCTGATGAAATCATTGAAAAACAAAGCTCCGGAAGAAAAGGCGGACCGTGAGTTCAATGCCGGAAGATGCGCAAGGATTGCGGCCTTTTCCCGGATTCACACATTTCTGATGGGAATCTGCTTTTCTTTCCTCGGTTTCGGGGTGTTCAATGCTCTGGGACTGCTTTTTGCCATGACAATGATTGACGCTGCGGCGGCAATCTGGATCGGATATACGCAGGGATCCCGCTATTACCGGGCAGTAGGCATGTTCGGTGGTACTCTGATCATCGTTTTCGGCTTTCTGCTTCTGGCAAAATACGTCGTGAGGTAATCCATGGAAAGCAGAAGAAATATGATGCGGGAACTGCTGCTGGAAAGCCTGCGGGAGCTGATGATACGCAATGTGTTTGAAAAGATTACAATCAAGCAGATCTGCGACCGGGCGGGAGTGATCCGCGCCACATTTTATAACTACTACGAAGACAAATATGACTGCCTGAATGCGATCGTATATCACGATCTTGCCCGGGAAGCACTGGAGGATATCGGGGAGCCGATGCATATGGACCGGATTACACGTCTGCTGGAAACGGTGGAGGAGAACAGGGACTTTTACCGGATGGCGTATAATGTGACCGGGCAGAACAGCTTTGACGATATGGTTAGCGGAAACATTGCCCTGGTATTCATGGAAGTTTTCCGCCGTTACCGTGATCCGTCGGTGTTTCCAAAGTATTCCGATGAGATGCTGGCGGACTATTACAGCCAGTCGTTCGGATTTGTGATCAAACAGTTTGCCCTGCGCCGGGATCCTGTGCTGACGCCTGTCCAGGCGGCGCAGATGACCGAGACGCTGATGAGAAATTCATTCGTCTCATTCCTGAAAAAGTAATTAAAAAACAGCGGTGCTGTCTGATGACGGCATCGCTGTTCTGTTAACTGAAGTATACGAACTGATCTGCGGGCGGATCATAATGCTGGATGCGCTCCGCATAAAGCACCAGAGTCTTTCCGCCGCCTTCGACAGGCATGGTTTTGAGCGTTCCTTCAACTTCCACCCACATGCCTTTCTGCATCTCCCAGATTTTTACTCCGGTCACGGTCAGACCGCAGAGGGAGGTGTCGGCTTCGCAGCATACCATGGCTCTTCTGCCGAGCACAAACGTCTGCTTGTATCCCGGAAGATCCTCGGCGTACATGCCGCGCAGGATGACTTTCTTTCCTTCATACTTGTCCGGATTATCTGCGGCATCCATATACCACAGACCGTAGTCATCATCTTTGACATCAATGATATCGGAATTGATATCGAACGGCAGGACGCCGCTTTTCAGTTCCACCGGCTCACCGAAGCTGCCTTCGTAGAAGATCTGCGCACGCTTGTTGATGGCTTTGATATTGCCCCTCAGCAATGATCCGGAAGTGTCGGGCGTGCAGCGGTTGCAGATGACGACATCACTCCATCTCAGCTGCTCAAACATCAGACTCCGCATATTGGAAATATAGGATTCAAATGTGGAAGCGTCGACGGTTGTCAGGATTTCAACCAGCGGCCAGAAGTCCGGCATTCCCTGAAGCAGGGTGTCGGATACGGATTCACTGCCGTTATATTCGATGAATACCTGATCCGGATGATAGAGCGTATCGTATTCCTGCATGCGCTCCGGAGTCAGCTCCGTGGAAGCATCCAGGAATTCAATGAACGCATTGTGCTTGTCGAGAAATTCATTTGTGTATTCTGTTTCACCCTGTTCCAGACAGATGATCAGTGTTCTGGAAATACCGTCCATGAACTGCTCATCATTGAGCGTGTCCATAATCAGTGTGGTTTTTCCGCTGTCCAGGAATCCGGTAAACAGATAAACCGGACAGGCCATTACTTCACCCCGAAGAGATTCTTGATTTCTTCGATATCAACCTTTTCACCGATGACGGTGATCAGGCCGGTATATGCAGGGGAACCTGTTCTGATATCGGTGTCGCCTGGAACGTAGTCAAAGAAGATCCAGCTTCCGTTCTTATCCGGAACGATACCCTTGGCACGGACGATGTTTTCACCGAGTCCTGCGAGGGCTGTGCGGAGATCCTCTTCCGTATATTTATTGATTGTTTCAATACCGATGGAATCGAATACTTCATCCGCATCATGTTCCCCATGGTGATGGTGATGATGGTGGTGATGTTCTTCTTCCTCTTTGCCGAGATGTACGCGGTTGCCTTCGGACAGTCCTTCATTGGCGGCAGCTTCTCTTGCGGCATTGTCATGATGGTGATGATGTTCATGTTCTTCATCTTCGTCATGATCATGGTGGTGATGGTGTTCAAGTTCTTCATCTTCGTCATGGTCATGGTGGTGATGATGCTCATGTTCCTCATCTTCGTCATGATCATGGTGGTGATGATGCTCATGTTCCTCATCTTCGTCATGATCATGGTGGTGATGATGCTCATGTTCTTCATCTTCATCATGGTCATGATCGTGATGGTGCCCGTGTTCTTCCTCTTCTTCGTCCTCATCCGGTCCGAGATCTTCCGGGAATCCGTCGCTGGAACCGGTCATGGCTTCGAAGATTGCTTCACCGGAGAGATCATCCCACGGCGTAGTGATGATTCTTGCGTCCGGATTCAGTTCGTGAATGATATCAACCGCAGCCTGCAGTTTTGCTTCGGAAACAGTCTGGGTTCTGGAAAGAATCACGCATGCGGCAGTCGCAATCTGATCGTCAAAGAACTCCTTGAAATTCTTGTGGTAGATCTGGCATCTTGCGGCGTCCACTACGGTCACATAACTGTCGAGATCCACGCCTTCAATCGGACGGATTGCCTTCAGAATGTCGGAAAGCTTGCCGACGCCGGAGGGTTCGATAACGATTCTGTCAGGTGTATATGTATCAAGCACCTGCTTCAGGGATGCCTGGAAGTCACCTTTGAGTGTGCAGCAGATGCATCCGCTGTTGATTTCGGTAATTTCGATTCCTGCATCCTTCAGGAATCCGCCGTCAATACCGATTTCCCCGAATTCATTCTCTACAAGAACAATCTGCTGGCCCTGGAATACTTCCTTCAGCAGTTTTGATATGAGTGTTGTCTTTCCGGCACCGAGGAATCCGGAAATAACATCAACTTTTGTCATAAAGTTTCTCCTTTCATTTGCTCAATCATTATATAACAGTTGTCAAACATGAAATAAATAATGCCCAAAGTAAAAGAACAGGCAGCGCCTGTTCTGAAACGGATCACTCAGCAGGATCGGGGTTATTGTCGATCGCGTCCGGAATGACATTGACTTCAACGTCATAAATGGAATCACGGAACTCCTTCGGCAGGATGACGGCAATCGTGTTCTCATTCGGCCGGTAGGAGATCATCATGGACTGTCCGTGATATTCCATGATTGCTGTGACGCAGGACAGAGGTACTTTTTTGTAAGTCTCGACAAATACTTCTTTCGGAGGCAGTTCCGGCAGCTCTACCGGCAGACCGGACCATTCCTCATTTCCTGCGGGGGATGTCAGGATTACACCATGCCCGGTAATATCATTATCTTCAACAATATCGCAGATGTAGCCGAGCATTTCTTCCTTGGACAGATTTGCGACCGGATAGGTATATGTGACGGCGTTCAGATCTGCCTTTACTGTTCTTTCCATATGATAAGTCCTCCCTGATATTTACTTATCAAATTATACCGTGTTTTTCGGCAAACGGACCACAGATATCAGTTTTTATTCAGCGGGATTTACAATGCGCTGAAACAGCATGCTGTAATTGCCGGGGAAATCCATATCATGATGGTAATGACCGAAATACCAGCGGGAAAACCGTGTGCTCTGTGATATTTCTTCC
This sequence comes from Erysipelotrichaceae bacterium, assembly GCA_015058875.1. GTDB lineage: Bacteria > Bacillota_I > Bacilli_A > Erysipelotrichales > Erysipelotrichaceae > Bulleidia. The sequence goes on along the minus strand of SVBN01000042.1, from coordinate 19,087 downwards.
AGATAGCTGTTCAGGATGTCGCCCTTTGCGACGGGCACAATGGTTCTGAGAATATGCATCGGCGCGCAGTGGGTCAGGATATAATCCACATTCCTGCCGTACACATCGAGGTTTCTTCTTCCTTCATCCATCTCTTCTTCCGAAGGCATTTCCTGCGGCCACCAGCTGACATGGATCTGACGCTGCATACGGTCCATGGAAGTGCCTCCCCCGAATGTGAACCATGTTTTTCCGTCAATCTCATAAACCTGTCCCCGCATCAGATGGATCAGATTTCTGCGGATACGGTGAATCTTTCCGCCGTGCCATATCTCCGCAGGCAGGGCGTTGATCAGATCAAAGTTCTCATGGTTTCCGTCAATCCAGAGGATGGTCATGGGCAGCGAGGCAAACCAGTCCAGCAGTTTATCATCCCGTCCGTCCCCGGTCCAGATGCATCCGAAATCTCCGGCAATGATCAGATAATCCTGTTCCGTTTTATTGCTGTAATCAAAATTTGCGGGCAGGATCTTCGCAATATCCTGCGTTCTGTGTATGTCTCCTGTCAGATAAATCATATGTTTTCTGCCTCCGGAACGATCCTCTCACAAAAACAATACAGCGGAAAATTAGAAAAATCGAAAAAAATCTCAGAAAAAAACGGGGAATCCGGAAAAAAAGCAAATATTATAAACAGACGCGTTTTCTGCATTGTATCTTCCCGCAATGAAACAGGCAGTGATTATAGAAGGAAGGTGAATGTATGAAAATGAGTTTTAAAAGAACTGTCAGCGAAACGCTGGAACATGAGATCAGAAAAGGAGAGATACTGAACTGGAAAAAAGCAGAGAAAGAAGATCTGGAAGATTTTCCCGGGGATTACGGTGCCTGCTATATCTGCCAGGCTTCGGAGAATGCGTTTTTTGTGCTGAGAGAAGAGGATCTGAAAGAGATCTACAGGGAGACCGGTGAGGAAGGAGTCCGCAGAGCGGTAGCCAGGGCAGTACAGAGGGCATCCGGAGAAATGAAGCGGATGATGTCTGTGAGTGGAAAGGAGTATGAAGAGATCCGTGACCGTCTGATTGTGCGGGCGGTCAGCTATGAGAAACATGAGAAACAGCTTCAGGGAAAAATCTTCCGCAGATGCGGCGACGTTGCCCTTGTGCTGTACTATGAGCTCGGAGATGAAAACGGGACATACAGTTCAACAAAAATATCCCGTGAACAGGCTGCCGGCTGGTGCAGGTCGGACGATGAGCTGCTGGACGAAGCGCTCCGGAACACCGAGAAAAAGTATCCTGCCGTGATTTACAGTTCACTCAGGGACCTTACTGCCAGGGCAGGTGACTTTGTGCCGGTGGAAAAAACCGGCAGAATCGATTCGGATATCTTTATCATAACAACAGAGCATTGGCTCAACGGTGCCACGGTCATGTTTTATCCGGATGCCATGGAAAAACTGAGCAGGATGACCCGCGGGGCAATGCTGGTATGTCCGATTATGGAAGAATGCGTCTATGTGGTCCAGAATGAGGAGCTGTGGGGAGAAACACTGACTGCCCTGTGGGAAACGAATCAGAAATTTGAGGAGGGAATCCTTTCCGATATGCTGTTTATTTATGATGAAGAAGTCCGTCACATTGTACCGTTTGAGAATATCCGCGGTCTGAACTGAAACTCCGAAGCCCGGTCATTGTCATATCTGCGTCTGAAATTTTTCAAAAATACTTTGACGAAACAGAGCAGGCTATGTATAATGATTGAGCAAAGCGCCAGTGGTGGAATGGCAGACACGTACGCTTGAGGGGCGTATGGGGCGACCCGTGCAAGTTCAAGTCTTGTCTGGCGCACCATAGATTACCGTCGTAATGGCGGTATTTTTTTTGCTTTCCGAAGCGGCTCAGCGTGCTTTCGGGAAGCTGATCAGCGCCAGAAAGAGAAGATACATGCAGAAGGCGCACAGCAGAATGCCGCTCAGATAATAGGCGGCGTTGTAAATCTGCATGCGCTTTCCGAACAGCACCAGGATATTTGCCAGGCTCAGACAGACCGGCACCATGGCGGCCTTCAGAAGATGTGACCCGTAATACTTTCTGCGCAGGAAATACCATACGGTTAACATCAGCACCGAAAGCGCCAGGCAGAGTGCCAGCCACATGTTGTAAGTGAGTCTCGGAAGAGACACCACGACGTAAGAGGGATCCGCAGAAACAGCATACAGCAGCCGGTCCGTGTCATCTCCGGGATAATAGTAGACGTCCCCGGTTTCATCCGGCGTGCCGAGCAGGACTGCCTGCGGGGCAGAGCGGTGCCTGAAGCGGTCCAGCGCGGTGGTATAGCAGGTGATGAAGGTTTCCTTCCTGCCGGTATCTGCGGAAGTGATTGTATATGTGTCCCACCCGGAGATTTCCTGTTCCATCAATGCGACAAGTCTGCCGTCCTCCAGAGTCTGTACCTGAAGAATATTTTCTCCGGGATCCTGAATATACTGCGGTGAAATCACATGCATCACCGCAAGACTCAGAATCACCAGTCCGGCCAGGAAGCCTGCCGTCAGATACCGGAAGACCTTTCCGGCAAGCATATTGGAGAAAAGGGCGGTGCCTTCGGACATGATCCGGTTGACTTCATCCGTGTCGGTTTGCCTGGGGAGCTGCTCCCCGCGGATCAGATCGGCGATTCCGGTATCCAGGGCTGCGGCCAGGCTTTCCAGCACGGCGATATCGGGGAATCCTCTTCCGGTTTCCCATTTGGATACGGTTTTATAGGATACATTCAGGATGTCCGCAAGCTGTGCCTGCGTCAGCTGCTTTTCCTTTCTGAGTTCCGCGATATATTTTCCTGTTTTTTCTGCATTCATATGAGATGCCTCCCGGTTTCAATGTAATCCGTTCCGGACGGGATGTCACTCTGCGCTGCGCAGAGTGACAGAAAAAACCGGTCTGAGACCGGTCAGTGTTACTCTACGGTAACGGATTTTGCAAGATTTCGCGGCTTGTCCACATTCAGACCCTTGGTGACACTGAGATAGTAACCAAGCAGCTGCAGGGGAATGACCGCCAGGCTGGTGGTATAGTGCGGATCGGTTCTCGGAATATAAACCGTGAAATCGGCGGTATCCTCAATGCTGTAATTTCCGTAATTGGTCAGTCCCATCAGGTAGGCGCCCCTGGACTTGCATTCCACCATATTGGACAGTGTTTTCTCGTACAGTTCCTTCTGGGTCAGGGAGCCGATGACAAGCGTTCCGTCTTCCACAAGGGAAATGGTGCCATGCTTCAGTTCGCCTGCCGCATATGCTTCAGAATGAATGTAGCTGACTTCCTTCATCTTTAAGGAGCCTTCCAGGGTGATCGCGTAATCGATGCCGCGGCCGATGAAGAAGATATCGCGGGCGGTGGAGAATTTTGCCGCAAACCACTGAATGCGCTCTTTGTCTTCCAGAATCCGCTCGATCTTGTCCGGCAGGGTGCGCAGTTCCGCAATCATTTCCGCGGCTTTTTCTTCCGTGATATTTCCGCGTACCGCCGCAAAGCGGATTGCCAGGAGATAGATGCAGATCAGCTGGGCGCTGTACGCCTTCGTGGTCGCAACCGCAATTTCCGGCCCGGCCATGGTATAGAAGACATGGTCCGCCTCGCGGGCAATCGATGAGCCGATGACATTTACGATACCGAGTGTCCGGACACCTCTTTCCTTTGCTTCACGCAGGGCAGCCAGGGAATCGGCCGTCTCACCCGACTGGGAGATGATAATCACCAGTGTGTCCGGATCCAGAATCGGATTGCGGTAGCGGAATTCGGAGGCCAGTTCCACCCTGACCGGAATCCGGCACAGATCTTCGAACACATACTGTCCCGCGACCCCGACATGATAGGCGCTTCCGCAGGCGACAATCTGTATATTGGAGATGTTCCGGATCATTTCGTCCGTAAACTGCAGGGCGGAAAGATCGATCGTTCCTTCTTCCGTAACTGCGGAGTTGATGGTGTCACGGACTGCCTTGGGCTGCTCGTGGATTTCCTTGATCATGAAATGCTCAAATCCGCCTTTTTCGGCAGCTTCGGCATCCCATTTGATTTCCGTCGGTTCTTTTTCGACAGGTTCGCGGTCAATGTTGAAGAATTCCGCCGTTCCCTTGCCGAGTCTTGCAATTTCACGGTTTCCGATGTAATAGACAGAACGCGTATATTTCAGAATGGCCGGGACATCGCTTGCCATATAGGTTTCGTCCCCGGCAAGGCCGATGACCATCGGCGAGTCTTTTCTGGCGACATAGATCTCATCCGGGCAGTCCTTGAAAAGAACGGCGAGGGCGTAGGATCCGCGGATGCGCATCATCGCTCTGGCGATGGCGTCCACCGGTCCGCCTTTATACTTTTTGAAATAGTAATCGATCAGCTTGACGGCGACTTCGGTATCCGTCTGCGAATAGAAACGGTAGCCGTTGCGCAGCAGTTTTTCCTGAAGCTCTTTATAGTTTTCAATGATTCCGTTATGAACCGCGACGACATTGCGGTCATCACTGCAGTGAGGATGAGCGTTTGTTTCACTCGGTTCCCCGTGCGTCGCCCAGCGGGTGTGACCGATGCCGAGGGTTCCCTCCATCGCCATGCCGCCGTTGGTCTTTTCGTACAGTGCCCGCAGCCTTCCCTTTGCCTTGACCAGTTCCACGTCCGCAGTACCGTTTCTGACTGCCAGACCGGCGGAATCATAACCGCGGTATTCAAGTTTCGATAAGCCTTCAAGAAGAATCGGGGCTGCCTGCCGGTACCCGTTGAATCCGACAATTCCGCACATACTGTTACCTCCGGTGCTTAAAACGCACCAACACAGAAGTCATTATAAACCATGCATGCACGTCAGTTTCGCTTATCATATGCATCGCGGATGCATAAAAGCCGCTGATTCTGAAAGAAGAATGAAACAAACAATTTCCTTTGTTGTGTTTTAGGGTTGCTTACTTTATAATTAGTCCGTTTCGAGGTGATGCGCATGAATTATGAGAAGATTATTAATATAGCGGTAATAGCCCATGTCGACGCAGGCAAATCGACACTGGTGGATGCCTTTCTGAAACAGAGCCATGTATTCAAGGATAACGAGAAAGTCGTTGACTGCGTCATGGACAGCAACGATCTGGAAAGGGAAAGAGGAATTACCATTTATTCCAAAAACTGTTCCGTTCAGTATAAGGATTATAAGATCAATATTGTCGATACGCCGGGTCACGCAGACTTCTCAAGCGAAGTAGAGCGCATTATCCGTACGGTCGATACCGTCATCCTGCTGGTTGACTCTTCCGAAGGACCGATGCCCCAGACCCGTTTTGTTCTCCAGAAATCCCTGGAAATCGGTCTGCGTCCGATTCTTCTGATCAATAAGATGGATAAGCCGGATGCCAGAGCAGACGAGGTCATCGACGAAGTCTACGACCTGTTCCTGGATCTGAATGCGACGGATGACCAGCTGGATTTCCCGATCCTTTACGGCGTCGCCAGACAGGGTATTGTCCGTTATAACTTTGAGGATGAAAACAACGATATTGTTCCGCTGTTTGAGACAATCCTGCATCATACGCAGGCTTATCCGGATCTGCGGGATGAACCGGTTCAGATGCAGGTCTGTGCACTTGCATATGACGATTATATCGGCAGACTCGGTATCGGCAGAATTTACTCCGGTTCCCTGAAAGCCGCTTCGGTTTATACCGTATGCGATGCCAACGGCAAGAATGCAAAAGGCAAGACCAATCAGGTATTTGTATATAAGGGACTCTCAAGAATTCCGGTGGAAGAAGCGCAGTGCGGCGAGATTGTCATGATCTCCGGCATTCCCGATATTTCGATCGGCGATACGCTGTGTCCGGAAGGAAGCGCGGAACCGATGCCGATGATCCGGATTGAGGAGCCGACGCTGTCCATGAACTTCATGGTCAACGATTCCCCGTTTGCCGGCCAGACGGGCAAATATGTCACTTCCAGAAATATCAGGGAGCGTCTGGAAAAGGAACTGGAAGTCAATGTCGGTCTGAAGGTGGAGGAAACGGATTCGACCGATACCTTCAAGGTTTCCGGAAGAGGCGAACTGCATCTGACAATCCTGCTGGAACAGATGAGAAGAGAAGGATATGAAGTTGCGGTCTCCAGACCGGAAGTAATCCTGAAGAGAATTGACGGCGTGACGTGCGAACCGGTGGAAGAAGTTGTATGTTCCGTACCGAATGAATATTCCGGCACGGTTATCGGTGCACTGAATATCAGAAAGGGCATGCTGCAGGACATGGAAGATGAAGGATCCTATACAAGGATCACCTACCTTGTTCCGACCAGAGGCCTGATCGGCTACCGTACGGACTTCATCAACAGCACGCACGGCGAAGGAACCATGGTGCAGAGACTTTCCGGATATGAACCCTGGAAGGGTGAGATTCCGCAGCGTGAAAACGGTGCGCTGATTTCCACGGAGACCGGCGGAGCCATGACCTATGCACTCTGGAATATTCAGGAAAGAGGGCAGCTGTTTATCGGTGCCCAGACGCCGGTTTATGAAGGAATGATTATCGGCGTATCCGCGAAGAATATGGACATGGGCGTCAATCCGATCAAGAACAAGAAGATGACCGCGGTCCGTTCCACCGGCAACGATGAAGCGATGAAGCTTGTACCGCCGAAGATCATGACGCTGGAAGAAGCGATTGAGTTTATCAATGATGATGAGCTGGTGGAAATCACGCCCAGCGATATCCGTATCCGCAAGAAATATCTGACTGCGCTTGACCGCAGAAGACACGCAAGGGAACTCGGAAAGATCGAGGAAGAAGCCTGATGAATGAGGGAGAAATGCAATGCATGCATTCTCCTTTTTTTAATGTGGCTGTGTTACTTTGAATGGTGCATGTTATAATTTCAGCGTCAAAGATATTCAGGAGAAAACAATGATGAAATGTGCTGTTTTTCTGGCGGAAGGCTTCGAGGAATGCGAAGGCCTGATCCCTGTGGATCTTCTGCGCCGTGCCGGTTTTGAGGTGAATACTGTTTCAATGGCATCCGGGCTGAACGTGTGCGGATCCAGAGGGGTGACTGTGCTTGCGGATACAATGTGGGAAGACATCAGTCCGGAAGCATACGACATCCTGATCCTTCCGGGCGGGAAGCGCGGCAAGGAGAATCTGGAAGCTTCCGCAGAGCTGAAGCAGGCTGTTGCGGAGCACTATAAAAAAGGAAAACTTACATGCGCATTATGTGCTTCTCCTTCGATACTCGGACATCTGGGAATACTGAAAGGTAAGAGATATACATGCTTTCCCGACTTTGACGAGCCGGAATTCGGCGGATGCTATGACACCGTTCACGCGGCTGTCAGGGACGGGAATCTGATTACCGGAAAAGGAATGGGAGCTTCGATTGAATTTGCCAGGGAAATTATCCGTGCGGCTGCGCCGGAAAGACTGGAACAGGTCGAACAGGGAATTCAGTACTTCCCGATCAGATAAGAAACACCGGAGAGAGGAGATAAGAGAATATGCCGATGTTTGCGAATGATTCACGCCAGTTTAAATTTGATGTGCTGCTTGAGGCGTGCAAGCAGGCGTATGAAGGCGAGATGGATGAGACAAAAGTTCACGCACATGCCAGAGAACTTGTGTCTCTCGGTGGTGAAAGAGTCCGCTGCTGTGTTTACAAGGAAAGGGAAGTCCTGAGACAGCGCGTCAGACTCGCACTCGGACAGATGGCAAGCGATACCGCACCGTATAATCCGAGACAGATCGTTCAGGTCATTGATGCAGCATGCGACGGATGTACAATCCGCAAGATCCGCGTTACCGACAACTGCCGCAAGTGCATGGCCAAGTCCTGCATGGGTGCCTGCCATTTCGGAGCGATTTCCATGGGTACCGACCGTTCCCAGATCGACTATGCCAAGTGCAAGGAGTGCGGAATGTGCGCCAAGGCGTGCCCTTACAATGCAATTGTCGTAACCGAGCGTCCGTGCTATGCACACTGCCCGGTTCAGGCGATCAGCTGGGATGCCAACGGAATCGCCGTAATCGATGAAAACAAGTGCATCAACTGCGGTCAGTGCGAACTGGCCTGCCCGTTCGGTGCGTGCGAGGATATCAGCTGGGTTGTTCCGGTCGTGACAGCGCTGCGCATGGGTGTTCCCACCTATGCAATCGTGGCACCTTCCATCCAGGGACAGTTTGAAAATGCGACTCTGCCGCAGATCCGCAAGGCGATTGAACAGCTCGGTTTTGAAAAATGCTTCGAAGTCGCACTGGGTGCCGACGCGGTCGCGAAATATGAAGCTGCTGAGCTGAAGGAACATATGGAGGCAGGCGTGCCGCTGACGACATCCTGCTGCCCGGGTTTTGTCAACATGCTGAAAATGCATTACCCGGATATCTATGCAAACAATAAGTCGACAACGGTTTCCCCGATGATGGCGATTGCCAACAAGCTGAAGAAGGAACATCCCGATCACGGTATTGTATTTATCGGACCGTGTGTTGCGAAGAAACAGGAAGCGATGGAATATGTGTCCGCCGTTGACTATGTTCTGACTTACGAAGAACTTGCGGCAATGATGGTCGCGAAGCATATCGTTGCTTCGGATATGGTTGTGGAAGATGACGGACATGCATCCAACTACGGACGCGGATTCGCCGCAAGCGGCGGCGTCGCGGCAGCGGTGCAGCAGGCAATGAAGGAAGCCGGTGAACAGCCGGTGAAAGCCGTATATGCCAACGGCGCCTTCGAGTGCAAGCAGCAGCTGCAGCTGATAAAAGCAGGAAAGTTCCCGGCGGATATTCTTGAGGGAATGTGCTGTGTCGGCGGATGCATCGGCGGCCCGGCCGCACTTGTTCCGGCAGCTCAGGTCAAGGGAAGAATGATCAAGGAGAACATGCCGAACAAGGAAAAGACCATTAAGGTTTCGCTGGATGATAACAGTTTTGACGGTGTCAACATGCATGTGGTGATGAGAAAACAGGAGGAGAACGCAAATGCTGGAGATTGAAGTCTGTATCGGAAGTGCCTGCTATGTGAAGGGATCAAATAAGGTTGTTCAGGATCTGAATCAGATGATTCAGAGCGAAGGCTGGCAGGATAAAGTAAATCTGAAGGGTGCTTTCTGTATGAGAGCATGCCAGAATCATACGGGTCTGGGCATCCGGATCAACGGCGAACAGATTCATAACATCACGATGCAGAATGCGGCGGAAACCCTGAAAAAGGAAATCGCAGCGAGGCTTGCATGAATTCAAAATACATCCGGCTGGTCGAAAAATCATGCCATAACTGCATGCGCTGTGTCCGCGCGTGCCCGACCAATGCGATGACATATATCAACAACGCCCCCGAGATCGTGGCGGAAGAATGCATTCTCTGCGGCAGATGCTTTATGGCATGCCCGCATGATGCGAAAACAATTCTGTCCGAGATCGATCAGGTAAAGCAGTGGCTGAATGAAGGAAAGGAAGTTATTCTGAGCGTCGCACCGAGTTTTACCGCCGTATGGCCGCAGTTCGGTGCCCTGGAGAGAATCCTGATCGGCCGCGGTTTCAGCATGGTGGATGAGACTGCCAAAGGCGCAAAGCTTGTCTCGACGGCATTTGCCAACCTGATCAAAGAAGGAAAGATGAAGAATATCATCACCACCTGCTGCCCTGCCGTGAATTCCCTGATTGAAAAGGAATACGGCGATCTGGTGCAGTATATGGCTCCGGTTGTTTCGCCGCTGATTGCCCACGGAAGACTGATCAAGAGCACGCATCCGGACGCAAAGGTTGTCTTCCTTTCTCCGTGCATTGCCAAGATGCGTGAGATTGAGGACGCACGTTTTGCCGGTGCGGTGGACGCCGCAATCAATATGGAAGAAGTATTCCTGTGGATCAGCGAAGATCTTCAGGACAGTGAAGCGGAAGACTGGAAATCCTTTGAGGGATCGATTGCCAGACTGTATCCGACTGCCGGCGGTATTATTTCAACGCTGGAAAAGGATCCGAAATACAAGTATGTTGCGGTGGACGGCATTGACCGTATCCGCGATGTCCTGCAGGCGATGCGGCAGGGACAGCTCGAAGGATATTTCTTTGAAGTCAATTCCTGCCAGGGCTCATGTCTCGGCGGACCGCTGCTTTCCCATTTCAAGCATAACGAATGGCTCGGACAGAGCGTGATCCGCGAGAATGTCGACCCCGCAAAACAGATTCATGCCGGAGAACTTCCGGTCAATCTGGATGCGAAGTGGGAACGTGCCGTCAACCAGCGTCATAAGTTCACCGAACAGGAAATCCTGGAAGAAATGCGCCGTGAAGGAAAGACTTCACCGGATAAGATTCAGGACTGCGGTGCGTGCGGTTACGAGACCTGCCGCAAAAAGGCTGTCGCCGTGCTGGAAGGCAAGGCGGATCCGCGCATCTGTCTGCCGATGGCATTGGAACATGCCCAGTCTCTTTCCAACGTCGTTATCGAAAATACGCCGAACGGCATCATCATTCTGGATGAGCAGCTGACGGTTCTGGAAGTCAATCCTTCCGGAAGAAAACAGCTCCTGCTGGATGATCTGGATCCGGTCGGACTGCCGCTGAGTGCCATCCTGCCGGATGAGACACTGGAAAAGGCAGTGCGCAGAACCGGCAAGAAGACAGAGCATGTCATTATCCGCTATGATCAGTACGATAAGATGTTTGACCATGCGATTTTCCATGCCAAGAATGAGCCGTATATTGTTCTGATTCTGATGGACAGAACCGAAGAATTCAACCGCGAAGAGAAGATGAAGGCGATCCGCAGCCGTACAGTGGAAGTAACCCAGCAGGTCATTGATGACCAGATGCGGACGGTTCAGGAAATCGCCAGTCTGCTTGGTGAAACAACAGCCAAGTCAAAGGTAGCCCTGACAAAACTGAAGCAGGCACTGGATGAGCCGAATGACTGAGAGAATACATATCGATGCCGCATGGCGTTCACTGAATAAAAAACAGGAGGAACTGTGCGGAGACCGCGTCCAGATCAGACGCAGCGACAAATGCATGGTCATGGTTCTGGCGGACGGACTGGGCAGCGGCGTAAAGGCAAACATTCTTTCCACGCTGACCAGCACGATTATTTCCGAAATGGTCAATTCCGGCATGCCGCTGGAAGATGTTGTGGAAACCATTACCGCGACTCTGCCGGTGGATCAGGAACGTCAGGTAGCCTATTCCACCTTTACGATCATTCAGGTGTTTTATGACGGCAATGTATATATTGCCCAATACGACAGCCCGACGATCGTTATCATGCGCAGTTATCAGATTCTTCATCCGCATATGGATACCCGCGTCATCAACGGCAAAGAGATCCATATTATGACAATGAAGGCACAGCCCGGCGATCTGTTCGTGACATTCTCGGACGGCGTGCTCTGGGCCGGTGTCGGCATGGTGTTCAATTTCGGCTGGGGTCAGCAGGAAGTTGAGAATTTCCTGCAGGAACATGTCAGTTCCAGAGACTCCGCCAGAGAAGTCAGCCGGATCCTGCTGGCTAATGTCAATTATCTTTACGGAGGTCTTCCGGGGGATGATTCCACGGTCGGTGCGATCAGAATCATTGAGGCAAAGGAAACCAGAGTCATGGTCGGCCCTCCTTCCGGACAGGATCAGGATGAGGAAATCGTTCACCGGCTCATGAGTGCATCCGGCTATAAGATCTGCTGCGGCGGAACAACCAGCCAGATTGTATCCAGAGTTCTCGGCAGGGAGCTGACGACGGATATCACCCAGATTCTTGCAAATTCCGATGTGCCGCCGAAAGGATTCATCAGCGGGGTTGATCTGGTAACGGAAGGTGTGCTCACACTGCAGAAAGCGGGACGTATCCTGCAGAGAGCGGTCAGAGACGACGACTTTGCGGAAGGACTGCTGATCAGTCACGAAGAAGACGGCGCGAGCTGCCTGGTCCGTGATTTCCTGCGCTCCAGCGCAATTACCTTCATGGTCGGATTAAGCGATAATCCAGCACATGATGCGATCGACTACTCACCGATTTCATTAAATGCTAAAATTGCATTGATCGAAGAAATCGGTGATAATCTGAAAAAACTCGGTAAGATTATCCGGATAGAGAAATACTGATCATGAAGAGAAGAATAAATCCCGCATCGATGCATTGGACAAATAAACCGTGCATGTCGGTCATTCAGGGCGACAGGCTGATTGTGGAAACGGAACCGTATACCAGTCTGAACTCACTGACATACGGAAGCCGTGACGCGGCCAGTCTGGAACTTGATGCAATGGCAGGCTTCACGCTGACGCTGAGAATCGACTACGGTTTCAGAGCGCCTGAGGACGAGTGCGGGATTATTCTGAAGCAGAATTCCGGTCACTGGTGCAAGTGCAGTGTGATATGCAGGGAAGAAAATCAGACGGATATTGCCTGCACGGAATATGACGGCGGATACGGAGACCGTTCCAGCCGTGAAATCGGAGCTGTAATCGATCATATTTATTTCCAGGTCCGTTATTGGAACGGAAACGTCAGATTCCGATACAGCTTTAACGGAGACCGGTATTCCGATCTGAGATGGCTTCACTTTGCGTCCGAAGGGCAGAAAGTGACTGCCGGTGTCTATGCATGCAGTCCCGGTAATTCCTGGTTTGACTGTACATTTTCCGAAATGGAACTGGCAGATGAATATGCATAAAAGAAAAGAGGTACGCGCATGAACAGCAAATCTGCAGAACGCCTGATCCGGTACTGCCGGATCGATACACAGTCGGATCCGAAAAACTCCGGTACGGTCCCTTCCACGCAGAAACAGTTCGACCTGGCAAAGGTTCTTTATCAGGAACTGCAGGAACTCGGACTGAAAAATGTCCGCCTGGATGAACACTGCTACGTATACGGAATTCTTCCGTCGAATCTGGATCATCCGGCAAAACGCGTCGGCTTTGTCGCCCATATGGATACCGCCCCGGATTACAGCGGTACCGGCGTCAATCCCCGGATCATTGAGAACTATGACGGCGGGGATATTGAGCTGTGTGAAGGCGTTGTGACAAAAACAGCGGATTTTCCCCGGATGAAGGAACTGAAGGGCAAGGATCTGATCGTCACGGACGGCAGCACCCTGCTGGGAGCGGACGATAAGGCAGGAATCACCGCGATTATGGAAGCGCTGGTATGGATGAGGGAACATCCGGAATTCAGACACGGGGATGTCGCAGTCGGCTTTACGCCGGACGAGGAAATCGGAAACGGACCGAAGTATTTCGATGTTGAGAATTTCGGCGCGGATTTTGCCTATACCATGGACGGCGGAGAGATCCGGTATCTGTGCGACGAGACGTTCAATGCGGCTTCCGCCGTCATTGACATCGCCGGTTTCTCAATTCATCCGGGATCCGCGAAAGACAAGATGATCAATGCCGTCAGCATGGCTGCGGTCCTGCATAATCTGCTTCCTGCACATATGCGTCCGGAACATACGGACAGATATGACGGCTTCTTTCATCTGACGGAACTGAACGGCACAATGGATGCGGCACATATGGAATATATTATCCGTGACCATAATGCCGCGAAGCTGGAAGAGAAAAAGGAAATTCTGAGAAAAGCGGTGGATTATCTCAATGAGATGATCGGCACAGAGGCTGCGAAGCTGATCATCACGGACAGCTACCGGAATATGAAGGAGATTCTTGATCAGAATCCGGAAGTATCCGAATATGCCTGGAAGGGAATCGAAGATCTCGGTCTGGTACCGGGCAGGGAATCCGCCAGAGGCGGAACAGACGGGGCGACGCTGACCTATATGGGACTGCCGTGTCCGAACCTCGGAACCGGCGGCGGAAACGCACACGGAAGATATGAATACTGTGTTGTCGAAGAACTGGAACAGGCGTCACAGCTGATTCTGAATATTATCAGGAGGGTAGGTGAAACAGCTTTATGATCTGCACATGCACACTGAATCCGTCACTTGACTACTATATGGAATTCAATCAGAACATTGAACCGGGAAAGTACAACCGTTCCAGTCTGGAGTACTATGAAGCCGGCGGAAAGGGAATCAATATTTCCATTGTTCTGAACAATCTGATGATTCCGACCCGGGCATACGGATTCCTCGGCGGATTCACCAGAGACTTCTATATCCAGCTGCTGCAGAAATACGAATATGTCCAGCCGAATTTCACTTATATTGACGGACATACCCGCATCAATGTAAAGCTGCAGGACGGAAGGGATACCGATGTCAACGCAACCGGGCCTTATATCACACACCGTGATATGGCTCATCTGAGGGCAAAGGTAGACCGGCTGGATGTCGGCGACTACTTTGTCCTGGCCGGCCAGTCACCGTCATATCTGACTGAAGACATTATTGATATGCTGAAACAGGCGATCGAAAACGGCGTGCGCGTCGTGCTGGATACCAATCCCGATCTGGAACGTGCATGTCTTGAAACAAAACCGTTCCTGCTGAAAACGACTCCCGATGAGCTCGGCGCACTGCTCGAAAGAACAGTTTCCACAAAAGAAGAGATCGTGGCAGGAGCCAGGGAAGTTCATGAGCGCGGCGCCCGCAATGTCATTGTGGTATGGGATAAAAAGAATGCCCTGCTGGTGTGCGAAGAAGGAACTTATGAATGCGGACTGGTCCGGGAAGAAAAAACAATCAATACCGTCGGTACCGGCGACTCATTGGTGGCAGGCTTCCTGATGAACTATCTGAGAAGCTCTGATGCCAGGGATTCCTTCCGCTTCGGCGTCTGCTGCGGAAGCGCGACAGCATATTCCAAGGGACTCGGAACCAGGGAAAAGATTGAATCATACTACGAATCGACACAGATACAGAAAATTGACTGACAGGAAGTGCGGACCCCGGGTCCGTACTTCTTTTGTCATTGCATCACAAAGAGATTGTTGGTAAGATAACTCCTGTGAAAACGAGGATATCTGAATGATGAAAAAGATTATGGCTGCATGCCTGGCGGTAATGCTGTGCGCATGCGGATCAGGCAATAACGGGAAGCCAGCCCATACTCCGGTCACGATTGTAAATCCGGTGGAACTGGAAACCATGACAGCTGCCATGGGAGAATATGAGTTCCTGGAGGATGATGATCCGGCATTTACGGAGATTACTCTGGCGGAATCGATCCGGATGTTCAAGGAAAAGGGAACCGGAATTCTGTATTACGGAAGAGTCGGGTGCTGGTGGTGCCAGCGTGCCGTACCGGTTCTGAATGAAGCCGCAAAGGAAATGGGCGTGACAGTCTATTACATCGATGTCCAGCTTCCGACAACCGAAGCCGCCTACAACGAACTGGATTCCCTGATTAACAGCATCTTTGAAAAGGATGCGTCCACAGGCAAACCGGTGTTCAAAGTGCCGGAAGTTATCGGCGTAAAGGACGGAGAAATTGTCGGACATCACCTCTCACTGGTCAGCAGCTTTGAACCGGATGGTGATGATACCATGATGACGGATGAACAGAAAGCCGAACTGAAAGAAATTTACGAGGATATTATCGCAGCGGTCGCCGAATAAGCGGCCGTTTTTTCTTCCCGGCCGTATTATAATTGTTTCTGGAAGAATTATGATTAACTGGCCTTTTTTAAAAAAGAGTGAGCGGATCTGCGGGGAAGAAGTGGACCTTCTGGTGAACCGGAAGATCAAAGCTGATGCGGAGAATCACTATATCCCGTCGGTTCTTTATCACATTGTGCTGCATGATACAAATCAGATTGTCGGGAACTGCGATCTCAGAATCGGCATGGATGAGGAACTGTATTATGCCGGAAATATCGGATACCGGATCTATCCGGGATACCGGGGGCATCATTATGCATATCAGGCCTGTCTGATTCTTTTCCGGCTTGCCAGACAGGAATATGAAATGGATGAGCTGATCATTACCTGCTCACCGGATAATCCTGCTTCAAAAAAGACCTTGCAGAAGCTGAACGGCGAACTGCTGGAAACAACTGATGTTCCGGCATATCACTGGCTTTATAAGCGCGGGGAACCGGTCAAGGAAATCTACCGGTACGACCTCAGACAGGAATAAAGAAATACTGCGGACGGTTTCAGTTCCGCTTTTTTTCAGGGAAAGAACTGTTTGTGTTCATCGGAAATTCACTTTCGGGCTTTATTCTGAGAATGCATCCGATAAGGATGGGAAGAAGAGAGGAGTACAGAATGATGAAAAACAGAAGAAAGAGAAATCTTGCGGTACTGACAGCAGTATATGTATTAACACTCGGTGCCGCAGCCTGTACTGCCGAAGAAACCGGGAGTGCAGAAACATCCGCAGTAAAGGAAACTGTTTCCGCTGCGGAAACCAATACAGGTACAAACACAGAATATCATGCGGTAGTCAATACGGCTGCCGTGACATCCGGAGGTGCAGTTGATGCATCGGACCTCTTCACGGAACGGGACCTGACACAGACAGCGGATCTGAGTGAAGCGGTATATTACACCGTAACAGACGGACAGGATATTACGATCACGGAAGAAGGCGTATATGTTCTGAGCGGCAGCGGAAAACAGGTTACCGTAACCGTTGATGCGGCATCTGAGGATAAGGTTCAGCTTGTGCTTGACGGACTGAATGTCGAAAACAGCGATCAGCCTGTTATCTATGTAAAATCAGCGGATAAAGTATTTGTGACAACGGAGGGAGAAAACAATCTGACGGTCAGCGGCAGCTTCACTGCAGACGGCACAACCAATACCGATGCGGTCATTTTCTCCAAAGATGATCTTGTTCTGAACGGAACAGGGACACTGAACATTGTCTCTTCGGATAACGGCATCTCATGCAGGGATGATCTGAAGATCACCGGCGGAACTGTCAATATCAGCTGCGCTTCCGATGCGATTGAGGCAAACGATTCCATCCGGATCAGCGACGGCAATATCACGATTGTCTCAGACAAGGACGGTCTGCATGCCGAAAACGATGAAGACAATACACTCGGATACATTTATATCTGCGGCGGAACATTCAATATTCAGGCTGCGGATGACGCAATCCACGGAACAACGATAGTCCAGATCGACGGAGGATCATTTGACATCACCGCCGCGGAAGGCATCGAGGCAACCTGGATTCAGATCAATGGCGGCACGATCGGCATTTCCGCAGGCGACGACGGCATCAATGCCGGACAGAAATCCACAGCATTAAGTGTGCTGGCGGAAATCAACGGCGGCGATGTGACCATCAAAATGGGCAGCGGCGATACGGATGCAATTGATTCCAACGGCAATCTGATCGTCAGCGGAGGTACGATTGACATCACGGCGAATTCCGCGTTCGATTTTGACGGATCCGTTTCCTATACCGGCGGAACGGTCATTGTCAACGGAACGGTTCAGAATTCCATCGCCAACTCCATGATGGGAGGCGGCATGCAGGGCGGAGCCTGGGGCAGCGGCACCTTCGGCGGCGGAATGCCCGGAGGAATGGGCGGCAGACCCGGCGGTCACAACTGATCATACATAACAAAACGGAAGCGGCAGGGAATGAATCTCAGCCGCTTTTAAAGTGCATAAAAAGAAAAACCGGTTTTCACCGGTTTGATTATGGTCGGGATGACGGGATTCGAACCCATGACCTCTTCGTCCCGAACGAAGCGCGCTACCAAGCTGTGCTACATCCCGCTCAGCCAAGTCATTATAGCAAACTGCAAATAAAAATGGAATAGGTAAATTTCTTTTTCTGGAAATCTGCGGTAGGATATTTTCTGTAAAGGGGTTTTAAAATATGGCCGGCAAAAAAAGAAAACTGAGAATTGACCGCCTGCTGATAGTGATTCTGGGGGCTGTACTGCTGATTGCGGTGCCTGTGCGCCTGATATCATGCGTCACGCAAAAGGAGGAAGCACCTGCGGCTGTTCAGACGCCGGAGCCGACGGAAAGCGCGGAACCGGTTACCGAAGTTCATACGGCAAAGCTGTTCATGGCAGGGGATGCACTGATTCACGGCGCGGTGTATTACTGTGCCCAGCAGCCCAACGGCACTTATGACTTCCATGACATCATGGAAAATATGGGAAAACTGGCTGAAGGCTATGACCTGAAGTATTACAATCAGGAAACGATTCTCGGCGGTACGGAGATGGGACTGTCGTCCTATCCGCGGTTCAACACACCGCAGGAATTCGGGGATACCATGGTGGATCTCGGGTTCAATCTTGTCTCTACTGCCAACAATCACAGCCTGGATATGGATGAAACCGGCGTCCTGCGCTCCGTGGATTACTGGCGGAAACAGGAAGGCGTTCATATGACCGGAACATTTGATTCACCGGAAGACCAGCAGGCACTGCCGGTGTATGAAGTAAACGGCATTACCTATACCTTCCTTGCCTATACCTATGGCTGCAACGGTCTGGAACCGCCGGCAGGCAAAGAATATCTGGTGAATCTGTATCCCGGACATGAAGAAGAGATGCTGGAAAAAGTCAGACAGGCAAAGCAGGCGTCGGATGTGGTGATTATATGCATGCACTGGGGAACCGAATACAGCATGGATGCCAATGAGGAACAGATCTCACTGGCACAGCAGCTTTCGGATGCCGGCGCGGATATTATCATCGGCTGCCACCCGCATGTGATTCAGCCCATCCAGTGGCTGAACGGCGGAAAAACTATCGTCTACTATTCGCTCGGAAATATGGTCAGCGCCCAGGATCAGCTGGCAAGAATCATCGGAATGATCGGCGGGGTTACCATTACCAAGACAGTGACCGACGGCGTCAGTGAGATCAGTCTCTCCGATGCCAGAGCGGACCTGATCTTTACCAAATACGATATCATCGGCGAGCATTTCTACAATTTCAAGGTATATCCGTTCTCTGAAGTGACGGATGACATGCTTGCGGATCATGAATCGGTATATGCACAGTTCTCCGGAAAGATCACGGAAATGGATCCGTCCATTCTCGTAGGAGGATTTAACTGAAAAAGGCCTGCCGCTAAACTGATCCCAAAGTCAAGGACTGAAGTTTGACAATTTGAAGAAGTGAAGAATGAGAGAGGATTGAGCCCGGGGTGGGCGAAATCCTCTCTCATTTTGCGTCTCATTCCTATCTGAAAATGCATG
>SVBN01000041.1 GCA_015058875.1 Erysipelotrichaceae bacterium | reverse complement strand
AGATTGGAAATGATATGTTCTGGGGAGGACATATCTGGTCACCAGGCTATTATATGAGTACGCTCGGCAATATGAGCAGAGACACTGTGATACAGTACATACAGAACCAGTACAAAAAATAATCAGATAAAGAAAAAGTGCCGTTCATCCCATGTCTGAAGACACGGGCTTTCCGGCAGGGATTTGTAGTAAAACGAACTGTCATAATTGCCTCCTTGTCTGTTTTGCTGTCAAAATGCTGAAAGCATATGACAGGCTCAAACAGTAGGAAAAGTAGGGAATTTCCCGCAAATATAATAATAGGCAGGAAGAAATAGTGCAATGAATTGAACTGCTGATTTGCTGATGTATAAAACAGATCTTCGTATCGGTGTAATACCGGCTGCGCGGACTGAATGTCTGCGAAGATTCCGGTATAAAAAGAACACCTGACTTTTATCAGATGTCCTGTCTGCTTCAGATTGAGAAGTCCCCGTGTTCGAAGACGACGGTCTCATTTCCTTCCGCATCGGTTCCGACAATATGCATGTCTTCGGTTCCGATCATGAAGTCGATATGAATGGTGGAATCATTGAATGTATAGCGGGGATCGGAGGGCTGTGTTCTGGCAAGTCCTCTGCCCAGTGCCAGGTGGCAGGATGCATTTTCGTCGATTAATGTGGTGTAGTACACTCTTCCGCTCATAGAGATCGGGGAATGGTATTCGACCAGTGCGCACTCTCCGAGATAACATGCATTCTCATCCATCCGCACAAGAGCCTCCAGCATTTCCTTTCCTTCGCCTGCAATAACTTCAACAACTTTGCCCTTTTCAAAGCGGAAACCGAAGTTCTCAATGCTCTTTCCGCCGAGTACCAGCGGACGGGAGGCATATACCACGCCTTCCGTACCGAACTTTTCCGGTGTCGTGCAGATCTCTTCGGTCGGGATATTCGGCGAGAAGGAAACGGCATCTGACGGACGGGGACGGAAGCCGAATTTGGAATCCGGCGTCAGTTCAACGGTCAGATCGGATCCGTTGGATGCGGTGTAGTGCAGCTTTGTGAAATGGTAGGAATCCATCTTATTACCGCGCTCCTGCTTTCTGGCTTTCAGCTGTTCCCAGGTTTCCACGACATCATTCGTTTCATCGATATAGCAGAGCTTCAGCAGCAGTTTCCAGAGTTCTTCGAACCGGTTTTCTTCGGGGATATCCTTCAGAATGAAATCAGCCCATTCTTTTGTCGGAATCATGGCAATCAGCCACTGACAGTGTTTTTCCCTGCTTGCCCTGCGCATGATATTGCGCTCGGCATCAATATGGGCAAAGATGGCATTTGCCTGATCTTCCGGTACATCTGCCATCAGTTCCGGATTAACGCCTTCCAGTCTGACAAAGCATGCGCCTTCATCCAGATACTGCTGATTCCGGAGCACTTCCCACTCTTCCAGCTTCCGGATATCCGCATCACTGCGGTATTTTGCGGCAACCTTCATGTTTGCCTCATCCAGATAATGGATGACAACATTCCCGGCACCGAGCTTATAGCATTCTTCCGCAAATACAGGCGTGAAATAGGATCCTTCTACGGCGGCTTCCACCAGGACAGTCTGTCCTTTCTGCACATTCAGTCCGACTCTTGCCAGTGTGTAGGCATATTTTCTCTGCAAAGCTTCAAGATTCATCGTTATTACCTTCCTGTTTTTTCTTCCTGTATTATAACGGAATCCGCCGGCGGTATCCTTTTTTCCGATATAATGGGAAAGGAAAGACGGTGAAGAACATGAGTGAATTTCGTGAAACAGCTGAAAAGCTGAGAAATGATCCCGAGGTTGTATATAACTGCTGCTGTGCGGCAGTGCTCCCCTTTGCGGACAAAGCGGGAATTGATAAAGAAACGGTCATGAAAATGACAAAGAATTTCGGCGGAGGCATGCGGAATGCGGACCGGTGCGGCGCAATCTGCGGCGGACTGATGGTATTGGGCATGTTTGATGTCGGAGATCCGAAAACCATTGCGGAATATTACCGCAGCTTCCGTGAAAACCATGACGGCATGCTGGACTGCCGTGACCTGTTAAAGGCGAATGCCGCTAAGGGACTGCCGAAAAAGCCGCACTGCGACGGCATGGTATATGAATCTGTGGAACTTGCAGAAAGACTGCTGAAGGAGAGAGGAAAGATATGATGGAA
The DNA here is from genome assembly GCA_015058875.1 of Erysipelotrichaceae bacterium. Classification (GTDB taxonomy): domain Bacteria; phylum Bacillota_I; class Bacilli_A; order Erysipelotrichales; family Erysipelotrichaceae; genus Bulleidia. Next base: position 22,816 of record SVBN01000041.1, on the reverse strand, counting down.
AATGTAAAGCTGAATGACGGAACATTGATTCCCCGTATCGGATTGGGCGTATTCCGCACCAGAAGCGGAGAGGAAACAGAGCAGGCTGTCCGCTGGGCACTGGATGCCGGATACCGGCATATTGATACAGCCAAGGCATACCGGAATGAAGAATCTGTCGGCAGGGCAATCCGGGATAGCGGGATTGACCGGAAGGAGATTTTTATTACAACCAAGCTGTGGAATGAGGAAGTCCGCTCCGGAAAGACAAAACAGGCTTTCTTTGACAGTCTGGACCGTCTGGGCGTGGATTACATTGATCTGTATCTGATCCATTGGCCGGCAGAAGGTTTTGAACAGGCATGGCTGGAAATGGAAAAGCTGTATGAAGAAGGCTATATCAAGTCCATCGGCGTATCCAATTTCCATAAGAATCATCTGGATGCACTGAAGATCAAGGGAAAATATACTCCTTCCGTTGACCAGATCGAATCGCATCCGTACTTCTCCAACCAGGAACTGATTGACGAACTGCATGCAAGAGGCATTGCGCCGGAAGTATGGAGTCCGCTGGCCGGAGGAAACAGGGCGCAGGAGCTGCTGGCGGAGCCGGTATTGAAAGAGATTGCGGAAAAATACGGAAAGACAGCTGCGCAGGTTGTATTAAGGTGGCATATGCAGAGGGATACGATCGTCATTCCGAAGTCCGTGCATCAGGACCGCATTATTTCCAATCTGGATGTGTTTGACTTTGAACTGAGTGCAGAAGATATGCGCTGGATCAGTTCCCTGGACAAAGGCCAGCGGGTCGGTGCCAATCCCGATACATTTGATTTCTGATCAGGAGAAAAAAGAAATGATTTATTACCTTCCCAGCTGCAACTTTACCGCAGCGCATAAAGATGATTCCATGAAGATCCGCTCGTGGATGAGTGATCACGGCGTGACCGTAGCCGGCTGCTGCAGACCGACGCAGAATCTGCTGAAAGAAGGAGATCTCGTCCTGCATAACTGCACATCCTGCAGTCTGATCACATATGAAGCATCTCCGCAGGCAGATCAGATGAGCATCTATGAGTATCTGCTCAATGAGGAAAGCTTCCCGTGGCCGGATTACCATGGCGAGGAAATCACCGTTCAGGACTGCTGGAGAGCCAGAAACAACATGAATGAGATGAAGGCTGTCCGGGAATGTCTGAAGCGCATGAATATGGTGCCGGTCGAGCTGGCTGATAATTACGAAAAGACGACGTTCGACGGACCGTTCCTTTATCAGAAGGTAAGTTCGGGCAATCTGAAAATTGCTCCGAAGACATACGGTGCGATTGAAAAAATTGTGACTCCTCTTCCGAAAGAAGAAATTGCGGAAAAAATGAAGGAATGGGTGAAGCAGTACACGACGCAGCGGACAGCGGTCTATTGCAACGCCTGCCTGCGCGGCATTGAAATGACGGATGCCGAAGGCGTGCATCTGCTGTCGCTGATGCTGGGCAATTTATAATAATGAAAAAGAGAGAATGCTGTATCTGCCGGTTCAGGGCATGAATAACACAGCATTCTCTCTTTTATCTGCATGCATGTAAATGATCAGAAGAATTCTGTTACGTCACTGAGTTCTTTGCGCGGACGCAGGGAAGGCTCCTGATCTCTGTACCCGACGGAAATTACGGAAACAATCTCCTCTTCCTCCGGAATGCCCAGCAGCTGACGGATGACATCCGCATCACGCAGCCCCATGATCAGCGTATCCAGTCCGGCGTTCTTTGCGGCAAGAATCAGATATGCGTCTCTCAGGCCGAGATCATAGGCACCCCATTTGTCGCCGAGCTCATTGTCGGGTACCCCTTTGGTATGCCCGACAAGTCCTCTGACATATGTTGTCACAATAATTGCAGCGTTTGCGGAGCTTTTTGCATTGAAGGAAGGCAGTGCCTTTTCCCGGAACTCCTGCAGTTTCTCCGGTGTTTCAATCACATAGCTGCGGGAAGCCTGGAGGTTTTTCCAGGATGGCGCCATCTGTGCTTCCTGCAGAATCTGCATAAGCACCTCATGAGAAGGAAGCGGTTCTCTGTAAGCACGTACACTGCGGCGCTGCTCAATCAGTTCTCTGAATTCCATACGTTTTATTCTCCTCCTTTCAGGATTCTGTCTGTCAGTTCGAACAGTTCTTCTTTCGTTTCGTAAGGGAAGATACGGAAATAGTCATTACCTGCAAGCATGGCACTGAGATGCGCCTCGCTTCTGCGGTAGAAAATATATACCGGTTTCCGGTGTGCCTCCGCATATGCTAGCTCATAGCCGACGCCGAGCGACGGTCTTGTACATTCGGCGATAACCAGATCGCATTCCTTCAGCCACGCCGTATCCTGCGCATAGATTCTGTGATCATAGTCTTCGCCGCTTCCGAATACGGAGCCTGAGACGGAACCGACATGCTCGGTCAGGACGATGTCTGTTTCCTGAATATGCTGTATGAGTTCATGATAAAGCTGCGCGTCTTCCCTGCCGCCCCGGATGGAGCCGGCAAAATATACTTTTCTGGCCATAGGATGTCCTCCGGTCTCAGTATAGCGCAGGCGTCATGAAAAATGTGTTCAGATAACTGAGAGAATCTTACATTTCATGAAACAATCATGTCATTTTCGTGTAGAATCTACTCAACAGGAGAAATTCTTATGGATCATAGAGAGAAAGCTCTGGAACAGCATTATACGTATCAGGGAAAAGTTGTCAGTGTCCGGGTTGACCGTGTTTTACTGCCGGACGGAAATGAATCAATGCGGGAGGTTGTTGAACATCCGGGCGGTGTATGTGTCGCCATGGAAGATGAAAACGGCCTCTTTTCTGTTGTAACCCAATGGCGCTATGCCCAGGAGAAGGAACTGACGGAATTTCCTGCGGGTAAGCTGGAATGGGGAGAAAACCCGTTTGATGCAGTAAAGCGTGAAGCGGCCGAAGAAACCGGTTTTGAAGGCAGAGACTGGGTGGAGCTCGGAGAGTTCGTACCGACCGGTGCATACGGCGGGGAAAAGGTCTGGCTGTATTACGCAAAGCAGGGTCAGTATGTCGGACAGCATCTGGACAGCGATGAACATCTGGATACCGAAAAGCTGACGCTGGAAAAAATCATTGAAAAGATCATGGCCGGGGAAATCACCGACGGAAAGACCGCTGTACTGGCATTCAAGGTCAGGGAATGGAAGAATCGCAGATGAAGCAGAAACCGGTGGAAATCAATGATATCTGTCTGTACCGGTTTCCGGAAAACCTGCAGTATTCCCCGGACGGGAAGCTGCTGGCGTTTCAGTGTGCATATGCGGATGAAGCAGGAAACGGATACAGGAGAGATGTCTGGCTGGCTGTAAACGGAGAGTGCCGGCAGGTCACATGGACATTGGATGCGTCCCTGGTGCTCTGGGATGATGATACGCATCTGATTCTGAAGCGCAGTACCGGAGAGGCAGCGCACGGCACAACGGAACTGTTTTTGCTGGATGTGCATGGCGGCGAGGCAAAACCATGGATCACCCTTCCGTTTATGATGCGCTCTCTGTATAAAATCAGGGACGGTCTGTATGCGGCGCTCGGAATGATTCATGCGAATGATCCGGACGCATATCTGCGCGGCGGAGAAATCAGAACGCTGGAACATGATGCCGACTATACGGTCGTGGATGAAATACCGTACTGGCATAACGGATCGGATTATACCAATAAAATAAGAACTGCATTATTCCGGGTGAATACGGAGAATGGATTGAAGATAAAACGGCTGAGCGGACCGTATACGAATGTACAGTCAGTGGAAACAGACGGCGATACCGTATATTTCACGGATGAGACGCATGAGCGGAAAGAATCCAGACTGTGTCAGATTCATGCCTGGCATGCGGATACAGACAGAATCACCTCTGTATATGCAAAGAAGGATTACAGTATCCGCTATCTGTTTGTGATGGAACATCAGCTGTACTGCCTTGCCTCCGATATGAAGGAATACGGACTCGGACAGTCCCCGCATATTGCCCGTGTAAACAATAAGAAGATTGAACTGATCACCAAGCCGGACCGCAGCTTCGGATCCCATGCGACAACCGATGTGCTGCTGGGCGGCGGGAAAAGCATGAAGGTGTGCGGTGATCACCTGATCACGCTTGTCACGGATCAGGAACGGGTATGCATCTGGGAATTTGATTCCGATATGCATGCACAGAATCTGTACCACGAGCCGGGCATCATACCCTTTATGGATGCTTCCGGGGAGAAGATCGCCTTCTGCAGAGTCACGGCGGATCACCCGGCGGAACTGTATGAAATGGACAGAAAAACCGGTACGGTAAGTCTGATCAGCCATCTGAATGATGCGGCTGTGGAAAACCGTTATGTTGCTCTGCCGGAACGGCTGGATTATGTATCCTGCAATGAAGAGCTGCGCGGCTGGGTGCTGAAGCCGAAAGACTACAATCCGAAGAAGAAATATCCGGCGGTGCTGGATGTGCACGGCGGACCGCGCGGCATTTACAGCGAAGCATTCTTCCATGAGATGCAGGTATGGGCATCCCGTGGGTTTTTTGTCTTCTTTACGAATATTATAGGATCAGACGGACGCGGCGATGTGTTCGCGGATGTGCGCGGAAAGTACGGAACCGTGGATTATCAGAACCTGATGGACTTCACGGATGAAGTGCTGAAGAAGTACCCGCAGATCGACGGAAAGAAAGTCTGCGCCACCGGCGGCAGCTACGGCGGCTGGATGATGAACTGGATCGAAGGACATACGGACCGGTTCTGTGCCCTTGCCTCCCAGCGTTCGATTGCGAACTGGGTGTCCCTGTCATTCATTGCCGATATCGGACCGTGGTTCGATCCTTCGGAGTGCGGCGTCGGCATGGAGGACAATCTGCTTGCGGAAGAGAGCTTTGCAAAGCTCTGGCAGTATTCCCCGCTGAAATATGCACAGGGTGCGAAAACACCGATGCTGTTTATCCACAGCGATGAAGACAGAAGATGTCCTGTCTGGGAAGGCATGCAGATGATGCAGGCGCTGACCGTGCAGGATGTCGAGACCAGAATGGTCATCTTCCGCGGCGAAAATCATGAATTATCCAGAGGCGGAAAACCGGCTCACAGGATCCGCCGTCTGAGTGAAATATCCGATTGGTTTGACAAGCATGCGAAATAACAGGAAAGAGAGGAATTGAAACATGCCCGCAAAGAAACTGAACCCCATTACCATCGAAGACATCACTAAATACCGTTTCCCTGCCAACCTCCGGTACAGCCCGGACGGAAAGATGCTGGCATTCCATGCAGGCAGATCCGATGTGGAAAAGAACTGCTATCACAATGATGTATATCTGGTAAAAGACGGAAAGACATGCCAGCTGACATATTCCCTGGATGCCACATTCGTCATCTGGCAGGATGAAAATACACTGATTCTCAGAAGAACAAGCGGCGAAGCACTGCCCGGCACAACCGAACTGTTTACACTGGATGTCCGCGGTGGCGAAGCAAAGCCCTGGATTACCCTGCCCTTCCCGATGGCTTCCCTGGCAAAGGTAAGTGATACGGTCTACGCCGCAAAGGGATTCATTGACGCCAATGATCCGGATGCCTATAAGGACAGCGATGAAGACAGAAAGAAGAAGTTCGATGCACTGAAGAAGGAAGCTGACTACCATGTAGTGGATGAGGTTCCCTACTGGTTCAACGGCGTCGGTTTCAACAACAAGCGCAGAACCGCCGTATTTGATGTACGCGTCGGCGAAAAGCTTCAGGTGAAGAGAGTTACCGCTCCGAAATTCAATACCGGAGATCTGACTGTCTGCGGCACAAAGGTATTCTTCGCCGGAAATGTCAAAGAGAACAGACAGCTCATGACCCAGAAGATCTTCGAATATGACACGGAGACAAAGAAACTGACAACACTGTACGGAAAGAATGACCGCAGTGTCGGCCAGCTGTTTGTCATGAACAATCAGCTGTATGCATGGGCGTCCGATATGAAGAAGTTCGGCCCCATCCAGACCAAGGATATCTGCAAAGTTACAAAGAACAGCCTGGAAGTCGTTATGGAACACGAAGATGTTACATACGGTGCTTCCGTGATCGGCGATACCGTTCACGGCGGCGGCTTTACGTTTGCGACCGACGGAACGAAGCTGGTTTCCATCGTTACCATCGACAACCACAATGCACTCTGGGAGTTTGACAAGGACTTCAATAAGACATGTCTCTGGGAAGGTCCGGGCATGATGTGCTTCCTGGATGTCACTGCAGATCAGATCGCAGTCTGCTTTCAGGACTGGAACAACGTCGCGGAAATGTATGTCATGGGCCGTGACGGAAAGAACATGACGCAGGTTTCCTCGCTGAATGATGCGGCGCTGGAAGGAAAATATATCGCGAAGCCGGAAGTGATCAAATATACCTCCGAAGGCTATGACCTGACCGGATGGGTACTGCTGCCGCAGGACTTCAATCCGAAGAAGAAGTATCCGGCAGTCCTGGATATCCACGGCGGTCCGAGAGCTTCCTATGGCGAAACATTCTTCCATGAGATGCAGCTGTGGGTATCCAGAGGATTCGTTGTCTTCTTTACAAATATCAAGGGATCCGACGGACGCGGTGATGCATTCGCAGACATCAGGGATGACTACGGCGGAACCGACTTCCGGAATCTGATGGACTTCACGGATGCGGTACTGGCAAAGTATCCGAACATCGATCAGACCAAGGTATGCGAGACCGGCGGAAGCTACGGCGGATTCATGACAAACTGGATCATCGGCCATACCGACCGGTTCTGCGCATGCGCTTCCCAGCGTTCCATTGCCAACTGGATCTCCTTCTCCTTCATCGCGGATATTGGCCTCCACTTCGGTCCTGCACAGAACGGCTGCGACGGTCTGTTCTCTGATGCGGATCATGAAAAGATGTGGAACCACTCCCCGCTGAAGTATGCGGAGAATGTAAAGACACCGACGCTGTTCATCCACAGTGATGAAGACTTCCGCTGCCCGCTGCCGGAAGGAATGCAGATGATGCAGTCGCTGGCGGTGAGAGACATCGAGACAAGACTTGTCATCTTCCATGGCGAGAACCATGAACTGAGCAGAAGCGGAAAGCCGCAGCACAGAATGAGAAGACTGCAGGAAATCACAGACTGGTTCGAGAACCACGTAAAATAATCGTTCCTGAGACGGAAACATTACATAAACCAGAAGAACAGGGAGGTACTGCCTCCCTGTTCTGTACGGCAGGCATTGCGGAAAGGACGGACACACGTCTATGGATATCTATCAGCTTTATCAGAATGAAAATGAATATGAAGATCTGAATGCGGACCGGGCGGTCAGTCACCTTTCACAGATGATTCAGATCAATACAACGAGTTATATGGATACATCAAAGATCAGCTATGCGGCATTTGATGAGCTGCACCGGAAGCTGCATGAATGGTATCCGGAAATCATGCGGCAGGGAGAATATCAGGAACTGGATTACAGTGTCCTGATCCGGATCGAAGGCAGCGATCCGTCTTTAAAGCCGGCATTGTTCATGGCGCATCAGGACGTAGTTCCGGTGGTGGAAGGAACGGAACAGGACTGGATTCACGGACCGTTCAGCGGAGATGTCGCGGACGGATATATCTGGGGCCGGGGAGCCTATGATATCAAGGAGATGCTGGTGGCGGAGCTGGAAAGCATGGAATATCTTCTCGAACACGGGAAAAAGTTCCGCCGTACAGTTTATCTTGCCTTCGGACAGGATGAAGAGACGGTCGGCACAGGCGCCATCCGGATTGCCCGGTATCTGAAGGAACACGGCGTTGAACTGGAATATGTGCTGGATGAAGGCGGAAGGATCGGAAGCGGAGAAGCCTACGGGGTTGATCCGGCGGTAGGAAGCATCGGCATGTATGAAAAAGGATATGCAGACCTGAAACTATCGGCCGAATCCATGGGCGGACACAGTTCCAACCCGTTCCACGGCACTTCGCTTGGTACATTGGCAAAAGCGATTGCCGAGATCGTTGATCACCCGCTGGAAAATGTCCTGTCCGACAGTGTCAGGGAAACACTGCATATTCTGGAGCCGCATATGCATGAAGGAGCGTTCAGGGATGCCGTGCGCAATATAGATAAAGATGAGCAGGCAGTAATCGATCTTTATCTTGCACATCCCGATCTGAACAGCCAGATCCATACAACCATTGCACCGACAATGATTTCCGGCGGATCCCAGGCAGGAAACGTCATGCCCCAGCATATGGAGGCTGTGATCAATTTCCGTCTGGCACCGCAGGATACGGACGCAGGTCTTCTGGAACACTGCCGCAGTCTGATCGGCGATAATGTGCATGCGGAGTTTATCGTGGCCAACGAAGCGTCCCGGCAGTCCCGGTTTGATACGGAGGGATTCCGCAGTCTTCAGGAAGTACTGTCCTATTTTTTCAAAGACATCATTTTCGTGCCGTCCGTCAATACAACCGCAACGGACGCCAGAAGCTATGAAGAAGTATGCGGGTGCTGCATGCGGTTTGAACCGTTCCTGGAAGACCCGGAAATCCGGACAGCCGGAGTGCACGGAACGAATGAGCGCATATCCATACGGGCTTACCTTCAGGGAATCCGGGTGCTGATCCGGATGATGGATGTGACGTGCTGAAATAACTGATATTCTGAAATCAGTGTCCTGCATCAGAAATGAAGCAGGATTTTTTTCGGCAGAAAGAGGTAGGTATATGAAGTGTAAAAATCATAAGATATCCGTTTCATGATCTTCAGTCATTATTCTTTTCATTCGGAAATCTTTCTGCTATAACTATCATTACTATGAATGAGAGAATACTGCAGATATTGATTGATTCGTTTATGAAGATACTGATGGCCGGCATTAAAGTGACCATACCGCTGGCTGTGCTTTCGTTTTTCTTTGCATTGATTATCTCCATTCTGGTTGCTGTCATACAGTATGCGGACATCAAAGGGCTGAAACAGCTGTGCCGGTTCTATATCTGGATTATCCGCGGCACACCGCTGCTTGTACAGCTCTACCTTGTATTCTACGGACTGCCGTCGATCGGCATTGTAATCCCGGCTTTCCCGTCCGCCGTATTATGCTTTTCCATCAACGAAGGCGCATATATGGCGGAAAGCATGCGTGCGGCGCTGGAAGCAGTTCCGAAAGGACAGCTGGAAGCAGGATACTGTGTCGGAATGAGCTACTGGCAGATCATGCGCAGAATTATTCTTCCGCAGGCATTCCGTACGGCGTTCCCTTCCCTGTCCAATTCATTTATCTCCATGATCAAGAGCACATCCATGGCTTCAACGATCACGGTCAGCGAGATGATCCGGCAGACACAGATTATCAACGGACGTGTATATCAGTCCCTGGCGCTTTACCTTGAGGTCGGCTTCATCTATCTGATCTTCTGCACGGTTCTTACCTGGCTGCAGAGCTGGGGAGAAAAGAAACTGAATGCATACGGAGGCACCCGATGATTGAAGTAAAGAACGTCTATAAGTCTTTCGGAGACTTCGGAGCATTGCAGGATGTCAGCCTGGAAGTGGAAAAAGGCGATGTCGTCGCAATCCTCGGACCTTCCGGTTCCGGAAAGACAACGCTGCTCAGATGCATCAACTTTCTTGAGATCGCCGACAGCGGGAAACTGATATTCGACGGTGAAGAGTATGATATGCACTCCATCAGTAAAAGGAATATCAGCCGGCTGCGGAGAAAGACGGCATTTGTATTCCAGAACTACAACCTTTTCCTGAATAAGACGGTTCTGCAGAATGTAACGGAAGGTCTGATTGTTGCCCGCAGGATGCCGAAGGACGAAGCGGAAAAGAAAGCGGTAAAGGCATTGGAAAAAGTCGGTATGGCAGACCGCCTGGAGTCCTATCCTTCCCAGCTGTCCGGCGGCCAGCAGCAGCGCGTTGCGATTGCCCGTGCTCTTGCGGCAGAACCGGAGATCATCTATTTCGATGAACCGACCAGTGCGCTGGATCCGGAGCTGATCGGCGAAGTGCTTGCGGTCATGCGCGATCTGGCAAATGACGGCATGACGATGCTGGTGGTGACGCATGAGATGAATTTTGCCCGCAATGTATCCAGCAAAGTAGTATTCATGGAGAACGGCCATGTTATAGAAGCATCGGATTCCAAAAGCTTCTTTGAAAATCCGAAAGAAGAAAGAACAAGAGAATTCATTCAGACAATTCTGTCTGGAAGAGAATAAATGGAGGAAAGACACTATGAAGAAAGTACTCAGCATTATGCTGGCAGCGCTGACTGCCGCATCCCTTGCAGGCTGCTCAGGCGGCTCTGCAGACAATTCTACCGCTGAACCCGCAAAAGAAACCGCAGCCCCGGCGGCGAGTGCAGAAACATCTTCAAATGCACTTCAGAAGGTGAAGGACAGAGGCTATCTGGTCATCGGAACCGAGGGAAACTGGTCACCGTGGACTTATCATGATGAAAAAACCGATGAACTGACCGGTTTTGATGTGGAAGTCGGAAAGGAAATCGCAGATTATCTGGGCGTGGAAGCACGTTTTGAGGAAGCTGCCTGGGAGAGCCTTCTGGCAGGCGTACAGGCCGGACGCTTCGATATCGTATGCAACGGCGTCGGATATACCGAGGAACGTGCGCTGAGCTATGAGTTCTCCGATCCGTATGTCTATACCCGCAAGGTGCTGATCGTTGCGGCAGATAACGATGAAATCAAGACGTTCGAAGATCTGGACGGAAAGACAACCGCCAACTCCACCGGTTCCACATATGCGGAAATCGCTGAGAGCTACGGTGCAACGGTCACTTATATCGATACATTCGGAGAAACCATTACCCTTCTGACACAGGGCAGAATCGATGCGACGATCAACTCCGAAGTATCCTATCTGGACTATATGTCACAGCATCCGGAAGCTCCGATCAAGATTGTCGATCAGAGTGAAGGCGAATCCGTCTGCTATCCGGTAAACAAGGGAGAAACAGAACTTCGCGATGCTGTCAATGAGGCACTGGAAAGCCTGCGTTCCTCCGGGAAACTGGCTGAACTGTCCGAGAAATACTTCGGCGGCGATATCACGAACAAATAAGCGGAAATTTTCAGAACTGCTGTACAAAGGTCACTCCGGTGGCCTTTTTCCGTTAAAAAATGATCCGGGAGGATCAGTCCTGGATCATTGCGGCATACTGCTGGGAAATCATGCCGGAAACCGCAAGCAGCTGGTACGGATGGCTCTGCTGGTCCAGAGGAGAAACAAACCGGATTACATCATCGACAAACCAGGGCATCTTTTTATCCGAACCGCAGATCATCCAGATCTTCGGCAGTGCGAGATGCTTTTCCTTTGCCCGGAACGACTGATATTCAAAATAAGAACCGGTATAGGAGAAGATCAGGATCAGTTCATCCTTTCCCGCGTTCAGAATATGTTCTGTCTGTTCCGCATAGGGAACAGCGGTATGAATCTGTTTTCCGAGCATCATCAGATCCACCTGGAGATTGATCGCGGCAGTCTCCGCCTTCAGCATTCCGAAGGCGCTGACCTTTTCATATTTCCGAAGATCCTGACAGAGCCGTTCTGTTCCTCTGAGTGTTTCCTGAGTGACAACGTTCTGTATCGACCCGCAGATATGACGGCTCCATGACTGCATGCGTTCCAGAGGATCTGCGGATATTGTATCTTCTTTGTCAAACCGGTAGGCGGTATTGCCGAGAAGGACCTTCAGCTCCGCAAAATCATTCAGGCCGATCTCCTTGCAGAAACGGGAAATGGATCCGGTACCGACATGGCATTTCTCTGCCAGTTCTTTGATTCCGACATCAGCCAGTTCCGACTGATGTGCAAGGATATATTCAGCAATCACACTGTTGGTTGAATCTTTTTTCTCAGCCGCAAGCGTACTCAGAAATACGACCGGCAGTTTATCATAGATCATAACAGTCACCTTTCCTGCATCATAGCACACATCCCGCAGGGAAAAGAAAAAACTGCCGGCGAGCAGTCATTTCTTCTGAATTCCGTAATAGGCGGAATTCTTCTGACATTGTATTTTGCAGGTGCTGCAGTCATTCGTGCACTCGCAGAGCGCACCGCTCTTATGTTCTCTGATCAGTGAGCGTATGCACAAGAGCACCAGCAGGATGACAACGGCCAATACAAGCAAAGTTCCCATAACAGCCTCCGGTTATATATAACTAACCATCAGGATTATATCACTTTTCTGCAGAACATGTATTTCCCGGGAAATGATTTATGTTTCAGATTTTTCAGAAATTGAACACAGATTCTTTTCATCGATGATAATCAGAACTTCTGATTTGCAGTTCTGTGTATTATAATCTCCGTGACTGTCTGACAGTACATAGAGGAGGAAAACGGATGAAGCCATATATTGAAATGACATCAGAAGAATTGCTTCAGGAACGTGCTGAACTGAAAGCACAGTATAAAAAGGTACAGGCGCTCGGCCTGCATCTGGATATGAGCCGCGGAAAGCCCTGCCAGGAACAGTTGGATCTTTCCATGGGCATGATGGATGTTCTGAGTTCGGATTCCGATCTCACATGTGAAGACGGTACGGACTGCCGCAATTACGGATCTCTGACCGGCATTGAAGAAGCAAGAGAACTGCTGGGAGATATGATGGAGAACAATCCGAAGGATATCATCATCTACGGAAACTCCTCATTGAATGTCATGTTTGATACAGTCAGCCGTGCCTGGACGCATGGCGTGATGGGCAACACGCCGTGGTGCAGACTGCCGGAAGTCAAATTCCTCTGTCCGGTACCCGGATATGACCGTCATTTTGCAATCACGGAATACTTCGGAATCAAGAATGTTCCGGTACCGATGACGCCGACAGGACCGGATATGGATATTGTCGAAAAGATGGTTGCGGAGGATGAATCGATCAAGGGTATCTGGTGTGTACCGAAGTACTCCAATCCGCAGGGCATCTCTTATGATGATGAGACCGTACGCCGTTTTGCCAGACTGGAACCGGCGGCACCGGACTTCCGTATCTTCTGGGACAATGCCTACGGCATGCATCATCTGTATGATCATCATCAGGATTACCTGATTGAGATTCTCGCGGAATGCAAGCGTGCCGGTAATCCGGACCTGGTATATAAGTTTGCCTCAACTTCCAAGATTACATTTCCGGGCAGCGGCATCGCGGCACTTGCGACCAGCCCGAACAACATGGACGATTTCACAGCTTATCTGAAGCATCAGACCATCGGTCACGACAAGGTCAACCAGCTGCGTCATGTGCGCTTCTTCGGCAATATTCACGGCATGGTGGAACATATGAGAAAGCACGCGGATATCATCCGTCCGAAATTTGAAGCAACGGAAAGCATTCTGGAACGTGATTTGGAAGGACTCGGAATAGGCACATGGACAAAGCCGCTGGGCGGATACTTTATCATGTTTGATTCCTATCCGGGATGCGCAAAGGATATCGTTGCCCGTGCAAAGAAAGCCGGCGTGATCATGACGCCTGCCGGAGCAACATGGCCTTACGGAAAGGATCCCAACGATTCCAATATCCGCATTGCCCCGACATACCCGTCCATGGGTGAGCTGGAACCGGCAATGAACATCTTCACACTCTGTGTCCGTATCTCTGCAGCGAAGAAAATCCTGCAGGAACGCGGTGATTACCCGGAAAAGAAATAACAGAAAAAATGCCTCAGACTGATACCGGCATATCCGGATCTGCCTGAAGCATTTTCTTTTTCTCAATCTCTGGACTCCATGTAGCGCATCATGGATTCCGCAGCCTTTTTCGCCGCATCTGCCGCATGGACTACAGTCAGCGGTCCGGTTACGACATCTCCTGCCGCAAATACGCCGTCAACGGTTGTCATGCCGTTTTCATCTGTGATTAAGAGGCCTTTGCTGGTGCCTTCCAGATGCTCGGTGCTCATGATCAGTTTGTCCTTCGGCCCCTGGCTGATGGCAATGATCACGGAATCAGCCGGTACGAGTTCCTCATCATCCCGGATACCGGTCAGATTGCCGTTTTCATCCAGGATGGAGGTGGCGAATACCGGACCTTCCGGTGTGATTCTGCGGATGCTCTTGCCGTAGATGAACTCCGCTCCGTCCAGTTCGGCATAGGACATTTCATGTGAGCTTGCGGTCGCATGCGCGTCTCTGGAGAACAGCATCACACGTTCGGCTCCGTTGCGGAACGCGGTTCTTGCGACGTCCATCGCGACGTTGCCCATACCGATGACAGCTACCGTTTTTCCCAGTTCATGATGCTTCGGGTTTTCCAGATAGGAAATACCGAAATGCGCGTTTGCCAGGGATTCACCCTCAATCCCCAGCGTATTCGGACGCCATACGCCGGTGCCGACAAAGATTGCGGAATATCCGTCACGGAACAGATTGTCGATGCGCAGCGCTCCGCCGATCGTGGTGTTCAGACGGATCTGGACATCCAGTCTCTGCAGGAGTTTCTGATAGCGGTCAAGTACGGATTTGGGAAGACGGAATTCCGGGATTCCGTATCTCAGCATTCCGCCGATCTGGTTTTTCCGTTCAAAGATCGTAACATCATATCCGTTCCGGGCAAGGATAATTGCGGCAGTCAGACCGGCAGGACCGGAACCGATGACCGCACACCGTTTTCCTTTCTTTTCAATGTCTTTCGGACGGTAACGGTCCAGATAGGCATCGGAAATGAAGTGCTCGATGGAATGGAACTGTACTGGTGTACCCTTCCTTCCGAGCACACAGTGTCCGCGGCACTGTGCTTCATGATTGCATACAACGGCGCAGACCGCACTCATCGGATTGTTCTGAAACAGCAGTTCACCGGCTTCCATGACCTTTTTCTCTTTGAACAGAGCGATTGCGGCCGGAATCGGCGTGTGAATCGGGCAGTTCTTTGAGCACATCGGGACCTTGCACTGCAGGCACCGCTGTGCTTCATTCTCAATATGGATTGCCATGATATGAATCCCCCTTACCGTTTTCATTATGTAACAGCCATCCGGATTGTTCAAATACGTTCCTGCTTATGATCTGATTCGGAAAGAGGATAGTAAGATATGAATTTCCGGAAGTTACTTGGTAAATCAAATAAATTTCGGAAAATTATGCTGTATAATATTTCCGGAAGTTACTTGTCAGGTCAAAAAAATTCCGGAAGGAGGAGATGATATGCTTGCTGATCGTCAGCGTTATCTGAATCAATTGATAAAAAAACAGTGGAATGGCCGTATCAAAGTGATCTGCGGAATAAGAAGAAGCGGAAAAAGTACAATTCTGTTTGAACTGTTTAAAGAATATCTGATAAAAGAAGGAGTCCGGGAAGAAAATATTATTTCCCTTGCTCTGGATGATGACAGGAACACCGCGTACAGAGATCCGGCAGTATTATCAGAATATGTACATCAGATCGTCCGAAACTCATCTGACAGGTTTTATGTTCTGATCGATGAGATTCAATATGCAATATCGAAGGAAGAACTCAGAAACCCTGATCAGCCCGTAAGAATATACAGCGTCCTGAACGGATTTCTTCATACAAAAAATATTGATGTGTATGTTACCGGAAGTAATTCAAAACTGCTGTCAAAAGATATATCTACCGAGTTCAGAGGAAGAGGAGATACCGTTAATGTATATCCTCTTTCGTTTAAGGAATTTTATGAAGCCTCCGGTATGGAAAAAACAGATGCATACAATGAATATATGACCTACGGAGGCATGCCGTATCTGCTGTCACTGAATGACGATGACGATAAGTACAGATATCTGGATGAACTGTTTGAAGAAATATATTTTAAGGATATCGAAGAACGCTATACCATTCAGCTTCCCGGTGTTCTCAGAGAACTGACAAGCAGTTTATGTTCGTCCGTGGGATCGCTGACAAATGCAAGTAAAATAGCCAGAACCGTGAACAGTGCTAAAAATCTGAAAACAGATTCTGAAACAATCAGCACATATCTTGGGTATCTGACGGACAGTTTCCTGTTCAATAAAGCTGACCGATACGATATTAAAGGAAAAAAATACTTTGAATATCCCTCAAAGTATTACTGTACAGATATTGGCCTGAGAAATGTACGTCTGGGACTGCGGCAGCAGGAAGAAACCCATATCATGGAAAATCTGATTTACAATGAACTGATCGTAAGAGGATATGTGGTTGATGTCGGTGTGGTTCCGTTCTGGATAACAGAGGAAAGCAGAAAGAAATCGCTGAAAAACCTGGAAATAGATTTCATTGCACGGCGCGGCAGCAAACTTTATTATGTTCAGTCCGCTTTAAGTATGGATGACGAAGAAAAGCAGATAAAAGAACTGCGGCCATTGATGGAAGTTGAAAATTCATTTAAAAAGATCGTTGTCTCAAAGTCATACGGAAAAAGCTGGGTTGATGATGAAGGGATCCTGCGGATCGGGCTGATTGATTTCCTTCTGGATGAAAACAGCCTGGAAAGATGAGAATATCTCATTTTCGAAAGAACCTGAAAAGATAAATAACAGAAACAAAAATCGGGCCGTTATGACCCGATTTTATGAGCTGTGCGTGAACCGGTTTTCAGTCAAGATCGGTTCCGTCGCTGGCAATGACTTTCTTATACCAGAAGAAGGAATCCTTTCTGCTTCTGGAGAAGTCGCCGCTGCCGTCGTCGTTCTTGTCAACGTAGATGAAACCGTATCTCTTGCGGAGTTCACCTGTACCGGCGGATACCAGGTCAATCGGTCCCCATGTGGTATAGCCGATCAGCGGTACACCGTCTTCGATTGCTCTTCCCATTGCGGCAATATGCGGACGGAAGTAGTCGATGCGGTAGTTGTCATGGATGGAGCCGTCTTCTTCCACCTTATCGATTGCACCGAGACCGTTTTCAACGATCATCAGCGGTGTATGCGGATAACGGTCAGCCAGCTGAATCAGAGTGTAATACAGTCCGTCCGGATCAATCTGCCATCCCCACTCGCTTGCCTTCAGATACGGGTTCTTTGCGCGGTAGCTCATGTTGCCCTGTGTCTTTTCGGCATTCGGATCGGTTGTGATGCAGGAAGTCTGATAGTAGGAGAATGTGTAGAAGTCTACTTTTCCTTCTTTCAGAATCTTCTTGTCTTCTTCATCGTCCATGAAGGAAGGATCCACGCCGTAGCTCTTAATCATGGAACGTGCCCAGACAGGATACTCGCCTCTGACCTGAACGTCGCCGCAGAAGTCATTCTTGGAATGTTCATTCTGCTGGAGCAGCAGCATATCTTTCGGATTCGGTGTCAGCGGATACATTGTGCCGTGAGCGATCATGTTTCCGATCATGAAATCGGGATTGATTTCGTGTCCGAGCTTTACTGCCAGAGCGCTTGCGACAAACTCATTGTGCAGAGCTTCGAAGCACTGCTGAGGATCATGCTTCAGCTTGTTCAGCGGAATGCGTTCTTCGGAATTGATGTCTTCATCCTGCATCAGTCCGAGGCCGTACAGATCGCCGAGTCCGCCGCCGACCATCATGGCAATATTGATTTCATTGAATGTGAGCCAGTACTTTACCTTGTCCTTATAGCGTTCAAAGCATGTACGGACATACTTCAGGAACAGATCAATCGTTCTTCTGTCATAGAAGCCGTGATACTTTGTAACGATAGCCCACGGAATTTCATAGTGGCAGAGTGTAACCAGCGGTTCGATACCGTATTTTCTGCATTCGTCGAACAGTTCGTCATAGAACTTCAGACCTGCCTCATTCGGTTCTGCATCATCTCCGTTCGGATAGATTCTGCCCCAGTTGATCGATGTGCGGAAGCACTTGAATCCCATCTCGGCAAACAGTGCGATGTCTTCTTTGAAATGATGATAGAAGTCAATCGCTTCGTGGCTGGGATAGAAGGCTGTCGGATCGGTCTTGGGGAGGAAGGTACGCGGCGTATTGACGTTGCCGCCCAGCAGCATATCGGGAACACTCAGGCCTTTGCCGTCTTCCAGATAAGCACCTTCACACTGGTTTGCGGCGACAGCGCCGCCCCATAAAAAGTTTTTCGGAAAGCTCATAGATTATTTCTCCTTTGCCATTGTTAAGCAAATTGTAACATGAAAAATGTATTCCGGATTATGATACGAACCGGTTCAGATGCTGTATGACATTTGCCCACATATTGATCCGTTCATACATACTGGATACGACGGCATATTCCCTGTCGGTATGGTTCCATTCTCCCCGGATGCCGCAGGAACAGAGCACCGGCGTGCCCGCTTCCGCAATGCCCATGGCGTCGGATCCGCCGCCCAGGAATACATGTCCGACTTCCGGAAGCCCTTCTTCCTGGCAGACATTGTTTACAAATTCCCACAGGGCAAGATTCTGTTCCGATTCCTCAAAGCCGCCGAACGGTTCCGTCAGGGTATATTCCGCGGAGGTTCCTTCAATGACCGGCGTGGAGAACAGCTGCTTCAGTTCCTTCTGCACACGTTCAATCTCAGATTTGTATGCAAATCTGCCGCTGAATGTCAGCCGGCATTCTCCGGGAATGGCATTTGTCAGTGTTCCTCCGGAGATAATTGCCGGATTCATATGTGTTCCCAGTTCCATATTATTCATATTCTGAATGGCAATGACCTTGTGTGCCGCTTCGACAATTGCATTCCTGCCGGCTTCATAGGTATTTCCGGAATGTGCTGAGATCCCATGGATGACAGCCTGTCCGGTCATGACATATTTCCTTCCGGTGTAGAGATTATAATCCACAGGAGAAGTCTCCATGTTGAATGCCGCAATGCATCCACGTGCCTGTTCCGTGATGACTGCGGATACCGGCCAGTGATCACTTCCGCCTTCTTCATCGCTGCAGAAGCAGATCTTTACGGGACGCTGGGAAAAACCGACGGATTCCAATGCCTTTATAGTCCATAAAGCAATGATGATGCCGCCCTTCATATCCAGCACGCCGGGACCGTGTGCAAGACCGTTTTCATCGATCCGGAACGGATTGTCTCCGAATGTGCCCTTATCAAATACGGTGTCAAAATGACCTCCGAACAGCACCGGTTTTCCGGGTCTGTCTGCACCGATCACACCGCAGAGCATCGGGGGATAGTTCTCTTTTGTTGTCACTATTTCACAGGAAACACCGGCTTCGCTGAACTTCTGTTTCAGCCACTCCGCCTCCGGGTACAGATACTGCGGCTGGCGCAGGCTCCCTTCCATATTCACCAATGTCTTCCAGTCTTCGATGATGTCATTCTGATGAAGACGGACAAATTCAGCAATTCTCTGATCCATAAAGCAATACCTCTCATTGCTCTGATTGTATCGTGTATGAAGAGTGAAAGAAACTGAATTGAACAGAAACGAAGAATTACACCAAATCGAGAATTTTCTTGCCTGAACAAAGAAAAACCCGACCGGCAGATACCGATCGGGTGAGAGAACTCTTATGATTATCTGCCGCCGGCCAGACCGTAGAGCAGTCTGCCCTTCAGCGGAGCGGGATCGATTCCGAGTGCTTCCATGATTTTGAAAGCAAACGGATACGGGGTGGCAGGTCCCTGGGATGTGATCAGGTTGTGATCATATACGGCAACCTCATGAACGAATTCCGCACCGGTCAGGATTTCTTCATATCCGGTATAACCTGTTACTTTCTTGCCTTCAATGACATCGGCTGCCTTGATGACCTTGGTACCGGAGCACATTGCGGCAATCAGTTTGTTGTTGTCATTGAACCATTTCAGCATGTCGATGACATCCTTGTTGTCAACGAACTTCTGCCAGGAGGTTCTTCCGCCCGGAACAACAATGACATCATATTCCTTTACTTCATCGGAGAACTTCTTATCGGCTTTGATTGTCATGCCCTGCATGGATTTTACCCACGGGTCATCCTGGAAACAGAATGTATGTGTTTCGACATTGACGCGTCTGAGCAGATCCACAATCTGCATTGTTTCGCTCTCTTCGTATCCTTCCATCATTAATACTGCAGCTCTTGCCATGATTATTCATCCTCCTTTACATCAAACGCATTGAAGTAGACCATTCTCTTTTTCACTGTCAGGGAATCTCCGCCGAGTTCATCGACGCATTTGTATCCGAATGCATAGGCTGTGGCGGGACCCTGGGATGTGATCAGATTACCGTCCACGACGATCTTATTGTCGCTGTGGTTTCCGGATGCGATCTTTTCGGCTGTGGAGGGATAGCATGTGAATGTCTTTCCTTCCAGAAGTCCGGCTCTGTCCAGTACGATCGGTGCGGCGCAGATTGCGGCGATCTTCTTTCCTGCTCTGTTCATCTCCTGCAGGAGTGCGATCAGATGATCGTTGTTTCTCATGTTGTCGGCTCCGCCGTATCCGCCCGGCAGGATGACCATGTCATAATCCTTCAGATCATCGGACAGAACCTTGTCTGTCTTCATGACGATGTCATGAGCTCCTGTGATCTCATCGCTGTCCAGACCGACCATATCGCATGTCAGTTCGGCTCTGCGGAAAATATCAACGATTGTAAGTGCTTCTCCTTCTTCGCATCCGTTGGCGAAGATGACTGCAGCTTTTGCCATTTTTTATTCCTCCTCTGTGTTTACATGCATAGAATAATAGATGCCCGGAAATAAAAAAAGGGATTTCCAGAATCCGGAAATCAAATGCATCATGAAGATGATATCTGTATATTAATAAAGAAAAAGGAGTGTACTCTCATGACAGAAAATGCCCAGGTAAAAGGTTCACGCACTTTCCCGGTCGCAGTCCTGCTTACGCTGGCAGGCGGCTATCTGGATGCCTATACATATTCCAGCAGAGGCGGGGTTTTCGCCAACGCCCAGACCGGCAATATCGTCAAGTTCGGCATTGCCCTTGCCAACAGCAACTTCACACGATGCATCCAGCTGCTTGTGCCGATTACGGCGTTTGTTATCGGCATTTTGGCGGCACTGGTTATTGAGACATATTTCCTGAAGAAGGAGATTCATTTCATCCGCAGGATGGTATTGATCATGGAGATGACAGTGATGGTTATCTCGGCACTGCTGCCGCAGAGTGAAATCGGAAACATGCTGGCAAATACAATGATCTCGTTTGTCTGCGCAATGCAGATGGAGGCGTTCAAGACATTTGCCGGACAGCCGTTTGCGACAACCGTATCCACCGGCAACCTGAGAAAGTTCATTGAATTCCTGTATCAGGGATGTGTGGAACATGATAACGGCAAGCTGAAGATCGCCCTGATGTATCTGACCATCGTGATCATTTTTATCACCGGAGCCCTGATCGGAACATTGATCACGGATGCGTACGGACTGCATTCCGTTGCGGTTCCGGCAGTGCTGCTGGGCATCTGTTTTGTGATCATTACATGGAAGCGGATTGCCTCACTGAATATGGAGAAATGAACAGCTGTGTTTCGGTTGACGCTCATCGAAAACAACTATATAGTTGAGATCGAAATGTGAGGGATTGGATATGAAAATTACAGATACGATTTTATATGCAGGCGTCAATGATCATGATATCGACCTGTTTGAAGGACAGTATGATGTACCTCTGGGAATGGCTTACAACTCCTATGTCATCATGGATGAAAAGATTGCTGTAACAGATTCCGTTGACGGACACTTTATGGTGGAATGGCTGAACAATCTGAAGGAAATCCTCGGCGATAAAACGCCGGATTACCTGATTATTCATCATATGGAGCCGGATCATTCCGCCAGCCTGAGCGCATTCCATAAAACATATCCGGAAACGGTATTTGTGGCAAATGCACAGGCATTCAAGATGCTGGATCAGTTCTTCCCGGAACTGAAGGACTGCGGCAGAAAGGTTGTCGCAAACAATGAGAAGCTGTCTCTCGGACAGCATGAGCTGACCTTTGTATTTGCGCCGATGGTGCACTGGCCGGAAGTTATGATGAGCTATGACAGCTTTGATAAGGTTCTGTTCTCCGCCGACGCATTCGGAAAGTTCGGTGCCAACGATGTGGAGGATCCGGAAGGATGGGCATGCGAAGCCAGAAGATACTACTTCGGTATTGTCGGCAAATACGGTGCACAGACACAGGCGGTTCTGAAAAAGGCTGCGGCTCTGGATATTCAGATCATCTGTTCCCTGCACGGACCGGTGCTGAATGAAAATCTCGGATATTACTTTGACATGTATCAGAAATGGTCTTCCTATGAACCGGAAGAAGAAGGAATCTTCATTGCTTATGCGTCCATTTACGGAAATACACAGGAAGCTGCATACCGTCTGTATGATGCACTGAAGGCAAAGGGATATGAAAATGTTCATATCTCCGATCTTGCAAGAGAAGATATGTATGAATGCGTGGAGGATGCATTCCGCTACAGCAAGCTTGTTCTGGCATCTGTTACCTATGATGCGTCCATCATGCCGGTGATGAAGGAATTCATTTCCCATCTGCTGCACAGAAACTACCAGAAGCGTACAATCGGACTGATCGAAAACGGAACGTGGGCACCGATGGCCGCAAAGACCATGAAGGGCATGCTGGAGAATTCCAAAGAACTGACATGGCTGGAGCCGGTTGTCAGCATCCGCTCCGCATTAACGGAAGCCAATGATGCACAGATCAGCGCCCTTGCGGACGCATTGATCGGATAACAGAATACGTTACAGGAAATCAGGCAGAGATGTCTGATTTTTTGCATATGGATTCAATGCCGGAAAAATCTGTAATATACTGCAATTAAGGAAAATATTGTTTCACAAGGAGGCAAAGCATCATGAAACTTCTCATTCAGGCAGATGACTTCGGCATGACTGTCGGCGTTGCGGATGGAAGTTTCATGATGCTTTGCCT
>SVBN01000124.1 GCA_015058875.1 Erysipelotrichaceae bacterium | reverse complement strand
CAGGGATCTTTGAAGGGGCAGCCTTTCTGCTTATACGCCGGAGTAAGCGGAGAATCCGCCGTCGATCGGCAGGGTAACGCCGGTGATGAAGCTTGCGGCGTCATTGTTCAGCAGGAACAGAACAGCTCCTGCAAGTTCCTTTTCGCTGTCGCCGAATCTTCCCATCGGTGTTGCGGCAAGGATCTTTCCGGTACGTGCTGTCGGTGTGCCGTCCGCATTCCACAGAAGAGCTGCATTCTGCTTTGTGGAGAAGAAGCCCGGTGCAATTGCATTGACGCGGATGCCGGCCTTGGAGAAGTGAACTGCCAGCCACTGTGTGAAGTTGGAAACGGCAGCCTTGGCTCCGGAGTATGCCGGAATCTTGGTCAGCGGTGTATATGCGTTCATGGAGGAGATGTTCAGGATGTTGCATCCTTCACGTCCGACCATCTGTCTTGCGAATGCCTGGGTCGGAATCAGTGTTCCGATGAAGTTCAGGTTGAAGACAAATTCAACGCCGCTCTTGTCGAGATCGAAGAAGCTCTTTGTATCTGCTTCGATGTCGCCTGCTTCAAAATATTCTTTATCAGTTGTTGCACGGGGATTGTTTCCGCCGGCACCGTTGAGCAGAATATCGCACGGTCCGAAGTCTTTCAGGACTTCATCCGCAACCGCATAGCAGACGTCCTTATCAAGAACATCGCATGCATATGCCTTGGCGCATCCGCCTTCCGCATTGATTTCTTCCGCAAACTTATTTGCATTTTCATAGTTTCTGTCGAGCAGTGCAACCTTTGCGCCGGCTCTTGCCAGAACTTTGGCGAATGCGGAGCAGAGAACTCCGCCTGCGCCTGTAACTACTGCGACCTTACCGGTCAGATCTGTATTCAGTACATTCTTTTCCATGATCAGAATCCTCTCGTTTCTGCTTTTTCAATTGCTTCCCAGAGTCCTTCGATGTAGCAGGCACCCAGTGCTCTGTCATACAGGCCGTAGCCCGGCATAGCGACTTCGCCCCAGATCATTCTTCCGTGGTCCGGTCTGATCGGTCCGGTGAATCCTGTTTCATACAGGGCTCTGACGATCTCATACATATCGAATGTTCCGTCGCTGGACAGATGGCATGCTTCCTCGAAGTTGTCCGGTGTATGGAACTTCAGGTTGCGGACATGCGCGAAGTGAATTCTTCCCTTCAGGGCTCTGATCATATGCGGCAGGTCATTCTTCAGGCTTGTGCCGTAGCTTCCCGAGCAGAATGTTACGCCGTTGTGGACGTCATCGACCGCGTTCATCAGGCGCAGAATCTTTTCTTCGCTTGTGATGATTCTCGGCAGTCCGAATACAGGCCATGCGGGATCATCCGGATGAATTGCCATCTTGATGTCGTATTCGTTGCATACCGGCATGATTGCCTTCAGGAAGTACACCAGATTATTGAAGAGTGTTTCTTCGTCAATGTCCTTATACAGTTCGAACAGCTCCTTGACGTGTGCCATTCTCTCCGGTTCCCATCCGGGCATGACCGATCCGTTCATATCGCCGGCGATGCTGTCGAACATCTTTTCCGGAATGAGATTATCGACTGCTTCCTGCGTATAGGCAAGTACTGTGGAGCCGTCCGCTCTCTTTCTTGCGAGCTCTGTTCTTGTCCAGTCAAATACAGGCATGAAATTATAGCAGACAAGATGAATGTCTTCCTCACCGAGGTTTCTGAGGCATTCGATGTAGGTCGCGATATCCTTATCTCTGTCGGCAGTGCCTGCCTTGATGGCATCGGAGACATTGACGGATTCGATACCGGCAATGTGAAGTCCGGCCGCTTCAACTTCTTCCTTTAATGCGTGAATCTCTTCTCTTGTCCAGAGGTCACCGGGCTGCTTGTCATACAGCATTGTGATAACGCCTGTGACACCGGGAATCTGTCTGATCTGTTCAAGTGTTACTGTGTCGTGTTTGGATCCATACCAGCGAAGGGTCATTTCCATAGGTTGTTCCATCCTCTCTTTCTCTTTGTTTCCGCAGTTACATTGTCGTTGATTCTGCGCCTGTTTCATATTGTGCAAATTGGTTAATACATTGCAAATATTGTGATATATTGAATCTATGAAAAAACAATACCGCTCGGAGTTCAACCGGCTCCAGAAAATGACCCGGGAGAACTATGAAATTTATTATTACAGCGATTCTCATTTTCAGAGCGTTTCCCCCCACCGGCATGATTATTACGAGTTTTATTTTCCGGTCGCGGGAAAGATCGACATGGAAATCGAAGGAAAACAGACACCCCTCAGCAGCCGCAGCGTCGCGGTTGTACCTCCCGGAACGGTTCACCGCGCCGTCACGGACAATGACGAGCGTTCCTACTGCCGTTATGTGTTCTGGATCTCCGCATCCTATTACAGGAAGCTGAAAGAGCGGGCCGATGCATTCAGCTATATCGTGGAACGGGCGGAAAACGGATATCCTATATATCATTTCAGCGAAAACGAGTATGCTCTGATCCAGTCCAAGATTCTGCGGCTGATCGAAGAAGACAAGTCCGACCGGTTCGGCAGGAATGTGTTCGCCGGCATTGTCATATCCGATCTGATCATGACGCTGAGCAGATTTGCGTGGGAACAGGATCATCCCCGGAAGAAGGAGAAGGAATCGGATACAATCCAGACAATGATCGAATATATTGACCTGCATCCGGAGGAGGATCTGTCCCTGGATACGCTCGGAGAGCGGTTCTTTATATCCAAGTATTACGCGGCGCACGAGTTCAAGGAGAGAACCGGCATGCCCGTTCATCAGTACATTGTCAAAAAGCGGCTGGAACGGTGCGCCGACGAGATGAAAACCGGCAGGGCAGTCAGCCGGATTTATTCGGATTACGGATTCACGGATTATTCGGCATTTTACCGTGCCTTCAAGAAGGAATATCATCTGTCCCCGAAAGATTATCAGAAGGTATATCTGAGGGATCCGATGTATCCCGGAAGACAGAAGAACGATACCGAAAAAGGTTGAAATTATACATGGAAGAGTTATGAAATTCCATGCTTGTTCAATATATAATGAAACCAGAAAAGGTAATTTTGAGCGCGTCTGCGCCGGAAAGGAAAAAATCATATGGAATTAAATCTCAGACCTGCAAGTGAGTGCAAGTATGATGCTGTCAGCCTCGGCGAAATTATGCTTCGCCTTGACCCGGGAGAGGGCAGAATCCGTACAGCCCGTACCTTCCAGGCATGGGAAGGCGGCGGAGAATACAACGTTATCCGCGGCCTGCACAAGTGCTTCGGCATGAACACGGCAGTCATCACGGCGTTTGCAGACAATGAAGTCGGCAAGCTGATGAAGGACCTGATTGAACAGGGC
>SVBN01000040.1 GCA_015058875.1 Erysipelotrichaceae bacterium | reverse complement strand
ACAAAAACAATTTGAACAGTTATTCGCAGTTTTCCCGTTTAAGGTAAGGCATGCGGAAATCACAGCTTCCAGACAGGGAAACGACGCCAATCTCAGCGGTGCACTGGCAAACTATTACCGCCGGCACTGCTGATAAAGAATCAGTTCCTTATGCGTAAGAATCGGAAGCGGGTATCACAGGACATGGAGAATACATCCCCGAACCTTCTTATTCTTTGAGCACCTGGGCATATTCCTGCATTCTCTCAAGTCTCAGCCATTGCCTGATACCACACTCTGATACCATTTTTCTGTCATGCGGATCGTAAACGATGCAGATGTCAGTGAAAACTGCATATATAAACATATGGAATATACCGAAACGTAAATGATTTGCTTTACGTGCAGAATTTTATTACCGGGTGGAATAGTTTAATGTATTCCTGCACATCCACTGTCCCTTTCCGGTGAAAACAGGAGTCCCTGCAGCGCCCATGAAACACAGCCATAACGAAAGAATCGGCTTCGCAGAAATGCGGAGCTTTTGTTTGAAACGACTCATCTGCAGCATAACTGCAGCAGTCACTGTATTGTCTGTTTATTGTGCAAATCTTTCTTCCAGGAAAGTGATCCATCGTTCATATCTCTCCCGGTTTTTTTTCAGGATGACACAATGGTAATGCATTGTTGCCTCAGGATCGGTAATTTTAATGAAGATACGGCTGCTGTTTTCTCTTGACCTGAACAGCCGGATAGTCAGATCCGATGCGAAGGCAGGCAGGGTGGAGGCGTTAATGACTGCAGTGAGGGCTTCCAGAGAGTCCTGCAGGACGAATTTGGAATCCGGCATCATCTGCATCGTCAGATCACGCCATATGCCGATTTCCCCGGCCATGACAAATGTTTCACCGTTCATCTGGCTGAAGGAAAGACCCTGATTTTTGAACAGGGCAGCAGGATGGGCGGGAATCAGGGAAAAGTACAGTGACTCACTGCCGCATGGGATGCAGATAGTATCTTCATCTTCATAGGCATGGGAGAGGATCACAAATCCATATTTTCCGCTTTTCAATCCTTTCAGCAGAGCTTCCTCATTTTCCATTTCCGAAGAGACTTTCATCTTCGGATAAATCTGGGTC
Source organism: Erysipelotrichaceae bacterium (assembly GCA_015058875.1). Lineage (GTDB taxonomy): Bacteria > Bacillota_I > Bacilli_A > Erysipelotrichales > Erysipelotrichaceae > Bulleidia. The sequence continues at coordinate 25,119 of SVBN01000040.1, read as the reverse complement.
AGGTTCAAAGGCATTTCCATCATCGGACCGGGCGTACAGTAGCCGGCGGAAACCGTATGGAGGGAAGAATCGTAATTCCTGACAGCGGTGATCATATCTTCTTCTGACTCAAGTATTCTTCTTGACATGACCGCAGCCATCCTTCCGGTTTCATTGAGGGTGATCCTGTTCTTTGTTCTGTCAAACAGAGAGACTCCAAGCAGATCCTCGAGTTTCTGCATCGAGCGGCTCAGCGCAGGCTGAGAGATATGAAGATGTTCCGCGGCAGCGGATAAGGTACCGTAATCATATAATGCACACAAAGCTTCCAGCAGGTAGATCTCGATCATAAAGTTCTCCTTCACTATGCGTTTCGATTATAGCACGATTAACTTTCCGGCATTGTACACAGGCTTGAAAACGCACTATTTTGTAAGTGTAAAGAAAAGGAGAACTCAGATATGGAATACTTCACACTTAACAATGGGCACAAGATGCCGATGGCGGGAATCGGGGTATTCCTGCTCAAACCGGAAGAAACAGAACTGTCCGTCTTAAGTGCTCTGGCTGACGGTATCCGTCTCATCGATACAGCCAATGCCTACATGAATGAAAAGGCAGTCGGGCGTGCCGTCGCAAAAAGCGGTGTGGCAAGAGAGGACATCTTCCTTGTCACAAAGTTATGGCCGACTGTCTACACAGATGAAAACGCCGTCGATGAAACACTGGCGAGACTCGGCACTGATTATGTCGATCTGCTCTTCCTGCATCAGCCGGCAGGCGACTGGCGAACAGGTTACAAAATGATGGAAAAAGCTTATAAGGAAGGCAAGGTCAAAGCCCTCGGTGTTTCCAACTTCCCGATTGAATGGCTGAAAGAGATCATTGAAACAGCAGAGATCAAGCCGCAGATGGTTCAGGTTGAAGCACATCCGTACTTTCCGCAGACAGAACTCAAAAAGGTTCTTGCGGAAACAGGCATGGGTCTGATGGCATGGTATCCGCTGGGACACGGCGATAAGAACCTGATCAATGAACCGGTGTTCACAAAACTGGCGGAAAAGTACGCCAAATCCAATGCCCAGATCATTCTGAGATGGCACGTACAGTCCGGCAATGTCATCTTCCCGGGATCGAAGAATCCCGCTCATATCAGAGATAACTTCAATATCTTCGATTTCACTCTGACGGATGAAGAAATGGCAGAGATCGCTGCTGTCGATAAGAATGTCCGCTACTACAACGCGACGATTGAAGATGCACAGAAATACGCAAAGATGGCTATGGACTTCAATGCCCAGGAATAAGGAGAAAAAATATGGAATATGTCACATTGAATACAGGCGCGAAAATGCCGCAGGTCGGCTTCGGTGTCTTCCAGATCCCCGATCCCGATGAATGCAAAAGAGTCGTAATCGATGCCATCAAGGCGGGCTACCGTTCCTTCGACACAGCTGCTTCCTACATGAATGAAGAAGCAGTCGGCGCTGCGATCAGAGAAGCGATTGAAACAGGCCTTGTCACAAGAGAAGAACTCTTCATCACATCCAAGATGTGGGTCCAGGATATGAAGAACTATGACATGGCAAAGAAAGCCATCGATACATCCCTGGAAAAGCTTGGTCTTGAATATCTGGATCTCTATCTGCTCCATCAGGCAATGGGAGACTACTTCTCCGCTTACAGAGCGATGGAAGATGCATACAAAGAAGGAAAACTGAAGGCGATCGGTGTCTCCAATTTCTTCCCGAATGTACTGATGAACCTTGTGGAAAATGTAGAAATCAGACCGGCAGTCAATCAGGTTGAACTCCATCCGTTCTTCGCTCAGACAGCGGCTCTGGAAAATATGAAGGAACTCGGTGTCCAACCTGAGGCATGGGCACCTCTGGCTGAAGGCAAGCACGGCATCTTTACCGATTCTGAACTGACCGCAATCGGCGCAAAATACGGCAAGAGGGCAGCGCAGGTCGTCCTGCGGTGGAATGTGCAGAGGGGCGTCGTGATTCTGCCCAAGAGCACAAAGCCGGAAAGAATGGCACAGAACATAGATCTCTTCGATTTCACGCTCACCGATGAGGAAATGGAACAGATCACAGCGAAGTCTCTGGATCATTCCGAGATCATCAACCACTTTGACCCGAAACTTGTTCAGTTCCTGAACAGAAGAAATATTCATGACTGAGGTGAAATCCATGCAGGAAAAACTGTTTGCATTATCCGACGCGTTCTGGACGGCAATGAAAAACCGCGATGGCGAAACCATGTATGCGATCGCAGACCCCGGCTGTAATTTCGTTCATATCGGTACGAACGCCAATCTGGACAAAGAAGTGAAATACTACACCGACGGCATCTTCCGGCCGACAGATATCACCGTACATAACCGCGAACTTCATGCCTTCGGTGATACCGCTGTTGTTCTGACCGATGTCGATTATGGCCTGATGCTTGACGGCGAACCCACAACCCATCATTTCATGGTGACGGAGATTTATCAGAATCAGAGCGGCAGCTGAAAGCTGATTCAGTTCACATTCACGGCGCTTGTTCATTAAAAGGCATCGTCAGGGTCAGCCCGGCTGACCTTTTGCAAAACAGGGAGGAATCATTGACATATACAGAGAAAACAAAAATCAGCGAAGTGATCAATGATCCGGCGTTTCAGTCAAAGGGCAGACTGCTGTTCCCGGTACAAAGGGAATATATGTCAGGAAATACCCTGGGAAGCCTGAAACTGACATGGTATTCGGAGATTGACGCTGATATGACAGTAACCATCTGCAATCATCTGAAGGAAAGAGCAGAAGCAGGGGAAAAGATCTTCTTTGATATCTACAGTGAAGAAGAAAAGAAGGCAGACCCGCGCAAAAATGATACCGGCCTCTGGTATTTCAAAGGAGAGCCCGGAAGTCATTTCGCTGTATGCAATGCCGGCGGCGGCTTTGCCTATGTCGGTGCAATGCATGACAGTATGCCCCATGCATATACACTTTCCGGGAACGGATATCATGCCTTTGTGCTGATTTACAGGCCGGGAGCACAGACTGCCTGCGAAGACCTGGCAAGAGCCATTGCATTCATCTTTGAACATGCAGAAGAACTTCAGATCAATACAGACTGCTATTCTTTATGGGGCGGAAGTGCCGGTGCGAGAATGGCAGCCCGGCTTGGTTCATACGGTACTGCCGCCTTCAAAGAAAAAGCATATCCCAATGCCGGAACCGTAGTTATGCAGTATACCGGTCTTGATGAAGTCTGCGGCAATGAGCCTCCGACTTATAACTGCGTCGGAACATCAGACTGGATTGCACCATATCAGACAATGAAAACAAGAATTGAACGAATCCGAAGAAACGGCACAGATGTCATGATAGAAGTCTTTCCCGGACTTGGCCATGGCTTCGGCCTGGGCAGGCATACTAAAGCGGAAGGCTGGATCGGTCATGCCATATCCTTCTGGGAAAAACAGATGACATCAGAAAGGAAAAGAATATGACAAAGGTATTGTTTGTTAACGGAAGTCCTGAAAGACATGGGAACACAGCAGGCCTTGCGGCAGCTCTTCTGAAGGGCACGGAAGCAGAGACACTGAATCTGACGGATTATCGAATCAATGTTTATGGTCAGACACTGCCCGGCGATCAGTTTGACGAAGTACTCGCCACAAGGAAAAAAGCGGATGTGCTGATCATTGGCTCACCGGTTTACTGGCATAATATCTGCGGCTCAGTACGCAATCTTCTGGACCGTTTCTACGGACCGGTCTCACCGGGTGAACTCAGCGGGAAAAAGCTCTGGTTCATTTACCAGGGTGCTGCGCCGGAGCAGTGGATGATGGAAGCCGGAGAATATACCATGAAACGGTTTGCCGGTCTCTACGGCATGGAATACATGGGCATGATCAGTAATGCGGAAGAAGCGCGGAAACGGACGGACGCAGGGTAAAATATATCGAGACCGCCATGAACGGCGTGCTGAAATGCCGTGAGGAAGGTCTTCCGATCAAGGGATATCTGTACTGGTCCTTCATCGACAACTGGGAATGGCAGAGCGGTTATTCCATGCAGTTCGGTCTTGTCTCCCTGGACAGAGAGAATCAGACCCACACGCCCAAGCCGAGTCCTGCATTCCTCGGCTCCTATGCGTGAAAGTGAATAAACAATCAGGGTACAGCTGCGGCTGTGCCTTTTCGTATTGTGAAGATACAGAAAGACGTATTTTCCGGAACTGTCTGCCGGTGACAATGATACAATGAGTATGCTGCGGGGGGAAATGTGATGAATGAAGGCATGATATATATGATTTATCTGGCAATTCCGGTTGCTGCGATACTTGCGATTATTCTTGTGACGGCGTATTACAGGCTGAAGGATGAAGGATCCGTGATCAGCGAAGTGTTCGGCATATTCAGTTCTGTCTGGGAAAATAAAGAAGCAGAATCAGAAAAGGAGAATGCATCTTTTTATCAGATGTTTCTGAGACTGTTCAAAAAGGCTTACGAATATGAAGGCTTTCAGGTTTCCGTGAACAAAAACAAGTATTTTGTGTATAAAACCATGGTTCTGCTGGTAATTGCATCAGTTCCGTTTCTGATGCTGTTTCTGGTTACCAAAAAGGATATGATTCTCGGCGGCAGCGAATGGAATGATATCTATCTGTATACCATTATTATCGTTCCTCTGGTTCTGGCGTATCTGCTGAACAAATATATTTATGTCAAGCAGTACCGCAATATGTGGATAAAGCATGAAAAAATCAGAACCCATATGGAATGGCGGATGATGGATCTGATCAAGTGTTATGAGATGCAGAAAGCCGGGAAGACGCCGGAAGAACTGCGGCAGCTGCTCGGCACATTAAAGAACGATTTTATTGATGATATCTGCGGATACTGGAATACAAGTTCGGAAGAGTATTATGACAGCATTCTGTCCAAAGATGAGAATCTGTTCCAGGAAATCGGCAGCCTGTTCGGCGGCAAATAACAGAAGCGGAAATGATGAGAAAGCGGATGTTCTTCGGGATGTCCGCTTTTATTCTGCAAGATTATCTTTTATTTTTCGGTATTCTGAAGTATGAAGACCATATATAATAACAAGTGTTATAATATAAAAGGTGATTGTATGCCGAAGAAACCGACAACAACAAAAGAAGAAATGATCGAAGGAGCGTTTCAGCTGATCCGCACAAAAGGACATGAGTCTCTGACCGTAAGGAATCTTGCGGCATTTCTGGGCTGTTCCACGCAGCCTCTCATGTACCGTTTCCCCAGCCTTGAAATTCTCTGGGAAGAGACCTACCGGAAGGCGGATGCGTTTCATACGGAATATCTGCTGAAAGGGGATAGTCTTCTGGATATCGGACTGCGCTATATCCGGTTTGCGGAAGAAGAACCGCAACTGTTCCGCTTTCTGTTTCAGACCGGCCGGTTTTCGGGACTGAGTCCGGAAGAGATGATCCGTTCTCCGGAATCCGCAGGAATTTTGGATGCGGTCCGCACGGAAGAAGGACTGGACCCGGAGGCTGCCGCAGCTTTCTTTGAACCTCTGTTTGCCGTTGTGCACGGCTATGCCAGCCTGATTGCCAACAACGCCGTGATATATGATCCGGATGCGGTCCGCAGAGATCTCGTTGCAATCGCGGAAGGATTGATGAAAGGAAGGGAATCATGATGAACCGTATATATAAAAAGAGTGAGATCACGTTTGCGATTCTCTGGATTATTGCTTATGTCGCTTTGAGCAGTCTGGCAGATCAGTTTTCGGAAAGCATCGGGATTGTAAAATCCGTCACCGCCGTGCTGCATATTGCGATGTCTTTGATTCTGTATGCATGGATCCGAAAGAACGGACTGTCGGAAAAGTACGGATTCCGCAGATCTGCGGTTGAGGCAAAACGATTCCTGTACTATCTGCCGCTGGCGGTCATCGCCTCCGCATCTCTCTGGAACGGGATCAGCCTGCCGCTCGGACTGCCCGGAACGGTATGCTTTGTTATCAGCATGTGCTGTGTCGGGTTTCTGGAGGAAGTGATCTTCCGGGGACTGCTGTTTCGGGCGATGGAGAAGGACGGCATCAGAAGCGCGGTGATTGTATCGGCCGTGACATTCGGCATGGGTCATATCGTGAACCTGTTCAACGGAAGCGGGCGGGATCCGGTTTCATCCATGGTGCAGATTGTGTTTGCGATACTGATCGGCTTTGTGATGGTGCTGATCTTTTATCACGGCAGATCCCTGGTTCCGTGCATCCTGTTCCATTCGGCAAACAATGCACTTATGGCTTTTGCCTCGGAATCGGGATTCAGTGCACAGGCAGAACTGGTGATTAATTTTGCACTGATTGTCGTTGTTCTGGGCGGATATCTGCTGTATCTTTTCAGGACATTCCCGGCAAAGGAAATATAGCTGTTTCCTGTTTCAACCGACAGGCGGATGGACTTGCAATCTGCGTTATTGGCTCAGATGCATGTACTGCGTACAATGACAGTGCAGAATGAATGGAGGCAGTACGAAATGGAACTTGGCAGAACAATAAAACAGCTTCGTCTGAAGGCAGAGATGACACAGGAACAGCTCGGTGAAAAGCTCGGGGTAAGCGCGCAGTCGGTTTCAAAATGGGAGAACGGTGCCGCAATGCCAGATATCACTGCGCTTCCGCTGATTGCGGAAACATTCGGCGTCAGTATCGATGATCTGTTTGATCTGACCGTGGAACAGCGCCTCAACCGCATCGAAAACCGGCTTGATATCGAGAATGAACTTCCTCAGGATGTCTTCCGGGAGTATGAGGATTATCTGAAAGCACAGATGGAAGAGGAAGAGCATCGGAAGCGGGCAACGCAGCTGACTGCCTATCTTTACTGGCACCGGATGAACGCAGACGGACAGAAGGTCAGCAGATATGCGAGGGAAGCCATACGGATGGCACCGGCAGAAAAGGAATGCCAGTGGATGCTGCAGAAAGCGGAAGGACATGCGGCCTGGGACTGGAATATTCACAATCACAGCAAAGCCATTGATTTTTACCGTCAGCTGGTCGAAGAGAATCCTGACATCAGACTTCCTTATCTGTATCTGCTGGATAATCTGCTGGCAGATCACAGGACACAGGAGGCAGAAACATATCTGAAGCGCTATGAAACTCTGAAGGATGCCAATCCGGTTATTGCCGGGGTTTACAGAGCGCATATCGCACTGGCACGGTTTGATGAACCGGAGGCAGACAGGATTATGGCGGAACTCGGTGAACAGTATCCCGATGATTTTGTGTATCTCTTTGAAGCAGCGCAGTACTATGCGCTCAAGTGTGATTATGATAAGGCAATTGCCCTGTATGAACACTCATTTGAAACAGAGACCAGACGGCCGAGATTTCAGGATGAACTGATGGCAATCGCGGATATTTATGAGATTCAGGGCAATTACTCCAAAGCGGCGCAAACGTATGACAGGATCATTGACCTTCTGAAAAATGAATGGGGGCTGAAGGAAGATACGTCACTCCGGCATGCCGAGAAGGAAAAGGCGCGTCTGCTTGCAAAAGCCTGACCGGTATTATTTCAGTGCATATTTAAATGAAAAGCACAGGGATCTGATTCCTGTGCTTTTCATACAAATAAAAGGAAACGACAAGTATAATGAATCCTGTATCATGGGGAGATCAAAATGAAGAAGATACTGAAAATATTCGGAACAGTGATTCTGGCTTTGATTGCCGCAGTGATCATTATGGGATTCATTAACAGCCGGAAGCCGGTTGTGGAAAAGAACTATCAGGAAAAGACACAGACCGGCGGAGAGATCGAAGCATACTACCTGAAGGACGGACCGTATGAAACAGCCTGCCGGGAATATAAAGCGGAGGATCCTCTGAAGAAGATCGGGATCCGGTATCCGAAGGAAATGGAAACTTCGGAGAAACGATATCCTGTCATTGTCTACGGAAACGGCTCCGGCGTAAAGGGATCCACGGTAAAATATCTGCTTGATCATTATGCCTCCTGGGGATTCATTGTGATTGACAGTGAGAACACCGGTACATGGAGCAGCGCATCCGCGGATCAGACGCTGACATTTCTTCTGAAGGAAAATGAGAATCCTCAGAGCATCTTCTTTCAGCATATCGATAAAGAAAGCATCGGCATCACCGGTCACTCACAGGGCGGGGTATGCGTCTTCAATGCGGTTACCGTTCAGAGCAACGCTTCCCTGTATAAGACAGCCGTACCCATATCGCCGACGGCACAGGATCTGGCAATTGCCCTGAACTGGCCGTTCGATCCTTCAAAGGTGAACATACCGGTATTACTGCTGGCGGGAGACGGGGAAGCGGATGCCAATACGGTAATTCCCATTGAGAAAATGAAGAGCATGTATGAACAGATGAATGTTCCGAAAACCATGGCAAGAAAGCACGGAACCGATCATGGTCTCTCGGATTCCGATATGGACGGCTATGTGACCGCATGGATGATGTGGCAGCTTCAGGGAGATGAGTATGCCGCACAGGCATTTGCCGGAGAGTATCCGGAGCTGATGAACAATCCCCTTTATATCGATCAGAGCAGCAATCCCGGCGAATAATATACAGCTGCTTTCTTCAGAAGCAGCTGAGGGAAGCGGAAATACTGCCGGATTTTCATTTTTGGAATATGTTATGTACATATGAAAAAAATGCTTCTTTCTTTATTTGAAAACAGACCCGGAAAAACTGCTGAATCTGACGGCGCAGCTGTAGTAAAATATTGAGTATGGAAAAAGTGTGCGATCTTCACAGTCATTCGGTATTTTCCGACGGAACTCTGACGCCGGCGGAACTGGTCAGCCTTGCGGAAAAGCAGGGCCTTTCGGCATTGGCGCTGACCGACCATAATACATCTCTCGGTCTGAAGGATTTTATGGAAGCCGGAAAAAACAGTTCTGTGATTACCGTCCCGGGATGTGAGTTTACAACCGAATGGAAGGGTAAGGAAATTCATATTGTCGGTCTGTTCTTCCGCGAGGAGTACTGGAGTGAAATCGAGGACTTCCTGGAACTGACGCACATCGCCAAAATCAACAGCAACAAGAAACTGCTGGAAAATCTGAACAAGGCCGGATATAAAGTGAGCGCCGAAGAAGCTTCCGCGCTGACGGACGGTGAAGATTTCAACCGTGCCCATGTGGCCAGAGTGCTGGTTTCCAAAGGCTATGTGAAGGATGTCACGGAAGCGTTTGATACTTTGCTGAAAGAAGGGAACGGCTTCTATTTCCCGGCAAAACGGATTCCTTCGATCGTAGCGGTCCGCTTTATCAAGACATTCGGAGCAACAGCGATCATGGCACATCCGCTGCTGAATCTTACGCCGGAAGAAATGCTGGAATTCCTGCCGCAGGCAAAAGACGCCGGACTGGATGCGATTGAAACCAGATATACGGAATTTGATGAAGAGATGACAAAAACCGCCGTCGAACTGGCGGAGCAGTTTGAGCTGAAGCAGAGCGGCGGCTCGGATTATCACGGCAAAACAAAGCCGTGGATTGAACTGGGAAAAGGAAGGGGAAATCTGGAAGTTCCGTATCAGTTCTATGAAGATATGCTGGGATGTTCCCATTATCAGGATTAATAAACAGACAGTGAATGAAAACAGGCCGGTTGATCCGGCCTGTGCGTGTTATGGGGATTCAGCTGTTTCTGCCGGCGAACCGGTCCAGGTCTTCCGCAGCCAGTTCGCGGGCGAATGCAAATACTCTCAGATCATCAATATATCCGATTACCGGGATCTGATCGTGAATTGCATCATCTGTTTTCATATAATACATGAAAGACGCAAGCACGGCGGATACGGAATTCTCGGATGCTTCGGGGTTTTCACCTTTCAGCCAGCTTTCGGCGAATGCGCTCATGCCGGGAATATCTTCCACGGCATTTCTCAGCATTTCATCTTTTTCCAGTCTGCCGTTGACTGCGCCGATGACTTCGAGGGCTTTTTCTTTCTGCTGAAGCAGGGATCCTGCTTCTTCCTGCAGTCCCCGGAATATCTCTCTTAATTTCTCATTGCTCAGAACATTTTCACTCATATCGGTCTCCATCTTTCACCGATATTATAAGACAGAAATACCGGTATGTTTTTGAAAAACAGTGCGGGTCCGGACACGGATTTCTTTGTGTTGCATTTTCTGTCCTGTTTTTATATAATGATTTGGCAAACAGCAAATGGATATGGTACCTTAGCCAAGTGGTAAGGCAACAGACTGCAACTCTGTGATCGCCGGTTCGACCCCGGCAGGTACCTCCATTTTTATTAAGCGGATGTGGCGGAATCGGCAGACGCAACGGACTTAAAATCCGTTGATGGCAACATCGTACGGGTTCAAGTCCCGTCATCCGCACCACTGTGCAGAATTCCGGTATCCGTCAGGGGACCGTTTTTTTCTTATATGGGCATAGAGCTATATGAAATTTGACACAAGACATATAAAGCCGAAGCTGTACAATACGCTGATTCTTGCGGTGCTGACATTCTGTCTGATGATCGCGCTGCTGTATCAGGAAGATCCGCTCAGGATTCTATGGGCGAACATGATACTGATTGTTTTCATCCTTCTGACAATCATTTCGCTGATCAGCGCCTTCTTCAAGCAGCTGCAGTACAATCCGTACTCGTACAATACCGTGATCTATTCCGGCTTCGCACTGTTTCTGCTGTTTCTGCTGAGCACGCATATCCATGCGGCCGCGGAGGGCTGGTTTTCCCAGCAGCCGTTCCTGAAGAAGGACATGCTGGAGCTATTGACGGATTCTGCCAAAAGCTATATGTATCTGACAGCACCGTTTCTGGCCGTGTTCTCGGGGTCGCTGCTTATATCCAATCTTGCGCTGATCCGTCATGAAGGAAAAAGCTTCATCAATCTGCTCGGGATTCTGCTGGCGGTCTGCCTGGTGGGCGGCGAGATTATCATCGCTCTGCTGGACAGGTGGATCTCTGCCGATCCGCACAGCCATACAGCGCTGCGGGTTCTGGTCAACGCCGGGTCGGCAATCTATCTGTATTTTGAATGCATGATGATCGGTACGATCATTGCCGATGCGATTGCGGCACTGCATGTTCCGGAACGGGACAAGGACTTTCTGATTGTGCTCGGGTGCGGACTGAGAAAAGACGGTACGCCGACACCGCTGCTGCAGGGAAGACTGGATCAGGCGCTGGCATTTGACCGCAGACAGAAAGAGGAAACAGGAAAAGAAGCGTACTTTATTGTTTCCGGCGGGCAGGGCCCGGATGAGGTGCAGTCGGAAGCTGCTTCCATGAAGGCGTATCTGATGTCCCGGGGAGTTGAAGAAAGACGGATTATTGCCGAGGATCAGTCAACGGATACCGCTGAGAATATGAAGTATTCCAAGGGAAAGATTCTCGCGGTCAATCCGGAAGGAAAGATTGCATTCTTTACAACCAATTATCATGTCTTCCGTTCCGGCATTCACGCAAGAAGAGCAAAGATGCGTGCGCAGGGCATGGGGGCAAGAACAAAATGGTATTACTGGCCGAATGCGGCAGTGCGTGAGTTCATCGGCGTGCTGACCGGACACACCGGCAAGCAGGCGCTGATCTTCTGCGGCATCCTGGCCGGATATATCTGGCTGACAATGAAAATCTGAAAGGACGGCGGACATTGTCCGCTGTTTTCAGTGTCAGGGAAGAGATACGGCATTATGATATACTTGTATGCGTTAAGCAGAGGATGGAAGGCAATGAGCGCTGATTCGGGACTGAAAAAGAATCTTGCATGGAATACCGTCGGGATGGTGATGTACAATTTCGCAATCTGGGCGCTTTCCGCGATTATCCTGCGGAAGCTCGGACCCGAAGCCAGCGGCATCTATGCGGTCGCCTCGTCTATCGGCAATACGCTGTATGCGGCCGGACTGTGGGGCATGCGGAGCTTCATCGTTTCGGATGTGGAAGGGAAGTATACTTCCGGAGAATATTTCAGCGCCCGCGTGCTTTCGGTGGTGCTGTCGGTTGCCGTACTGATTCCGGTTGTCATGATCGGCGGATACAGCGGTGAACAGAATGCGGTGCTGTGCGCCTATACCGTGTTCAAGGGGGCTGAAGCACTGATTGAAGTGATTGACTGCTTCTGCCAGAAGAATTTTCATATGGAAATCAATGCAGGCAGTATGATTCTGCGCTCGCTGTTATATGTGACGGCATTCGCCGGCGTGCTGTTTTCCGGCGGATCGCTGGCTATGGCATTTGCCGGATTGTCGGTGCTTTCGCTTCTGATCTTCCTGTTTTTCAATCTGAGAAAATTCCGGAAGCTGGAGAAGGCGGACATTTCCGTCCGCTTCAGCGGAAGTACGGCCGGTATCCTGAAGGCCTGCTTTCCGATCATGGTATTTGAGCTTCTGGCTTCCCTGATCGTGGCTGTTCCGAGGCTGTTCTATGAAAGGATCGGCGATCTCGGTGATCTCGGGATCTACACATCGATCTATACGTTTGTAATCTTTCTGCAGCTTGTAATAAATGTGCTCATCTATACGCTGGCTCCGTATATGGCAAAGGCGTATCACGGCGCTGATATGAAACTGTTCCGGAAATATCTGTTCCTGCTGTGCGGCGGGGCGGCCGGACTGGGTCTTGCGGCTGAAGTGATGACATATCTTCTCGGCAGACCCGTGATCTCGATTGTCTACGGTGCGGCTGCGGCTCCGTATTATACATATCTGTATCTCGGCATCATCAGCGGCGTGACGCTGGCCTTTACCTGGATTGTTTCCCAGATCCTGGTCATTCTTTCCCATGAGAATCTTCAGATGGTATGCGCCGTGATTTCCACAGCCGCATGCTTTGTCTTCTCAAAGATGCTGGTCAATGCGTCTGACTGCAGCAGGATGTCACTGGTGCTCATCCTGACGAATATTGTTTATATAACCGCAGCATTCCTGCTGCTGGGCATACGGCACGGAAAGGAACTTCATTCATGAAGAAAACATTGTTAACGGCGGTGTTTCTGATTCTGATCAGTGAAGGACTCGGTCTCCGCTTTCTGAAACTGCTGAAAACAGAGCGGAAGGGATTTGCTGCCCCTCTGGGATTTGCCGTGCTGCTGTCGCTGCTGCAGCTGTGCTATTATCCCGCCCAGCTGATGAATCTGTCCTTCACCTGGATTGTCATTCCTTCCGCAATTGTTCTGGGTGCCGGCCTGGTGAATGCTCTGCTTTTATGGCGTGATCTTCTGGCTTCACTGAAACGGAAGGATACGCTGATCATTCTCTGTGCGGCCTGTGCATTCCTGTTTGTGTTCAGCCGGATGTATATTGATCTGGATTATTCCGACAGCGCGACCTATCTGAACTACATTGCAATGAACATCAATGCACCGTCGCTGAATATGTTCAATCTGACCAACGGACTGCGCGGTGAGGAATGGGACCTGTATTACCTGTTCCAGGGATATTATCACTTTGCGTCATTCCTGTGCTGGCTGATCAATGTTCCGTATTACCTTCTGGGATCACAGGGCTATGTTTCCAACATGGTCATTGTCATCTGGGGGATGGGACTGGTCTACAATGTCCTGACTTCCATGTTAATTGTGAATATTGTCCGCTCCATGAAACTGAAAGACAGGCTGTTCGAATATGCATTGCTTGCCTTTGGGCTGTTCTATACGAATTTCTTCTACTGGAATACCGCGTTTGCATTCTACGGCAATACGTACCGGAATCTGTTTGTCGTCATGATTATCTATGTGCTTTATGCATATATGCGGGGGAACAATGAGAATCTGAAATATCTCGTTCTTCCGGTCACGGCGGCCGGACTGGCGTGTTCCTCCAGCTATCTGTTCATGGTATTTGCGGTGCTGTACAGCTTTGCGGCGCATATCTTCCTGATTCATAAAAAGGATGCACTGCGGGATATGATGACGATGATCATTCCGATGGTGGTCTATGTCTGCGCATTCTTCGGCAGATCGCATGCCGCACTGGGCATTGCCGTGTTTCTTGTTTACGGGCTGATCATCCTGTTCCGTGACCGGAAACCGCTGGTTTCCGTCGTGCACAGGATGGACAGCTTCTTCAGCCGGTATGCTGTTTTGATCTTCTTTATCGGGATTCCGGCAATATTTGCGGCGGGATCCTTTGCGATGGACCGCATGCATCACGACTATCTGATCAACTACGGCTACTATTTCACCAGCTTCCGCCAGATTGATATGATTACCGACTACCTGTTCATCCATGCCGACTGGCTGGAGAAAGTGATCGATGTGCTGCGCTGGGCAGGCATCGTACTGATCATATGGAAGGCGGAAAGCAGGGAGGACAGATGGATCCGGACATTGATGATCATCCTGCTGGTATTTTTCCTGAATCCGCTCTGCACGATCATGCTGTGCAATACGATTACCGGCATGGTTTTCTACCGGAACTTCATGACGCTGTTCAATCCGATGAGCGAAACGCTGATCATGATCTATCTGTACCGGGCGGCCGGAGAACGGAAGGCGTTCCGGTACGGGCTGTCGGGAATCCTTGCCTCAGCCGTACTGCTGGGCAATATCGGATCCTTCCTGCAGGATTCCGGAACCGGAATCTACTGGGTATATATCAGCGGCGGAAAAGAAGTGGATCATATTTACAAGATCGATGCGGATGAGCATCAGGCGATCCTGGCGATGAAAGACTATATTGATCAGGACGGCGATGATTCACAGCCGGTCATTGTTGCCCAGACCGGAGCGGCGCTGACCTATATTCCCGAAGCATATCTGGTGTTCAGCCCGAGAGAGCATTTCTATGAGAATACCAGAGTGAATGAGGAATTCTATCAGATTGCCAGAAGGCATCTTGCCTGGGAAGAGAATACGGAACCGGATTATTCGCATACATGCGGTTATCTCAGGGAATACAACGTGGACTATGTCATGGTCCAGTATTGGGAAAACAAAGAGTTTGATCAGGCGGCTGATGCCTGTACGGTAACGCTGCTGACAGGCGCAAAGTATAAAGTAAAACAGGTGATCGGGGAGGACTAAAACATATGAAGATCGTTCAGGAATATCTCAATGCGGTGAAGGTGATCTCGCTGGACCGCCATCCGGATGCCAGAGGCTATTTTATGGAAATCTATTCGCAGGATGAATTCGACCGTCTCGGAATTGATTTTCATCCGGTACAGGACAACTGTTCCCACAGCCTGAAGCGGGGAACCATCCGCGGACTGCATTTCCAGAAGGAACCGTACGCCCAGGCAAAGCTGATCCGCTGCAGTGAAGGATCATTCTATGATCTCGCTGTGGACTGCCGGAAAAAAAGTCCGACCTACGGCAAAGCGGTGTGCATTAAACTGACGAAGAACGACGACCTGCTGGTATTTATTCCGAAGGGATTTGCACACGGCGTTGCAATTATCGAAGATGACAGCGAATATACATATAAGGTAGACGCGTCTTATAACGGGGCACCGGAAAACAACGGCGGCATCAGCTGCTTCTATGATCCGGAACAGCTGAACTGGGATGAACTGCTTCCGGATACGGAACTGATTCTTTCCGACCGCGACAGAACCGGCGTGAGTCCGACCCTGGAAGAACTGGATTCCGGATTTGTCTATGAAGAGTGAGCCGATGAACATTCTGATCACAAATGACGACGGGATTCATTCGGACGGACTCAGGGAACTTGTCCGCCGTTTCGGCAGGGATCATCGTGTCTGGGTCGCTGCGCCGGATACCCAGCGCTCCGCCGCCAGCCACAGCGTGACCTATTTCCGCCATGATCTGTTTGCGGAAGAGATTCCGTTTGCGCATGCACAGCATGCCTGGGCGATCAGCGGAACGCCTGCGGACTGCGTTTTTGCGGCGCTGTGCGGCCTGATGGATGTGAAGCCCGATCTTGTGATTTCCGGCATCAATGACGGCTGGAATGTGTCGGAAGACTGCATTTATTCCGGAACGGTCGGCGCTGCTTCGGAAGGGACCATTCTCGGGATTCCTTCGGCTGCGGTTTCCGTGGCTTCTTCCCATCCTTCTGCTGAAATGCTGGAGGCAGCCTCCGCGGTATGCGCAGAGCTGATCCCGCTGTTTCTGCAGGATGAGAAGTGCATGGACTATGTGCTCAATATCAATGTGCCGGCGCTGCCGCTGGAAAAGATCAGGGGTATCCGCCCGGCACGGTTTGACGGACGGAGGAGATACGGCAGACAGCTGGATCTGATCCCTGAAGAAAACGGGAAGCTGCGTCTGCATTGTCCGCTGATCGACGTGCCTTCCGATCAGAGTGAAATTCATGAGGACGGTGATCTGACGCTTGTAAAAAACGGCTATGTCGCGCTGAGTCCGATTACATTGGACTGGATCCGCAGCGACAGATTGACAGAAACAGAGCGGATGGCAGAAGAATGCACGTTATTTGACGTGCATGAATGAACACGGGTTGTTACAATATACGGGATGGAAATTAAAATCGGAAAACTGAAATTCGGATGGATGGATTTTCTCTTTGCGGGAGTGATCCTGGCACTGGCGCTGGCATGTTTCTTTCCGGGAACTGCCTCAATCACCGCTTCGCTGAACGACGGGGCGCAGATTTCTTCGGTTTCCGGTTTTTTTCATGGCGAAGCCGTACTCCCGAAAGAGGGAAGGCTTCAGCTTCCCGATGAAATCACGGAAGATGATACGATTTCTGTCGTCCATACCGAAGAAATGTACCGCATGACAGCCTGGTGGCAGGAATTCTGGGCAGGCCTTCTGTCCGGCAATCCGCAGGACGGGGAATATTATTCCCGGATCATACTGGATGCATTCCTGGAAGAACGGGATGTCTTCTATCCCGAAAATGATTACCTGCATGAAATGAGCATTCCGGAAATGCTGGATACGTACGGACGGAGATATCTGATTCTGTTTGCGCTGCGCGGCGGCAGCACGGACGGATGGGATGAGGAGATGCAGGAAGCCGCCGAGCGATTCGGCTTTGAAGAAGGCGCATTTGAAGTTCCCGAAGACGGAAGCCTGGTCGGATATATGTATGCCGGAAAGGCCGGAACGGATACCGGGGAGGATGCGATTGCGCGGAATGTGAAGCTCACGGAAGATGCTGTCTATGTCATGAGTGCCGGCGTGCACGACGGCAACCGGACAGTCATCCGCATCAACGGGCAGGATTACTCCGCGGATGCGAACGGACTGAACGTTGTCGTCTATGATCCGGATCACGGAACACTGATTGACAGCATTTCCTACAATATCAATTCGGATCATGTGCAGATGAGCAGGAATGATGACCTTTTTACGGTCGGATTCCGGTCTGTCTATAACTACCATCTGTGTGAATATATCCATGCGGCTGCCCGGATCTGCCGGGGCGTATTCCGCTCTGTCTGCATTCTGCTTGCGGCTGCCGCAGCGGTTCTCTGGCTGCAGCTGCGTCTGCACAGCCGCATGCGCTCACAGGGCAGAAAGCCGACGGCATTCATGACGGTACTCGGATGTGTTCCGGTATTTGTGCTGTTTGTTCTTTTTGCTCTGATGAAGGAAGGATACAGCTATCTGGTGAAATCCTTTAAGGGCGTGACGGCGGATCAGCTGCTGTTCCATCTGACAACAAATCTGGAAGGTGCGAACTGGAAGA
This sequence comes from Erysipelotrichaceae bacterium, assembly GCA_015058875.1. GTDB lineage: Bacteria > Bacillota_I > Bacilli_A > Erysipelotrichales > Erysipelotrichaceae > Bulleidia. The sequence goes on along the minus strand of SVBN01000040.1, from coordinate 7,516 downwards.
TGTTCTCCGATCTGTATGAGCATTGTTCGCAGACCGTGATGTACAGTCTGCTTGCCGGACTCGGCGTACTGGCTGTATGTCTGCTGGTCAGAAAACTTCTGAAAAAATACCGTTATACGGATCTTGTCATCATTGCCGTGCAGTGGGCGGCAGTATGTACCGGGGCATATCTGATTTTTGCCCAGGCAAAAGTCTTCTGGAAGAACTATCATATCAACGATTATTTTGTGTCCCTGGAATTCGATACGGAACTGTACGATACGGTATATACGGCACCGGAAAATGTCAGGGTTTCATTCCCGGCGCAGAAAAAGAATCTGATCTATATCTTTATGGAATCGATGGAGATCTCGGTTGCGGACGAACAGTCCGGAGGCGGAAAGAGCTTTAATGCGATTCCGGAACTGACGGATCTTGCAATGGAATACGATTGCTTCAACGGAGAGGAAGAAACGCTGAACGGAGCGGTTCCGCTCTATAACTCCACATGGACCATTGCCGGCATGGTTGCCCAGTCCTCCGGAATTCCGCTCGGCATCAATCATTATCAGTCCAATACAAAGGGAAGCATTGCGTCATTCCTGCCGGGAGCCATGACGCTGGGGGATATACTGGAACAGAACGGTTACCGGAACGAAGTGATGATGGGAAGCGACGCCAAGTTCGGCAACCGCGACAGCTATTATTCCGCCCACGGCAATGCCGAAATCTACGATTATAAATACGCAATGAAAACAGGGTTGATACCGGAAGATTACAAGGTGTTCTGGGGTATGGAAGACGCAAAGCTGTTTGAAGCCGCAAAGCAGGAAGCCCGGCGTCTTGCCGGGTCTGAAGAACCGTTCTGCCTGAGCATCCTGACGGTGGATACGCATTTTCCGAGCGGATACCTGTGCGAAGACTGCGGCGATGAACTGCCGGATAAATACGCAAATGTTTTTGCATGTTCTTCAAAGCGGGTGGCGGAATATGTTTCCTGGATTCAGAGCCAGCCATGGGGAAAGGATACCGTTATTATTCTGAACGGCGATCATCTGTGCATGAATTCTTCCTATTTTGAAGATATGCCGGTGGATTATGAGCGGAAAACCTTTACCGCTGTGATCAACTCTCAGAAAGAAGAACCGTCGGAGAAACGGTATTACAGCACGATGGATCTGTTTCCGACAACGCTTTCCGCGATGGGATGCACCATTGAAGGCGACCGGCTGGGATTCGGGACGGACCTGTATTCTTCAAAACCGACATTGCTCGAGGAGAAAGGAAAAGGGTATCTGAACTATCAGCTGAGCCTGAATTCCGATTATTACAGAGAAAACATTATGTATGAATAACATTTCCGATAATCTTTATCTGACGCGTTCTGTTTCCGGCGGGAAAAATTAGATAAAAAAAGCAGTTGCATTTGTCCAAGGAGTTTGCTATTATAACTAAGCACTGAACAAATAAGTGCATGCGCCGATAGCTCAACTGGATAGAGTATTTGACTACGAATCAAAAGGTTGCGGGTTCGATTCCTGCTCGGCGCGCCATTATTCGGGATGTAGCACAGCTTGGTAGTGCACTTGATTTGGGATCAAGGGGTCACAGGTTCAAATCCTGCCATCCCGACCAGTGCAGAAACATGTGGCGAGGTAGCTTAGTTGGCTAGAGCAATCGGTTCATACCCGGTAGGTCGTGAGTTCGAGTCTCACCCTCGCTACCATTATTTCTTGAAGGACATGCCGAATCGGACCCTTAGCTCAGTCGGTCAGAGCGGTCGGCCCATAACCGACATGTCGAAGGTTCGAGTCCTTCAGGGTCCACTTGCGGATGGAGGAATACCCAAGTGGTTGAAGGGACCGGTCTTGAAAACCGGCAGGTCGTGAAAGCGGCGCCTGGGTTCGAATCCCAGTTCCTCCGCCAATATCTTATCGCGAGGTAGAGCAGCCTGGTAGCTCGTCGGGCCCATAACCCGGAGGTCGTTGGTTCAAATCCTTCCCTCGCAACCATGGTCCTGTAGCTCAGTAGGTAGAGCACAGCACTGAAAATGCTGGTGTCGGCAGTTCAATTCTGCCTGGGACCACCATAAAAACTCCGGTCATGCATCGGAGTTTTCGTTTTCCCGGAGGTTTTATGAAAAAGGTACTGATCATCGGAAGCACATGCCTGGATATCGCATCCTGGGTGGATCAGCTTCCCAGAGGAAACGAGGATATCCATCCGCAGAGAACGGAATACCGTGTATCGGGAAGCGGCTGGTGCATGGCCAATGCATTCCGGATGCTGAATATGCCGTATGATCTGATCTCTCCTGTCGGAACCGGTGTTTACAGCGAGACGGTCCGTCAGATGGCACAGGAATACGGAATCATTCTGAAAAACCGGGAAGAAACAGCCGGATGCACCTATACGCTGATTGATCCGGAAGGAAATACCGGCATGATGATGGTCGGCGGCAGTGAGTATTCCTTTTCCGTGAATGATATTCCGGATTTTGATCCGGAAGACTATGCCTGGATTCTGCTGTCCGGAACACAGTTTGAACAGGATCCGCAGACCCTGCTCGGATTTGTGCAGTCTGCAGAAATACCGGTGATCTTTCAGCCGGGAGGACGAAGCGTATTGATGAATGAACAGCTGATGAAGCAGATTTATGATCTGCATCCGGTGCTGCATATCAATGAAGCGGAAGCGTCTTATCTCTGCGAAGGAAGAGCGGCGGATCTCAATGAAGCCGCGCAGTACCTCTGTTCCCTGACGGAAGCGCCGGTGATCATCCTGCTGAATGATATGCGCTGTCTCTGCTTTGACGGGGAAGAGGAATATCTGATTGAACCGCAGAATCATGACAGAGTGGATCTGAGCGGCACCATGGAAGGACATGCGGCCGCATGGACGATTGCCCGCTGCAGCGGACTGAATATGAGAAAGACGCTGGAATTTGCGGAAGCTTATGCGGAAACAGTGTCCGTCACCGATGAAACGATTCCCGATCAGGCGGAAGAAAACCGGCTCAGACAGCAGCTTGCCGGAATGATTCTGAGCTCGGATTACCGGAATGCCCTGAAAACAAAATGATTCTGAACAGACGTGCGGCACAGCTGCACGTTATTTTTGTACAATGTACATGAAGGAAGGTGACGGTTATGATCCGCTTTGAGAGAGAAGTATATGATAAGGAAATTGTGAAGGCCATGCTGGATCAGATGGTAATTGCCAATGTCGGAATGAATGATGAGGAGGGTTTTCCGTATGTTGTGCCGCTGAGCTTCGGCTATGAAATGACGGATACGGAACTGATCATATATACGCATTTTTCCAAAACCGGGAAGAAACTGGATCTGCTGAGAAAAGATCCGCGTGTATGTGTTGAGTTCAGTATTTTCAATGATTTCCCGGACAGGAAATACAAGGGACATTATCATGACTACCGTTCCGTTATTGCCAGAGGCGTCACGGAAATCGTGGATTACAAAGACAATCCACAACTGTGGGAACGGGGATATAACTGTCTGTATACCTGCAATCACAGGGAGATCAAGCCGCTGAATGAGCGGAAAGTGGTTCCGAATATGTATATCGGCGTGACCCGGTGCAGTCTTCAGGATGTCACGGCAAAAAGCGAGTTCCCGCTGCGCACGCCGGAAGATGTCCCGTTTATGAATGTGTATGAACAGCAGGAGGATGAGCGGCCGTTTGATATTTCCGATATCATCGCAGACAGAAAAGTGCGCCGTGAACAGAAAGAACAGGGACTGAAATGAATCCGGTTTGCCGGCTGCGCATCGGCGGTGAAGAATACAGTCCGCAGGATATCGGAAATGAGGAAGACCTGCGCGCACTGGTCCGCAGGGAAGCTTCCATGCACTGCGGGCAGATGATTCTCGGACAGCTGGACTATGAGTTCTACAGCTTCGGGATCTGCTGTGATACTGTGACAGGCAGAACCGGTGAGCTGACATATTACAATGATTCCGATGATTATGAGGATGAAATGGAATTCGGGTCACAGCGCTGGCTGGACAGCATGATATATCCTGAATAAATACGGGGGAGCTTTCAAAAAAGGCTTCCCTTTTTGCCGGAACAAATAAAAAAACCGGATTTCTCCGGTTTCTCATGGTGCGGATGACAGAATTCGAATCTGCACGAGTCTCCCCACTGACCCCTGAAATCAGCGCGTCTACCTGTTCCGCCACATCCGCGTTGCATGGATTATAATACCACAGTTTTCTCAGATGTCCAGCATTTTTTCAGATTATTTTTCGGAAAGGATGTCCCGATAAGCAGTCGGTTTGGGGAGGATATTATCTGTTTTTATGGTATAGCATAATGATCTGCTATGTAAGCGGATACATTTTCATAACAATTCGTTTTGATGTGATAAAGGAAATTTATGACTTATAATATATGAAAATTACGGCTGGTGAACTATGAATACTTTCGGACATTTTTACCTGGATAAAGAAAAGGATATTGCGGTAATGCTGTACCTGAACGGAAAGGAAATGTCTTATGAACTGCGGACACCGAATCACGGAACCGGGAATCTGATTACAAATCTGGCAAAGCTCTGCGGTCTGCCGCTGAGCTATGACGGTCAGGGACTGAAAGTTATCCGCGGCATCGTTCCGTGCTATATCAATGCATATAACGAGCGGATGTATATCTTCCGGTTGGGAAATACAAAGATTGCGAATATCTTTCCGGACGGACGGGTGGAAATGAAAGCATCGATTCCTTCGATTTCCAAGACCCTGATGTCACAGACAAAGGAATACCGCTACGATATCGCCAGGACCATCGTGAAAACATATATTCTGGAAGACGTGAAGTTCCGTTCGGATCTGCATACGCATATGAATGCCAATCTGCCGGCGGATATCCTGATTGCACTGGGTATCCGTCACCAGATCCGCTATCCGCTCTATTATATAAAGAAGCTTGATCTGCGCCTGAATGAGAAACAGCGAAAGCTGCTGGAGGAGCGCAGGGAAGCCGCCGCAGAACTGTATGCGGACAGTACGCTGGAGGGGAAATATCTGATCCGGAAGATTGATGACCACACATTTATCAATTTTGCGGATCTGATCCTGAACAACCCGGAAAATGCGGAATACAACATTGACCGGATCCGGGCGTCGCTTGCTGTGATGAAGGACGGCCAGGCGGTATTCACAAATCTGGAGAAGGTTTATCTTTACCGCTATGTATTTACAAAAGGAACACAGGCGGATGATCTGCTGGATTTTCGTGACAGGCAGCTTCCGGAGGATGCCGATATCCGCAATGCATTGAAGCAGATGGCTGCGGACATGCAGGATCCGCGCTATGCGGGCAACAGCCTCTTTCAGAACAAACTGCTGTGGATTGCCCGGAATTATCAGCGCTGCGGCATCACATACTGTGAGATTTCCGATACCACATTGGTGAAGCGTACGCAGGCGGCGCATATGCTTGAAGAGGCACACGCCGTGCTGGAACATATTTATCAGGACACCGGGGTCAGGATCCGCTTCCTGGCCGCGATCCGCAGAATTCCGCTGACGATTGTCAGGGATGATGTGACTGCATCGGATTATCTGAATGAGAATCTCAGCGTGCTGAAGGCCGTCGCCTCGGATCCGTATGTATCGGGATGCGACTTTGTCGGTGAGGAGATCAACGATATCCGGACGCTGCAGCCGGTCATCCGGGAAATTGTCAGGATTGCGGAAGATGAACCGTCGTTTGTGATCCGCATTCATGCTGGTGAGAATGACAGTCTGAAGGATAACGTATACAACAGCATCCGGTGTGTACGTGAATCGCTTTCACCGGGACAGAAAATGCCGCATATGCGGATCGGACACGGCCTGTATACGGCAAATCTCAGATCGGCAAAGGGCAGACAGCTGCTGGAGGATCTGCGTTCATCCGGTGCGGTTCTGGAATTCCAGATCACTTCCAATGTGCGTCTGAACAATCTGAACAGTCTGGATGTGCATCCCCTGAAGCAGTATCTGGAAGCCGGCGTGAAATGCGTTCAGGGAACCGACGGCGGTGCGCTTTACGGAACCGATTCCATTGATGAGCAGCTTTCCCTGGAGAAAATGCTGAATCTGAATCATGACGATCTGCTGAAAATGAAGCGGGCGGAAGATGAAACCATCGGAGCGCTGATCATGGAATTTGAAGAAAAGAAAGCGCGGTTTGAGACGGCGGCAGGCAAGGAATCTCCCGGTGCATATCTCGGGAAAAGAATTTCGTCCTCCGTGTGCGGGAGCGGACAGATGATTCTTTCGGAAGGAACCATCCCCGCGGAGGAAGCGCTCAGGGATCTGATTGTTCCGATGCGGGAGTCCGGCAGGCCGGTGGTAATCGCGGCATCTTCCTTCTGCAGCGCACCCGGGCGGATGAGTGAAGCCGGGAAGCTGCTGATTGACAGGCTGATGGAAGCCGGCGATCCGAAGGAGATGTTCTTTGTGATCGGTCACAGGATATCCGGATATGAAAAATATCTGATTGAGCGCAATCAGGGCAGGTTTGAGATTTACTCCATTGTCCCGACCATGCTGAAACAGCGGGAAATCGACGCGCTGAAACGCGCCGGCGTGAAAATCAGAATATCGATCGAACCGGTCGCACCGGGATTATATAAAAGTTTTGCGTACGAGATCTTCAAGCGGAGGCCTTCCGCACTGATCGCCTTTGACGGCAACAGCGCCGGAGCCAACCTGATTCAGGAGGCAAAAAACAGCAGATACAGGGCTCAGATCTTTGTCTCCGGACATTCCAGAGTTCTGAAGACGAAGGCACAGTCCCTGCAGGGCTATGTCACGGTCTTTTCTGAGAGCAGAGAAGATATCGAAGAAATTGTCAGACGCATAGTATAGGAGTTTTATGAGTATATTCAACGTATTATCATTGTTCGGCGGACTTGCCATGTTCCTGTACGGCATGCGGCTGATGGGGGACAGTCTGAAGGAAAGCTCTTCGGGCGCTCTGAAGATTGCCATGGAACATGTCACCAACAATCCCGTCAAGGCATTATTACTGGGAACCCTGGTCACCGCCTTAATCCAGTCTTCAACGGCAACTATTGTCATTACATCGGGTCTGGTCGGTGCCGGAATTGTCACCTTTACCCAGGCGGTTCCGATCGTCATCGGCGCCAACGTCGGCACAACCGTGACCGGTCAGATCATCCGTCTTCTGGATCTGGATTCTTCCGCCGGAGGTATTCTCGAATTCCTGAAACCTTCCACGCTCGCACCGATTGCCCTGATCATCGGCATTGTGCTGCTGATGGGCGGAAAGAATATTAGAAATTCCCGGACGATCGGAAACATCATGATCGGTTTCGGCGTTCTCTTTACCGGCCTGCTGAATATGACGAATGCAGTCAATGTGCTCGGTGAAACAGGAATCTTTGAAAACCTGTTCTCCCGTCTGGGAGATAATCCGTTTCTCGGTTATACAATCGGTGCCGGCGTTGCTTTCGTGCTGCAGAGCTCTTCGGCAACAATCGGCATCCTGCAGGCATTCTCTTCTT